>JBBSCI010000007.1:0-38421 GCA_038250445.1 Candidatus Limnocylindrales bacterium | reverse complement strand
GATCGGCGTCGTAGTAACCCAAGTGCTGGCTGATCATCTGCCCCCAGGTTGCGGCTGGCAATGGGATGCCAACTCCCAGGAACGACAGGGTCGCCTCGAACAGCACGGTCGAGGCGATGCCGAGCGTGGCGTAGACGACGATGATCGAGCTCAGGTGAGGCAGGACGTGGTGGGTGACGATCCGGCGGGTCGGGACGCCGACAGCCCGGGCCGCCGTCACGAACTCCGACTCCCGCAGCACGATCATCCGGCTGTGGATGATCCGAGCGACGCCCGTCCACAGGACACCTGCGATCACGCCAACGACGAGCGGCAGGCTAGGCCCGACGATCGCGACGAGGGCGATCGCAAGGAGCAGCACGGGAAACGACAGGACGGCGTCGGTGACCCGCATGAGGACGGTCTCGATTGGCAGCACGATCGTGATCCCGGGCCCTTTTTGCTTCCCGAGCCGAAGGACGCGGCGGCCGCCGAACGCGGCGATCGACCCGACCGCAACGCCGATGATCGTGGCCAGGACGTTCGCGACGATGCCCACGGTCAGCGAATTTCGGGCGCCGAACAGGATCCGGCTCAGCTCGTCACGGCCCAGCAGGTCCGTGCCGAGTGGAAACCCGGGCGACGGCCCGATCGGGTCACCGTGGGCGTTGAGGCCCTCGCGCCGAAACTGCTGATCCGGGTCGTGCGGAGCCAGCACGGGCGCGAGTATCGCCGCCGCGAGGATGATCACGACCATCCCCGAGCCGACCCAGAACGAGGGGTTCGAGCGCAGCTCGTGCCAGACCCGGAAGCCGCCGGGATACTCCGCGACCTCGTGGTCGACGACGACCGCGGAGGGCTGAGCCGTCACCGCATCTCCTCGCCTCCCGTCGGCGCGCATCGGCGCGACACGGGCTGGAGTTTCGTGTTGAGCGGACTAATGATGGGGGTCTTCGTTGGACACTGCCGGCCCGTCGTGATGTACGGCCGCCAAGGGCGAGAAGTTCAGCGCGGTCGCCGAGGGCCGTAGAATGATCCCTCGCCGGGGGGCCGGCTGCACTGCATTCTCCATTTATCTAGTCGCTGTGACAGGCAACCAGGATTGATGATAGAAGCGTTGCGGGCGGTCTCCCCGGCGCTACGCACAGGCGGGGTGTAGCGAAGCCTGGCATCGCACCTGCTTTGGGAGCAGGAGATCGTCGGTTCGAATCCGACCACCCCGACCACCCCGACCACCCCCTCCTGAGGGCCGACCAACACGAGTTCATATCTCATCGGGTAGACATTCGGTCCGGCATACGAGCTCCCCGATGGCTGAACGCCTACTGGGTAACTGCCCGTTTGCGACGAAAGGCATGCCGCATGACTGATCCCCAGCTTTCGGGCCTGCGCGAACGGGCTGCGAACGGCGACAGAGATGCAGTCGACGAGCTCGTCGAAGTCGCGGGCGAGCGGGGTGACTTCGACGAGCTTCGACGCCTGGCCGACGGCGGCAGCCAGGACGCGATCGACCAGCTCGTCGAACTCGCGGGCGAGCGGGGTGACTTCGACGAGCTTCGACGCCTGGCCGACGGCGGCAGCCAGGACGCGGCTGAGGTCTTGGCCGAGTTAACCGAGGAACGGAGCGACGACGAGGAGTAACGGTTGTCCGAACGGCGGGGTTTGGCAAGCCCGGATGGACGTCAGCGGCCGGCCGGTCTCGGATGGCCTCGCGGAACGATACGCTTCGCCTTGGCCCCTGTGGGACCCCAGCGCTCACCTGAATCGAGGCGAACCACGGCATCCGACGACCCCTTCGTCGCTCGCGCTCGGGCGATCCTCCGCGATGCGCCGCTCATCGACGGCCACAACGACCTGGCGATCGCCCTTCGCGAGCGCGTTGGCCTGCGCACCTCGAGCGTCGACCTTCGCAATCACGTCGATGGCCTCGACACGGACATCCCTCGCCTGCGGGCCGGTGGCGTCGGCGGCCAATTCTGGTCGGTCTGGGTGCCGGCCGCCCTGCCCGAGCTCGAGGGGCTCCGGATGGCGGTCGAGCAGCTCGACATCGTCCACCGGTTCGTAGAACGCTATCCGGACACCTTTGCCCTCGCCACGACCGCCGATGAGGTAGAGAGCGCCTTTGTCTCCGGCCGCATTGCGTCCCTCCTCGGCCTCGAGGGCGGATCGATGATCGCGAGTTCTCTCGCCGCGCTCCGCCAGCTCCACGCCCGCGGCGTGGGCTACATGACGCTGACCCATTGGCGAACGACGCGCTGGGCCGATGCAGCAACCGACGCCCCGCAACACAACGGTCTGACGCCATTCGGCCTCGAGGTCGTCCGCGAGATGAACAGGCTCGGGATGCTCGTCGACCTGAGCCATGTCTCGCCGGCGACGATGGCGGCGGCGCTGGACGTCGCCGAGGCTCCTGTGATGTTCTCCCACTCGGGTGCCCGGGCGGTCACCGATCACCCTCGCAATGTCCCCGACGAGATCCTGCGGCGCGTGCCGGGCAACGGCGGCATCGTCATGGCGGTGTTCCTCTCCGGTTTCATCTCCGCCGAGGTCAAGACGCATGTGGCACCGGCGGAGATCGCCGAAGACGAATTCATCGCTCAGCACCCCGAGGCGACCTACTCCGAGATCCACGCCTCTCGCGCCCGCTGGCTCGCCGAGCACCCGGCCCCGAGGACGACCGTCGGCCAGGTCGCCGACCACATCGATCACCTCGCGGGGGTCATGGGCGTCGACCACGTGGGCATCGGCAGCGACTTCGACGGCGCCGAGCTGCTGCCCGACGGCCTCGACGACGTCTCCGGGTTCCCGAACCTCCTTGGCGAGCTGCTCCGCCGCGGCTACTCGGACGACGACGTGCGGGCGATCGCCGGCGGCAACATCCTCCGCGTCATGCGCGGCGCAGAAGCGAGCGCGCGGCGACTCCAGGCGGCTCGCGAACCCTCCGAGGCATCGATCGAGGAACTCGACGGCCCGGGCTGACCCGGGTCACGCGGTCTGTGATCGATCCTGTCGATTTCCGGCGAACCAGCGGCCGACGATCGCCTCGGCGGCGATGAACCCGAGGGCGCCAAAAACGATGTCTCCGAGCTCAATTGAGTAGGACGAACTGGAATAGGCGGCCCCGACGACCGGACCGATCGTCAACCCGGCGGCAGCGCCGAGGAGGCCGGCGGCGGCCCATCGATTTCGACCGATGACGGCGTAGGCGTATCCGTTGGGAACACGGAGAGCCGGAACGACAATCTCCGCGATCACGACGATCACCGTCGAGACGATCGCAAGCAGGACGGCCAACTGGGAGGCTGTAGTCGTCAGGCGGTCGAGCGAGTCGGGATCGTCGAGGATGGCCGTGCTCGTGACGAGGATCCAGAGGACCTGGAACATCACCCACAGGATCGACCCGACGAATGGCCGGGCCGCGGCCCGTCCGAGGTTCCATGGCACGGCCCCGGCAGGCTCTCGTCGCGCTTGAGGTGATCGCCACTGCGGCCCGGCGGGGGCCGCCCCTGTCGGAGGTGGTGCGGCGGTGTTCTGGGCCTGGCCCCACGCGGGACCTGCCGGCGGCACAGCGGGGGCCTCCGAGGCGCGGGCGACAGCCGGCGGTGCCGGCGCGACGAATGCGGCGGCTGGCGGAGCGACAACGACGTGCTCCGGAGGTGGAACGACTGCCGCGGGCGGTGATGCGGTCGGGATAGCAACCGGTGGAGCCTCGATCGGAGCCGGAGCCGGAGCCGGAGCCGGAGCCCGAGCCGGAGCCGGAGCCGGGACTTCGATCGGCGATGCAATCTGCCCTAGTTCGGCGTTGACCGCCGTTCCAGACCTTGTCTCCTCCTCGTCGATCACGCGCTGGGCTCTCGCGGCCACTGAGCGACTGTCGTCCTTGGCGAGCCGCAGAAGCGCCTGCATGGCGGCCTCGGTGAGTCGACTGTCGGATCCCCTGACCAGGTCCCGAAGGTCGATCAGAGAGCCGATCCGATCGAGTGGGTTTTCGCTCTTGAGGAGCTGCTGGAGGCCCTCCGGCAGCAGGCGAATGCTCGGGACGCGGGTGCTGCGCGCGATCGCCCAGTCGCCGACCTGGTTGAACGCCGACTTGGTCGGCGTCTGCGACGGGGAGGTCTCCCGGATGCGGTCCTCGAGGTAGTCGAACAGCTCGTTGATCGAGACGACGCCATCCTCGTTCCTGTCCGCCTCGCCACTCTGGAGCCCGTCGACGAGGGCCTTCGTGAACGGCGACGGTTCCGGCGGTTGGCCGACCTGCTTGCCGCCCTCAAACGAGTACTGCATCGCATCCGAGGCCGCGATCACGAACACGCCGCTGCCGTTGAACTGCTCCTTGACCCCGGCCGTATCGACGCCGACCCGGCGCGCCATCCCGGTCGTGAAAGCGCCTGCGAAGCAGCAGTCGAGGAAGAGGGCAATCTTTTCCGACCGGCACTTGTTCATCAGCCGGTTCACCCACGACGCGTCGACGCCGGTCGACAATAGTCGGTCGATTTCCGTGTCAGCGGCCGCAAGATAGAGTTGGCCGTCGTCGTCCTTCAGGCCATGGCCGGAGAAATGGACGAGCAGCAAATCGTCCCTACCCCGGTTGGTGAAGAACGTCTCGAGGGTCCTGCGGAGCGCATCGACTGGGGTATTGAGAGCCAACTGCACATCGAACTCGCCGATCTCGACATTGGCGAGCACCGTCCGCAGTGCGTCAGCGTCTCGACCCGGCCCATCGAGCGGGGAGAGTCGGGCATCGTCGTATTCGCTGGTTGCAACGATCAGGGCGCTGCGTTTCGCCGTCACCTGGCCGGCTCCCGCTCGACGACCGGCTTGGCGTGTCGGGCCATCCAGTCCTTGATCACCTGGTGCTGATCGCTCGCGGAGATGCCGCCGAGTTCGAGGGTATCCCCGGCGAGGGTCAGCTTCACGGTGCGGTTCGGGGAACGGGAGGCCCAGGCCTGAATCACCTCGACGACCTGGCCGAGGACCGGTGTCGCCTTCCCGAGGTTCACGATCAGCGCGCCGATCGCGGCGAGTTCGATGCCCTTGGCGCCTTCCGGCGCGGGACCCCCTGAGACACGGTCGACCGACTCGACATCGAGCAGGAGCAACTCCCGCCGCATGGCGGCGGTAAGCTCCTCCAGCTCGAGTGGAGACACATCGTCATCGACCTGGAGGTTGACTTCGAGCTGGCCCGGACCCTCGGTCATCGGACGTCCCCTCGCGACGCTGGTTCGAAGCGGATGCTACGCCGCCATGCAAGCGCCGAGATGTCCGCTCGCTGACACCCCCGGCGTCTGCGCGAGATTCGTGAACGGGTTTCCATCCTTGCCGGCGCCGACCTCGGGCGCCTATGGTGCGTCGGGGGTGATCAGAATCGTCGGCCGAAGTCGACAGAGGAGGGCGCCCGTGGGCATCATCTCGTGGCTCATTGTCGGGGCAGTTGCAGGCTATCTCGCGGGGTACCTCGTCAAGGGTGACGAAGGCCTCGGGGTTATCGGCCACATCGTCCTCGGGATCGTCGGAGGGCTGATCGGCGGCTTCGTCGCGGGCCTATTGACGGGCGGCAAGGACTACACGACCGGCATCAACATCCAGACCATCGTCGTGGCGGTCATCGGCGCGGTCATCGCAGTCGTCGGGTACGGCTTCATCACCGGTCGCCGGTCCGGCCGAGGTCCGATCTGAGGGCGTACCGAACCCGCGACTGATCCGCGCTCGCCGCTCAGGCGAGGCGTCAGGGTCGGCTTAATCTCTTGCAATAATACGATCCGTTCCGTATCATAGCGGCATGATCGTCAAGAATCAAGACGCGCCGTTCCGCAAGTCGGACGCGAGTCCCGTCGCGGCACCAGGTCGCACTGGTCGACCGCGAAGCACCCGGGCTCATCGGGCAATCCTCGACGCCGCACGCGAGCTCCTGATCGACGGAGGCTTCACTGCCCTCCGGTTGGAGCATGTGGCGGCCCGCGCCGGCGTCGGCAAGGCCACGATCTACCGGCACTGGTCGTCGAAAGAAGGCCTGATGCAGGAGCTCCTCGTCGAGCTGGGATCGCCCCACGTCGCGGTCGTCGACAGCGGCGACACGCGCGAGGAGATGCTCGCGGCCGTCCTCAACCCGATGCGAGCCGTGACCGAGACCGACTTCGGCCCGGTCATCCAGGCCCTCCTCTCGCAGATCGCGATCAACCCGTCTCTCGGCGACCCGTTCCGGGCAACCGTCGTCGAGGCTCGCAGAGCGCAGGTCGCGGCTGTCGTCCGGCGCGGCATCGAGCGCGGCGACCTGCGTCCCGACGCGGACCCGAACGTCGCGACGGAGCTGCTCGTCGGGCCGGTCTACTTCCGCCTGATGTTCGGCGGCGAGCTGACGCTCGACTTCGCGGAGCGAATCGTCGACAGCGTCATGCGCGGGTACGCCGCGCCCGGAAGGGAGCAGCGGCGCGATGCCTGACCGAGACACGCTGGCCGTGATCGCCCACGACGGCCGGAAGGCCGATCTCGTCGCCTGGGCGACCTACAACCGCACCCGCCTCGCGGAGTTCGACCTCATCGCCACGGCGACGACGGGGACGCTTCTGCGCGATAAGGTCGGGCTCGAGGTGGAGACGGTCCTGTCGGGGCCGATGGGCGGCGACGCCCAGATCGCGGCGCTCGTCGCCGTCGGTCGGATCCGGGCGGTCTTCTTCTTCACCGATCCGCTGAGCGCACACCCCCACGATCCCGACATCCAGACCGTCATGCGCGTGTGCAACGTCCACGATGTGGCCCTCGTGACGTATGTTGCAGGCGCCGACCTGTTCCTCTCTTCGCCGCTCCTCCACGCCCGCCGGGTCGCAAGCTCCGTCTCCTGATCGCCCCCGCTACCATTTCCGGTATCGACAGGCCCGCAGACCGGAGGTCCGCCCGATGTCCCGTCCGCTGAAGGTGGGTGTCCAGCTGCCCGAGGTCGAACGCGAGGTCCGCTGGAGCGAGATCCTCGACATGACCCGCGCGATCGAGGACCTCGGATATGACTCCGTGTGGCTGGGTGAGCACCTCCTCTACCGTTGGCCGGATCTGGAACCGCGCGGCCCGTGGGAGGCGTGGTCCCTGCTGGCCGCGCTTGCGGCAGTGACGAAGAGGATCGAGCTGGGGCCACTCGTCGCCTGCACCAACTTCCACAACCCCGCGATTCTCGCGAAGCGCTCGGCGACCATCGACGAGATCTCCGGCGGGCGGTTCGTCCTTGGCCTGGGCGCCGGCTGGAACGAAACCGAATTCCGCGCCTTCGGCATCCCGTTCGATCATCGCATCGACCGGTTCGAGGAGGCGTTCACGATCATCCGGACGCTGCTGCGCGAGGGCAAGATCGACTTCGAGGGGACCTGGTACAGCGCCCGGGACTGCGAGCTCCTGCCCCGCGGCCCGCGCCCGGCCGGTCCGCCCCTGATGATCGGATCGAACGGGGCGCGGATGCTTCGGATCACCGCTCCGCACGTCGATTCGTGGAACTCGTGGTATGCCGACACGGATAACTCGCCCGCCGGCGTGGCCGCCCTCACGGCGAAGGTCGACGCGGCCTGTGGGGAGGTGGGACGCGATCCGAACGCAATCGAGCGGACCGTGGCGGTCCAGGTCCGGCTGCCCGGCGGAACCGGCCGGACGATGGGCGATACCTCGGACGCTCAGGCCGTCAAGCCGCTCGAAGGATCACCGGCCGAGATGGCCGAGGAGCTTCGCGCCTACGCGAGGGCCGGGATCGGGCACGTCCAGCTTGTCGTCGATCCGATCACCCGCGCGTCGATCGAGCGATTCGCACCTGTGCTCGATCTGCTCGACGATGGTTGAGGGTTACCACGCTCAGATGGCACGCAAGGTACATAGGTCAGGGGGGCTCTCGGTGCGAACACCGTGCTAGCATCGGCCAGATCATGCGAGTTTCGAATCGCACTGCCCGCCTCGGGGCCGGTGCGGTGATGGCGATCGCCCTCGTCACTGCCTGCGCCAGCCCGCCTCCCTCTGTCGCCCCGCCGACGGTGCAGCCAACCCCGGTCATCACGCCCGATCCGCACCTGACCGAGCCCGCGACGGCCGACCAGGTCTTTCGGGCGATCCGCGCGGGAGACCTCGATCTTCAGGTCAACAACGCGACGACGGGCGGCCCCGATGCGGCCCTCGTGAAGAAAATCAACGCTGCCGTCGGCAACTGGCCGCTGGTCATTAGCGAGTACCGCACCAGCGCCGGACTCCGCGCAGCGATTGCCTGGGACCCGAAGAAGGCGCCGGCCCAGGGCAACCCGCCGTACGCCTTCGTCGGCCTGAACATCCTCGTCGAGTTCGGGCCGGTCACCGGCTTTCCCACGGCCCCCGACTTCACCCGCCAGAAGGAGGCCGGGGGGATCGCGGCCCTGCTCGACCCCCTTCTCTGGCCACTCCAGCAGCGATCGGTCGTGCCGATCGCGACGAGGACGGCCCCGCCGGTAGCGGTGTCGGCGTCCGCGAGCCCCAAGCCGTGACGAGCACGCGGCCGCGGATGTCCGGCCGGACCGGCGACGAGGTGAGCGACCTCGACAAGCGGATCATCGAGCACCTCCAGCAGGACGGCCGACGGCCGTTCACCCAGATCGCCGCGGAACTCGGCGTCTCCGAGGCGGCCGTCCGCGCGCGGACCAACCGCCTCGTCGACCGCGGCATCCTCCAGGTCGTCGGCGTCACCGACCCGTTGAAGCTCGGCTTCCTGCAGATGGCGATGATCGGGATCCGCTGCGAGGCCGACCGACTCATGTCGGTCGCCGCGGCCGTCGCGGAGTTCCCAGAGGTGGATTACGTCGTCATCACCGCCGGGACCTACGACATCCTCATCGAGACCGTGTGCGAGGACAACGAAGGACTTCTTCGATTCTTAGCGGAGCGTCTGCGCACCATCGATGGCGTCCGGGACACCGAAACGTTCGTCTATCTGCGTATGGTGAAGCAGTCCTACCAGTGGGGGACCAGGTAGGAACGGGCAATGGTAGGGAATAACATGCGGGTCACGGGGCACGACCCTCGCCCTGGCGCGCGCGAGGAGAGGTCTACACGGTGGCGCTCGAGTCGATCCTGACGTTCCTTTTGGTCGCCGTCGTCGCCAACCTTCTGGTCATGGCTGCAGTGTTGCTGCCGCCGATGTTCGGCAGGCGAAGCCCCCTGGCGATCGGTCGCCAGGCTGACCTCGGCGATCAGGTCACCGCCACGTTCACGTCTGTCCGCGGCGAGCCACCTGGCCTCGTCGAGCCGGACGGTGTCCCGACGGGTGCCTACGACCGCGTCGTCCGGATCGTGAGCTGGGTGTTCATCCTCGCGACCTCGACGATCGTCGCCGTGACAGGCCTCTGGCCGGCGACGCAGCCGGCGATCTTCGCCCTTCTCGCCACCGGTGGGCTGTTCGTCCTCGTCGTCCACGACCTCCTGCCACCGAGTTCGCTCGGGACCGCCAAGTTCGTGGTCGAGGGCAGCGTGGCGATCACGTTCGCGACACTCCTCATCCTGCTGACCGATGGCAAGGAGAGTCCGTTCTTCTTCACCTACCCACTGATCGTCGGCGGGGCGGCCCTCGTCGTTTCGGCGCGAGTGACGTTCGCGCTTGCCGCCATCGCGAGCCTCGCCTACGTCTTCGCGATCGCATCGCCGGGCAGCGGACCGATCGCGCCGGTCGACGTCGCCAAGGTCGGCATCAACCTCACGGCTCTCGTCCTGCTCGCGTACGTCGCGATGGTCATCGCTCGCGAGCAGCGTCGGGCGCGAGACGCGGCGATCCGGTTGTCCACGATCGATCCCCTCACGGGCCTCTTCAACCGGACGTTCTTCTTCGCCGCGGTCGACCGCGAGATCGCCCGGAGCGCCCGATCGAATCGGGGCTTCTGCCTGCTGATGATGGATCTCGATGAGCTCAAGGCGATCAACGATCGGAACGGCCACTACTTCGGCGATCGGGTCCTGGGCGGCGTCAGTGAGGTGATCCGATCAGGCGTCCGGAAGATCGATACGGCCGCGAGATACGGCGGCGACGAATTCGTCGTTCTTCTTCCCGAGACCGATCCCACCGGCGCATACGTGCTTGCGGAGAAGGTCCGGATCGGCGTCACCGAGCTCAACATCCCCGTCTCGGGACGTCCGATTCACGCGTCGATCTCCGTCGGCGTCGTGAGCTATCCTGACGACGGCCGGACCAGCGACGAGCTACTGATCAGCGCCGACGAGGCGATGTATGCCTCGAAGCGCGGCGGCAAGAACCGGGTCATGGGCTTTCCGGTTGGCGTTGGTGGGTCAGCCGACGACTCGGTGTAGCATCCGGCCATGCCGGAGCACGACCCCCAGTCGCCGCGCGATCCCTCGCCCGATCGGCCCACCGGCTTTTCGACCCGGGCGATCCGGGCGGCCCATCGCATCCCGCGTGTCGACCAGCGCCCGACGTCGGTGCCGATCTACCAGACGGTCACGTTCTCGAGCGACGACGCTGCCTCGCTCGGGGCCGTCCTGACCGACGAACAGCCGGGTTACGCCTACAGCCGCATCGATAACCCGACCGTCGCGGCCCTCGCGTCCGCGGTCGCCGAGCTCGAGGGAGCCGAGGCGGGATTCGCGTTCGCTTCCGGGATGGGGGCCATCCACGCCGCGATCGTGTCGCTTGTCTCGGCAGGGGATCGGATCGTGGCCACGCAGGCGTCGTACGGGACGACCCGATCACTCTTCGGAAGCGTGCTGCGACGACTCGGCGTCACGACTGATCACGTCGACATGACCGATCTCGGGGCCGTCGAGGCGGCGCTCGAGGCGGCGCCGACACGGGTCCTCTACGCCGAGACCATCGCCAACCCCACGATCGTCGTCGCCGATCACGCCGCGCTCGCCGACGCCGCCCACCGCCACGGCGCGCTCTACGTCGTCGACAACACGTTCGCCTCGCCGTATCTCTGCCGGCCGATCGAGCTCGGCGCGGATCTCGTGATCGAGTCGGCGACGAAGTACCTGTCGGGCCACAGCGACGTCCTTGCCGGCGTCGTATGCGGCCGGCGTCAGCTGATCGATCCGATCCGGCTCCTCCAGACCGACACCGGCGCGTCGCTCGCCCCGAACTCGGCGTTCCTCGTCCTCCGCGGCATCTCGACGCTTGCGATCCGGATGGAGCGGCACGCCGGCACGGCGGCGGCACTCGCCGCATGGCTCGAGCGTCAGGCCGGCGTGGCGCGCGTCTACCACCCGTCCCTGGCCAGCCATCCGCAGCGCGATGTCGCGATGCGCCAGCTGTCGGTCGGCGGCGGGATGCTTGCGTTCGAGCTCCAAGGCGGCCGAGCGGCGGGGCGTGCGTTCATCGACGCGCTGTCGATCCCCGAGCTGACGGCCTCGCTCGGCAGCGTCTTCACGATGGTCGTGCATCCGCCATCGACGACGCATCGCCAGCTCGACGACGCGGCGCTGGCGAGCGCGGGCATCACGCCCGGTCTCCTGCGCTGCTCGATCGGGCTCGAGGACCTCGATGACCTCGTGGCCGACTTCGAGAACGGTCTTGTTGCCGCACGGGCCGCGGCCGGCCAGGCGGCGGTGCCGACCGCCACGACCGCGTCCGTCTAGGAGCCTCCGATCGCAAGTCCGGTCGCCACCTTGGCCGCCAACGTGCGGTCCGTCCAGTCGGACCCGCTGGCCCGGCTCGGTCGGGCGGTGTGGCGTCTGCTGACGTCCGTCAACTTCGCGGTCGCCCAGATCATCGTCCTGTCGCTGCTCGCGGTCGTCGGGATGACGATCCGCCAGCTACCCGGATTCGCGTTCCGCTCGGCGACGGACTACGCGGACGCGATGGCGACCATCCATGACCGCTACGACGGCGTGTTCGGACAGGGCGTCGTCGGTGCCCTCGAGCAGCTCCAGGTCTTCCACATCTTCACCTCGACGTGGTTCACGGTCGGGCTCTTCGTGCTCGTCATATCGATCGTCGTCTGTACGCTCGACCGAACGCCGCGCCTGTGGCGCCAGTCGGTCGATGTTCGCGTCGTCCAGCCCGAACCGTTCTTCCTGCCGACCCTCCCGGACCGGGCGGCGATGACCGGCATGCCCGCCGATGCGCTCCGCTCCACGCTGCGCCGGCATCGGTTCAAGCTCCGCGAATCGAACGTCGACGGAGTGAGCTACCTCTATGGCGATCGCCACCAGTACACGAAGATGGCAACGCTGCTGACCCACCTCGGGCTGATCCTCTTCCTCCTCGCCGCGGTCGTGACGTCGGTGTTCGGGGACGAACAGGGGCTGATCGTGACCGAGGGCGACTCGCTCACGGTCCAGCCGATCGGGACGCCCGGCCTGTTGCTCGTCAAGAACCTCGGCTTCGAGGCGCCCGGGTTCTTCGAGACGGGCCAGGCGAAGGACTTCACGACAGACCTCGCGGTCTACCAGGACGGCCGTGAGATCGCCCGCAAGACAATCCGCGTCAACGACCCGCTCGCCGTCGCGGGCTACACGTTCCACCAGAACGGGTTCGGGCCGGCGGTCCACCTGCTCATCAGCGACGTGAATGGGCGTCCGCTCTGGGACGGCCAGGTTCCCCTCGACGGCAAGGCCGCGGGCCACCCGTACAGCACGATGTCGGTCCCTGGCCGCGACATCGGCCTGACGCTGCTGCTCAGCACCGATCCCGTTGACGGGACCGGCGTCGTCCTGGTCGTTCCGTACCGCGTCCTCGGCAAGGAGGCGGACGGGACGCCCCAAGTCGAGTATCTCGATGCGCTCGCCCTTGGGGCCAACGAGGCGACTCCCGCGCTGGGCACCGACTTCAGCATCGGGGTCCTCGGCTTTGGCGAGTACACCCTGCTCATCGCCAAGAAGGACCCGGGCCAGGGGATCGTCTGGACGGCCTTCACCTCGCTCATCAGCGGGATCGCGATCACGTTCTACCTGCCGCGGCGCCGGATCTGGACGCGCCTTACGCCGGCCGGCGACCTGGCGATCGTCGCCCGATCCGATCGTTACGTCGACGTCGAGCGGGAGTTCGGCCGGCTGCTCGACGATCTCGTCGCTGCCCGCAAGCCGGCCTGATCCGGGGCCCACGATCGGCGGCCGCGCGGCCTGCAGCGATGCCGGCCGAGCCGGATGAATGAGTCACAAGACAGCAACGGCAGCGGTACTGAACCGCAACCGGCCCCGGTGCTAATCTGCCTCGGACGGAGTATCCGGTCGAGCGCTTGGGGAGCACAGCCTGCGGCCGGACTCGAGCAGGAAAACGAGCTGGAGGACCGTCGTCCATCCGCCGGGCCTCCTCGCCGCCCGGCCGTCCCGTCACGCCGGCACTGACAGGAGAGCCATGACCGCCCGACACGCTGCCATCGCGGAGATCGCGACCCACCGCGTCGCGAAGACCCAGGACTACCTCGAGCAGGCCGGCCAAGCGATCTATGGCCAGTACGTGTTCCACGAGGGCGTTCAGCGCGAGTACCTCGCCAAGCCGATCTTCAAGCGGCTCCGACGCGTGATCGACGGCCTCGAGCCGTTCGACGAGGTGATCGCCGACGCGGTCGCCCACGGCGTGAAGGAATGGGCGATGGCTCACGGCGCGACCCACTACACCCACTGGTTCGTGCCTATGACCGGCTCGACCGCCGAGAAGCACGACTCGTTCCTCAACCCGACCGGCGATGGCCAGACGATGGCGGAGTTCTCCGGCAAGAACCTGATCCAGGGCGAGCCGGACGCGAGCTCGTTCCCGTCGGGCGGGATCCGGGCGACGTTCGAGGCCCGCGGCTACACCGCCTGGGACGTCACCAGTCCGATCTTCCTCCAGGTCGAGCCGAACGGCGTCACGATGACGATCCCGACGGCGTTCGTGTCGTACACGGGCGAGGCCCTCGACCACAAGATCCCGCTGCTGCGCTCGCAGGAGGCCCTCGGCAAGCAGGCCGTCCGCGTCCTGCGCTGGTTCGGAAACACGAGCGCGGCCCGGGTGTTCACGAACATCGGTCCGGAGCAGGAATACTTCCTCGTCGACCGGCGTCTCGCCCTGCAGCGGCCGGACCTCGTGCTGACCGGGCGCACGCTCTTCGGCTCTGCTTCGGCCAAAGGCCAGGAGCTCGATGACCAGTACTTCGGCTCGATCCGAGAACGGATCCTCGCGTTCATGATGGATCTCGACCGCGAGCTCTGGCGGCTGGGCATCCCGGCCAAGACCCGCCACAACGAGGTCGCGCCGGGCCAGTTCGAGATGGCGCCGGTCTACGAGCCGACCTCGGTCGGGTCGGACCACAACATGGTCGTCATGAGCTTGATGCGGAAGCTCGCGCTTCAGCATGAGCTGATGTTCCTGATCCACGAGAAGCCGTTTGCGGGGATCAACGGCTCGGGCAAGCACAACAACTGGTCGATGGGCACGGACGAGGGCGAGAACCTCCTTGACCCGGGCAACGACCCGCACGCCAACGCCCAGTTCCTGGCGTTCCTCGTCGCGGTGATTCGCGCGGTCAACGTCCACGCCGACCTGCTCCGGGCCAGCATCGCGGACGCCGGCCAGGACCATCGTCTCGGGGCGAACGAGGCCCCGCCCGCGATCATGTCGATCTTCCTTGGGTCTCAGCTCGAGGACGTCATCGAGCAGCTGGACAAGGGAGCCACGTCGGGCTCCAAGAAGGGCGGCTCGGCGAACCTCGGCGTCACCTCGCTGCCGGTCCTCCCGAAAGACGCGACCGACCGCAACCGGACGTCGCCGTTCGCCTTCACCGGCAACAAGTTCGAGTTCCGCGCCGTGGGCTCGTCCGCCCCGATCTACTGGCCGCAAACTGTCCTGAACACCGCGGTCGCCGACTCGCTCGAGGAGCTCGCCGACGAACTCGAGAAGCTCAAGACGGACGACTTCGATGGCCTGACACGGATCCTGTCCGGGATCGTCGGGGCCAACAAGCAGGTGCTCTTCGAGGGCAACGGCTATTCCGAGGAGTGGCATGCGGAGGCCGCGCGCCGGGGACTGCCAAATAACCGGACCACGGTCGACGCGCTCCCGTCACTCACGACCGACAAGGCGAAGAAGCTCTTCTCCCGGTTCGGTGTCCTGTCCGAGCGCGAGCTCGAGGCGCGGGTCGAGATCAACTGGGAGCGCTACGTCAAGGTCTCGAACATCGAGGCGAGCTGTGCGCGTGACATTGCCTCGACGATGATCCTGCCGGCCACGGCCCAATACCTCGGGATCCTCAACGGAGCACCGTCATCGCGAGGCATCAACGCGGTCTGCGAGAAGGTATCGGGTCTTGCCGATTCGCTCGTCGACGCGATCGCCGCGCTCGAGCACGCTCAGCACCAGGCCCACGACGCCAAGTCGGTCCCCGCCGAGGCAAAGGCGTTCGTCACGAAGGTCATCCCCGCCCAGGAGGCGCTACGGACCGTGGTCGACGAGCTCGAGACGGTGGTCGCCGACGACCTCTGGCCGCTGCCGAAGTATCGCGAGCTCCTCTTTCAGTACTGATCGGGTCGCCGGTCGGCCCCGCACCCGCACCCGCCGCCTTCCGGACGGCGGACGACGCGGCGCCGGAGCGACGCGGCGCCCACGCCCTCGGTCCCCAGTATTCCGCGCAGGCTTAGGAACGCGCTGAACGGCCCAATGTCGGGCATCCTGGGCCAAGGACATGCTGCGCAGGCATAACCGGGAGTCAATGCCGGCCTAAGCGCCGGATAAGGGCCTTCGGTAATCCTGCACCGCATATCCGACGGTTGACTCCGCCGGGCTGCGGAGGCAGGGAGTGATCGATCCTCGTCGTCGCGCCGGTCCCATCCGAATCGCGGCCGGCGCCGGTCCACGTATCTGGCTCAGCGGATCGGGTTGGGCCTGCGCCAGAGTCGATTGGCCGTCCGGCTCACGCAGACTCAGGCCGCTGATCGCGCCGGCATCTCGCAGCCATTCTGGAGTCGCATCGAGCGGGGAGGGGCTGGATCTGCGTCGCTCGAGACGCTGGCCTCCTGCGCTGCGGCGGTCGAAACCCAATTGGCAGCGTTCCTCGAGGCCGTCCCAGGTGCAGACCTCCCACGCGACCTTGAACATCTCCGACGGCAACAGCTGATCGTCGCGATGGCGACCATCGGAGGGTGGACCGCCCACCCCGAGCACTCGATCGATCCAGCGGCCCTACGGTCGCGATCGATCGATGTCGAGCTGGAACGAAAGGTGCGCCGAGAGATCGCGGTCGTCGAGATCGTCGACCTGCTGACGGACGGCGGCGATACGATGCGCGGGCTCGCGGACAAGGTCGCCGCGGTCGAGCGGGATGTTGGCGATCGGTGGAGAGCGTCCGGCCTGCTCGTCCTCCGATCGACGAGCCGCAATCGCGACCTCGTCCGCGAGTTCGAGGACCTGTTCGCGGCTCGGTTCCCGGCGTCGTCGGCCGCTTGGTTGGCGGCACTTCGCGACCCCACCCGCCGAATGCCTGACGAGGACGGGCTCGTCTGGTCGAACGTCGCTGGTAACCGGCTGTTCGCGGCGAGGCTCAGCCTCGGTCAGCCCGCCAGCCGAGCCACGAGACCCCGGGTCTCTGGGTCCAGCCCCGCAGCCGCGCCTGAGGTGGCGTTGGCCCGGAGGTGATCCGCGGAGATCGTTGCCGGCAGGGCGACCGTCACCCGCGAGTCGGACAGCGTCCAGCGGAGCAGCGCATCGGACCAGTCGCGGAGGCCGGCCGCCGTCAGCTCGGCCGGGAAGGGCCGCCGGAGGAGCCCACCCTCGCCGAACGGGCGCATCGCCAGAACGCCGAGGCCGAGATCGGCCGCGAGCGGCAGGATCCGGAGGGCTGAAGCAGACTCGCGCGGGTTCAGCGGCACCTGGATGGCGTCGATCCGGCCGGATCGCATGGCCGCCTCGAGCTCGTCGAAGGCCTCAGGCTGGTATGTCGTGGCGCCCAGCCAGCCGATCCGCCCGGCGTCTCGCTCGGACTCCATCCAGGGGATGTGATCGCGCCAGGCGACGAGGTTGTGAACCTGGAGCAGGTCGACCCGCTCACCGAACCAATCGAGTTGCCGACGAAAATGCGCCTGCGCCTCCGAGATGGACGCCGTCCAGACCTTCGTCGCGACGAACGCCTCGTGGCGCCGCGGGCCGAGCGCCTGGGACAGCACGGCCTCCGCGCGGCTATACATCGGCGAGCTGTCGACGACGCGGACGCCCGAGTCGAGCGCCGCCCCCACGACCGCGTCCGCGGCGGCTTGCTGCGATGCAGGAAGGTCGAGGACTCGCCACGTCCCGAGCCCCACGACCGGAAGCGAAGGACCATCGCGGCCGAGCCGCCGCTCTTCGATCACCTCTCGAGGGTGCAGCATCGTGCGCGACGACGCAACGCCCACCCGTTCGATGCCGCACGATGCGCCGGTGCCGAACGACTTCCACCGGAACCGCACGCTCTGGTTGTTGTCGATCGCCCACGCGGTCAACCACGCCCAGGCGGTGCTCCTGCCCCTCGTCTACATCCGGATCATCGCCGAGTTCGGCGTCACAGCCGACACGATCGCACTCCTCGCGGCGGCCGGGAGCTTCGCGTCTGGGGCGGTCCAGCTGAGCTACGCGAAGCTGACCCGGATGATCTCGCGGCGGAAGCTCCTGGCCGCCGGTGGCGTCGTCATGGGGGGCGGGTTCGCGGCCCAGGCGGTGGCGCCGTCGTTCCCAGTCTTCGGCCTCGTCAACGTCTTGTCGCGGATCGGTGGGTCGCCGCAGCACCCCGTCGGCAACGCGATCCTCGCCGAGCAGTTTCCCGAGCACCGCCGCGGCTTCGCGATCAGCGCCCACATCTCCGGGGGAAACGTCGGGACCGTGGCCGTGGCCGTGCTTGGAGCGCGGCTGATCGCCGACCTCGGCTGGCGCGAGACCGTCGTGCTGTTCGGGCTCCCGGCAGTCGTCATCGCCCTCGGGATCCTCTTCTTCGTCCGCGAGAGCGGTGACGACCGGGCCGCAGCCGTCGCTCACGGCAGCGTCCGCGCGGCGTTCGGGACCATCCTCCGCGACCCCGATCATCGCTGGATCTACCTGGCGTCCGTGCTCGGGGGCGGCGGACGCGGCCTCGGAGTCGTCAACCTCTTCGCGCTGCTCTACCTCAGCCGCGTCCTCGCGCTGCCAGAGTCCACGACCGATCTGATGTACGGCGGGCTCATCGTCCTCTCGGTGCCGATGCCCCTGCTCGCGGGCTGGCTATCGGACCGGCTCGGTCGGAAGCCGGTGATCATCGGCGCCTACGTCGGCGGGGCGGTCGGGTTCGTGTTGTTCCTCCTCGTCGGGTCGAGCATCGCTGGGCTATGGGCCGCGATCTTCGTGATGGGCCTGTTCAGCTTCGCCGAGAGCCCCCAGCTCCAAGCCCTCCTCGCCGACATCGCGCCCCCGACGATCCGCGATGCGTCGTTCGCGCTCTATTTCACGCTTGCGTTCGGCGTCGGCTCGCTGTGGACGGCCGTCTATGGCCTGGTCATCGCCGCGGCCGGCGAGACACTGGGGCTGCCGATCGTCTTCTGGCTGATGGCGGCGTCGTTCGTCACAGCGGGCCTCGCGGTGCTGCCCATCAGGGCCGGCCGGTGGAGCGACCGGTAAGCCGGCCGGTCTAACCCGTCGCCCGACATCAGCCTGCTATCATGCGCTGGCCCTAGCGGGCATCCGGTCGGGGCGTGGCGCAGCTTGGTAGCGCGTATCGTTCGGGACGATAAGGTCGTGGGTTCAAATCCCGCCGCCCCGACCATCTCCGCTCAGTGGCTCCCGAGCCTGCGCTGCGGTTCGGTCGGTGGCACGGGCCTTCCAGCCGACAGCGATCCCGCCGCCCAGGTGGCCTTCCGCTGACCTTCCGACGACACCGGTCGCGGGACATGCCAGGCGATCTCGTCAACCTCCTGGAGCCCGCGCGGCCACGGCAGGGTCCGCCGCCAGAAGTCGTCACGATCCGTCGCTCCCAGGGGCCAGAATGTCGTGCTGACTCCTCCGGCTACTTCTTCGCCGGCATGCTCGCTGCGCGGGCCAGGCCCCGCTCAACCCATCGGACGATCGCCACATCGTCGGCGACGTCGGTCGCGGGAATGAGCACAAAGGCCTTCATCGTCCTGCCCGGCATCACCTCGAACGGGCCGGCCCCGGCGGCCTTGGCGTCCTCGATCTCGCCGTCCGGCAGGCGGACGACCCAGTTGTCGCCGAACAGTCCGGTCGCCATGTTGCCCCCGACGAAGGCCGCCGGATAACCGAACATCTTCTTGCGCTGCGCGTCGGGATAGCGACCCAGCACTGCGGCGAACCGCTCGACGAGCTCCGGCGGCGACTTCGGAAACGACGGCATCTCGGTTTTCGGCATCGCGCTCCTCCCTGGGATCGTCGTGTGGACCCTACCCTACGCGTCGTCCAGGTTCGGGGCCAGCCAGCGGGCCATCGTCTCCACGTCGACGCCCTTGCGCGCGGCGTAGTCGGCGAGCTGGTCCTTGCCGATCCTGCCGAGGCCGAAGTAGTGCGCCTGCGGATGCCAGAAGTAGTACCCGCTGACGGCCGCACCGGGCCACATCGCGAACGACTCGGTCAGGCTGATACCAGCTCGCCGCTCGGCGTCCAGGAGCTCGAACAGCGTCCCCTTCTCGGTGTGGTCCGGGCACGCGGGGTAGCCGGGGGCGGGCCGGATGCCCTGGTACTCCTCGCGAATGACGGCGTCGTTCGGGAGATGCTCATTGGGCGAGTACCCCCAGAGCTCGCGCCGCACCAGTTCGTGGAGTCGCTCGGCAAACGCCTCGGCGAGCCGATCCGCGAGGGCCTTGGCCAGGATCGACGAGTAGTCGTCGTGGGCGGCCTCGAAGTCGGCGACCAACGCATCCAGACGATGCCCGGCGGTGACCGCGAACGCACCGATGTAGTCCTTGACGCCCGTCTCCTTCGGCGCGGTGAAGTCCGCCAGGGCGAGATTCGGCCGGCCCGGCGGCTTCACCATCTGCTGCCGAAGCGTGTGGACGACCGCGGCGACCTCGGAGCGCGAATCGTCCGCGTAGAGCTCGATGTCGTCGCCGATCGCGTTCGCGGGCCAGAACCCAAAGGCCGCCTTCGCCGTGATCAGCCGCTCGTCGACGATCCTGGCGAGCAGCGCCACGGCATCGCGGTGGAGGTCGCGCGCGGCGGCCCCGACCTTCGGGTCGTCAAGGATCGCCGGGTACGACCCACGCAGCTCCCACGTCGCGAAGAACGGCGTCCAGTCGATCCGAGCCACGAGGTCGGCGAGGGGGTGGTCGTCGATCGTCCGCACTCCGAGGAACGTCGGCCGTCGCGGGCGGACGGCGCCCG
This sequence comes from Candidatus Limnocylindrales bacterium, assembly GCA_038250445.1. Taxonomy (GTDB): domain Bacteria; phylum Chloroflexota; class Limnocylindria; order Limnocylindrales; family CSP1-4; genus CF-46. The sequence continues at coordinate 18,194 of JBBSCI010000007.1, read as the reverse complement.
GGCCCGTCCAGTCGATCACGAACCGGTGGCGGCGGGCCTCCTCGATCGGATGGCGCGCCTCGCGCTCTTGCCGTTCGCCCCGGTCATGACGGACCTGGGCGTACTCGTCGCGGATGGTCGTCGCGAATGCGTCGCGCCCGTCTCGATCGAGCAGCGCCGCCGCGACGCCGACCGCCCGCGACGCGTCGAGGACGTGGATCACCGGGGCGTGGTAGCGCGGCTCGATCTTGACGGCCGTATGGGTCCGTGACGTCGTCGCGCCGCCGATGAGGAGCGGGATCTCGAAGCCCTGGCGCTCCATCTCCGAGGCGACGAAGCTCATCTCCTCGAGCGACGGCGTGATCAATCCGGAAAGGCCGATGATGTCGGCGTCCCATTCGCGAGCGGTCTCGAGGATCCGCGCCGACGGCACCATGACGCCGAGATCGCGGACCTCGTAGTTGTTGCACTGGAGCACGACGCCGACGATGTTCTTTCCGATGTCGTGGACGTCGCCCTTGACCGTCGCCATAACCACCCGCCCGGCCGACTTGGAGGCGCCCGGCTCCTTCTCGGCCTCGATGTAGGGGACGAGATGAGCGACCGCCTTCTTCATGACCCGGGCGCTCTTGACGACCTGGGGCAGGAACATCTTGCCGGCCCCGAACAGGTCGCCGACGACGTTCATGCCGGCCATGAGCGGACCCTCGATCACCTCGATCGGCCGGGTGGCGACGAGCCGCGCTTCCTCGGTGTCCTCGACGATGAACGCATCGATCCCCTCGACGAGGGCGTGGGTCAGGCGCTCGTCGACCGACAGCGAACGCCAGGCGAGTGCGTCGGCGCCGGCCGCACGCTCCTGCGCCCCGACCTCGTCGGCGACGGCGAGGAGGCGCTCGGTCGCATCCGGCCGGCGGTTGAGGACGACGTCCTCGACGAGCTCGCGAAGTCCGGGTTCGATGTCGTCGTAGATCGCGAACTGTCCGGCGTTGACGATGCCCATGTCCATGCCGGCCGCGATCGCGTGGTAGAGGAACACCGAGTGGATCGCCTCGCGGACCGGATCGTTGCCGCGGAAGCTGAACGAGACGTTCGAGACGCCGCCGGACACCCGGGCGTGCGGCAGCTCCGCCTTGATCTGGCGGGTCGCCTCGATGTACGAGACCGCGTAGCCGCTGTGCTCCTCGATCCCGGTCGCGATCGCGAAGATGTTCGGGTCGAGGATGATGTCCTCGGGAGCGAAGCCGGCCTGCTCGGTGAGGAGCTCGTAGGCGCGCCGGGCGATCGCTACCTTGCGCTCCACCGTATCGGCCTGGCCCTGCTCGTCGAAGGCCATGACGACGACCGCGGCGCCGTAGCGGCGGCACAGCCGAGCGTGCTCCAGGAACGCCTCCTCGCCCTCCTTCATCGAGATCGAATTGACGACCGACTTGCCCTGGACACACCGAAGACCCGCCTCGATCACCGACCACTTCGACGAGTCGATCATCAGCGGAACCTTGCTGATGTCGGGCTCGGTGGCGATGAGGTTGACGAACCTCGTCATCGCGACTGCCGAATCGAGCATCGCCTCGTCCATGTTGACGTCCACAATCTGGGCCCCGGCGTCCACCTGCTGGCGGGCGATCTCGACGGCCTCCTCGAACCGATCGTCGAGGATCAGCTTGGCGAACTTGCGCGAGCCGGTGACGTTCGTCCGCTCGCCGACGTTGACGAAGACGTTGCCGGGCTGGGGGATCTCGAGCATCTCGAGGCCGGCGAGACGGGTCTTGATCTCCGGCTCGGGCGGGATGCGGGGCGGCAGCCCGGCGACCGCCTCGGCGATCGCCCGGACATGGGCGGGCGTCGTGCCGCAGCAGCCACCGGCGATGTTGACGAGGCCGTCGCGGGCGAAGCCACCGATGACATGGGCCATCGATTCCGGCGTGTCGTCGTAGCCGCCGAACTCGTTCGGCAGCCCCGCGTTCGGATAAACCGAGACGGGGATCGGGGCTACTCGGGCGAGGTCGGCGACATGCGGCCGAAGCGCCTGCGCGCCGAGCGCGCAGTTCAACCCGACGACGATCGGCCGGGCATGGGCGACCGACGTCCAGAACGCCTCGACGGTCTGGCCGCTCAGCGTCCGCCCTGATGCGTCGACGATCGTGCCGGACAGAATCAGCGGGAGGCGGGTCCCAGACGCCTCGAAGGCACTCTCGACGCCGAAGATCGCGGCCTTCCCGTTGAGCGTGTCGAAGATCGTCTCGATGAGGATGATGTCGGCGCCGCCCTCGATCAGGCCCTCGGTCGCCTCCTGGTAGGCGTCGGCCAGCTCCTCGAACGTAACGTTGCGTGCCGCGGCGTTGTTCACGTCCGGCGAGATCGAGGCGGTCCGGTTCGTCGGCCCGAGCGCCCCGGCGACGAAACGCGGCCGGTCCGGCTCCGCAGCCTCCGCGGCATCGGCCGCCTCCCGAGCGATCCGCGCGGCGGCCGTGTTCATCTCGCGGACGAACGGCTCGAGGGCGTAATCGGCCTGGGCGATCCGGGTGGCCGTGAAGGTGTTCGTCTCGATGATGTCGGCGCCGGCATCGAGGTAGGCGTCGTGGATCGCCCGGACGATCTTCGGCTGGGTCAGCGAGAGGAGGTCGTTGTCGCCGCGCAGGTCCCTCGGGTGATCACGGAACCGGGAATCGCGGCCGTCGGCGCCGCGGAAACCCGCCTCGTCGAGCTGGTACGACTGGATGAGCGTGCCCATCGCACCATCGATCACGAGGATCCGCTGCGCGAGCAGGGGAGCAAGGAGGGCAGCTCGTCCCTCGCGGGTCCGGGCATGCGCAGCCGGCGCCGCGGCCCCGGGAGCTCGGCCACTGGTCGTCGTGCGCGTGGCAATGTCGACCATCGTTGGTAGCCTAGCCTCGGGAAGCGTGACGGCGACGGCCGTCGACGGAACAAATGGAATGACTCTCAGCTCCTATCGCACCTGGCGGGGGCACCGTTCCCGCGATGAGCCTCGCGGATCGGCTGCCGGGCCTTCATCGAGCCAGGACTCTCGGGCCACTCGTGATAGGTGACGCCTCGATCGGCGTCGGATCGATCGTGGCCCGGCTCGACCCGGTTCGTCAAGTGGCCCGGTCGTTCCGGTCCTTCGTCGTGGCCGCCTCTGGACGAGCGTCCATGTCGATCGAGCGGATTCACGGGAAGCTGAGCCAAGTGATTACCGCGCTTACCCGCCGCCTGCCCAGAGAAAGTGATACATGGACCCTTCCACGCTCAAGATCGACGCCTCCAACCATCGCCTCCGCCGTGTCGGGCAGCTGATTCGCCGCCGGCTGCAGATCGACGGGCCGAACCTTACGAACGGCATCCACACAGAGGGCCACCTCTCAATCGTGATCTCGGGTCTCGGGAAGGCCGGCCAAGGTGACCCGGAAACGTTCCAGTGCTGGACGAGCCGCCCAGTCGCCCTCGTGATCACCCGATCCGGCGTCGACGGCGAGGACGTTCGTTCCTTGCCGGACCGGTGCGCTGGGGCACCGGAGTTCGGCTGTCGGGCGATCGAGCCGGAATCGGCTACATCGCCTTCGCCTACGACACCGAGCGCGACACGGTCGCTCCGATCGCGTCGACGCGGTCGAAAACGCCCATCGCGACGATCATCGCCCGACTGCTCGGGTGTCCCGCGCCGGCCTGACCAGCGCCGACACGCCTACTCTCCGGCGTCGATCGCGCCGGTTTCCCCGCCGACGCGTCCGACAGCCCTTCGAAGCCCGGGTTCCCATGGGGGGCCCGGGCTTCGCAACGATCAGATCCCGGCAATCGAGCGCAATGCCATCCGTGGACCACGGGCCGGCGGCCAGATGCCGCTCGCCTCGATGAGCCGAATGACCCGAGCGCGCTGGCCGCGATACGGCTCGAGGAGCTCGAGCATCCTGGCATCGGTCGCGCGGTGCTCGCCGGCAAGGGCGAAGGCGACCAGGTTGGGAAGGTGGAAGTCGCCGACGCTGACCGCGTCGCGATCTCCGAGGGCCCGCAGGGCGACCTCCGCGGCGGTCCACGGGCCGAGACCCGGCAGCGCGGTCAGCCGCCGGTACGCATCGGGCAACGGCAGGTCCACGATCTCCTCGAACCGGGCGGCGCGGGCCGCTACCGTTCGGACGAGATCGGCCCGCCGGCGCTCGAGGCCGATCGGGTGGAACGCCTCGTATGGCAGTCGTCGCAGGACCTCCGGCGCCGGCAACAGGCGGAGTCCGAAGGGGCCCGGCGCCGCATCACCCCACCGAGCGATGATGCCGCGGTAGGAGCGGCGAGCCTCGATTCCCGTCACTTTCTGTTCGAGGATCGCCGGAATGAGCGCCTCGAGAACCGCGCCCGTTCGGCCGATGCGGAGGCCCGGCATGCGCCGATCGAGGTCGGCCAGCAATCGGTCGGTCGGGGCGAATCCCTCGCGCCCGTCCTCGAGCCCGGCGAGGGCCGCGACCGCGTCGAGGGCGCGGTCGGCGCCCGGACCCCAGGCCTCGGCGTGGAGCGCGGCCCCGCGCAGGGACAGCTCGATCGTTGCCGGCCCGTCCGGGGTTCGCGTCGCCCGGATCGCCCGCCCGGCCCCGATCCGCATCGCGGGATCGCCCGTTCCCCGGAGGTGCGGCCCAAGCGTCAGCCGGAGGTCGAGAGGCCGGTCGAGCGGGATCGTCCGAACGGGCATTTGTGCAGTCTGTCACGCCGATGCGAGATTCGTGCGCTGGAGGGCTTGCAGCCTCGAATGTCGTTCCCTGCTACGGTTGCCGAGACGTGCGACGCCCCAGAGTCGTCGCAGGCATGCTTCTCATTAGCGTGTTTGCCGCGGTCGCCGTCCCAGGGTCCGCCGGACCTCGGGGCCCCAGCCCCGAAACTGCGAACGGTGCGAACCTCTTCCTTGGTGTGGAGGTTTCATCGTCGCGTGGGACGAAGATGATGACTCCAGCTCCCGACCCGGCATACCGTTCTGACGGTGCGCTGGACACGACCTCGGTCCTTCTCGACCCGGACTCGCGACTTGCTCCTTCGGGCAGGCCGCCTGGTTCGCTGAGCCAGCCTCCCGTTGAGGCGGGCGTGATCATCGTGCCCACGTGGCACCTCGACGGCAACGTGAGCTGGTACGGGCCCGGTTTCTATGGGAATCGGACCGCCTGCGGCTACGCGATGACGGCGTCGCTCCTCGGCGTTGCCCATCGCACGCTCGCGTGCGGAACGCTCGTGACATTCAAGAATCCGGCCAACGGCAGGACACTTACGGTGCCTGTGGTCGACCGCGGGCCGTATGTCTCGGGGCGGGACTGGGACCTCACCGGCGGGGCATGCACCGCACTGGGTCATTGCTATACGGGGTCGATCTACTGGAAACGGAGCTAGGGAAGGGTCCTGTCACGGATCGCAAGAGCGGTTCCGCGACTGACAGCTCCGGCCGCGGGTTACGATCCGGATATGGCGCGACTGACCAGAGGCGACGCACTTCCTAGCTGGCTGCTCGTGGCGGCGCCCCTCGTGGCGCTCGCTGCCGTCGTCCTCCTGTGGGCGGGGATCGACACGGTCGGCGAGATCGGCCCACTCGACAAGGCCAAGCTCGGCGGCGTCGCCGTTCCCTTGACGCTCCTCGTTCCGATTCTCGCCGCCTGGGCAGGGCGTGAGCTGGGCCGGTTCGGCCGGCCCGTCATGGCTGCCCTCGCGGGCCTTGGCGCCGGCCTCGCCATCGGTTGGCCGATCTGGATCGCGTATGCCGGCCAATGCGCGGCCGCCGGCCTGCCTATTCCGTTCTCCCCGATCCTGACCACCATCGCGATCGTCGGGTTGACGATGTTCGCAGCGGTTCTCGCGGCCGGGTCCGCTCTTGATACCGGCCGAACTCGACGCACGCGACTTGTCCTTTCGTTCATGTCGGCCGCGGTGGCCTTCACGATCGGGTTCGGCGTCTACGTCCTGATGGCGGCAAGCCTGCTGTTCGGCCAGTGCGTCGTCCGCCCGCAGATCACGCCCTGACGACACGCGGTACCCTGCTGGCATGTGCCGCAGCATCAAGCCCCTCCGAAACCCAGAATCAGATACCACCACCGGCGAGATCGAAGCCGCCGCCCTTCAGTTCGTCCGCAAGGTGAGCAACTATCGGACGCCATCGGCCCGCAACGCCGAGGCGTTCGATACCGCGGTCGCCGAGATCGCCAACGCCTCGCGGCGAATGCTCGAGACGCTCAGTGTCGACGTCGTCGATGGCCCGAACCGCTGGACACCCGGCTCCGGCTCGTCGCATCGCCACTCCCCGGGCACTCCAGAACACGCTCACTGACCGCCCGGCCTGATGGGCGTCACGCTCGCGCCTTGGTGGGTCCGTCCTGGCCTCGACGCGCTTGACGGCCGGCTGACGATCGGCGGCGAGGACGCGGAGGCGCTCGCCCGCAGGTATGGGACGCCACTCTTCGTCTACGACCGTGCGCGGTTCTCAGAAAACGCCCGGCGGCTGACCGCGGCGCTCGACGGCGCCGGCCTTGATCATCGGGTTCGGTTCGCGCTCAAGGCGCACCCGGACCCGCGGATCCTCGCGGTCCTTCGATCCCTCGTCGGCATCGACGCCTGTTCGCCCGGCGAGGTCACCCGCGCCCTCGAGTGCGGCTGGGCGCCGGAGCAGATCAGCTACACCGGGACCAACGTGTCGGAGCGTGACCTCGATGTCCTGCTGGCCGCGCCGATCCACATCAACCTCGACGCGATCAGCCAGATCGAGCGCATCGGACGGCGCGATCCCGGTCGGGCGATTGGCCTGCGGATCAATCCGGCGGCGGGCGCGGGCTATCACCCGGGGCTCGCCTACAGCGGCGAGCGTCCGACGAAGTTCGGGATCTACGAGGACCGGATTCCCGATGCGGTCGCGGCGGCCGCCCGGCACCGCCTCACGATCGACACCATCCACTTCCACGCAGGTTCGGGCTGGCTCGGCGATGACGGACTGGCTGCGTTCGAGGCGGCGCTCGATCGCGTCTCGCGGATCACGGCCGCCCTCATCGCCGACGGCCATCCGATCGTCGAGGTCAACGTCGGCGGCGGACTCGGCGTTCCCGCCCGGTCGGCCGAGGCTGCCGTCGATATCGATGCCTATGCTGCGGTCATCGCCCGCCACCTCGGCCCGCTTGGTGTGGCAGTGGGCTGCGAACCCGGCGACTACATTGCGAAGGATGCGGCGATCCTCCTCGGCGAGGTGGTGACCGTCGAGGATCGCGGCGGGACGCGGTTCGTCGGTCTCGACCTCGGCTGGAACGTGAACTGCTCCTACTTCATCTACCGCTATCTCCAGGAGATCGTCGTCTGCCGGGCCGCCGATGCGCCGCGCACCGAGGTCGTCACCGTGGCCGGACACATCAACGAGGCCGGCGACGTGTTCGCGGAGGACTACCCGCTCCAGCCCGTGGCCGAAGGGGACATCGTCGCGATCCTCAACGCCGGCGGCTATCACGAGGCGATGAGCTCGACCCATTGCCTCCGGCCGATGGCCGAGGCCGTCTTCCTCGACCGCTAGCCGGAGCCTGGCTCGCCGACGAGGTTCCCCCAGCTGCGGCCTCGCTGGATCCGGATCCTGATCATCGGTCGATCCTCGAGGCGCTGGGTCTCGTACTGCGGGTACTTCTCACGGAGCGCAGCGACAGCCGCCGCATGCTCGGCGCCCGCCGCGTCGCCGCCCGGCTCGATCACGTCCGCGATCCCTTCCAGGCGAAGCCAGCCAAGCTGCCTCCAGTCCTCGGACCAGCGATCGATCAGGAGGGAGACCTCCGGTCGCCGGGCGATGTCACGCACGCGCGCGAGATCGTGAGGATCTGCGACATGCTTGGGCTTCTCGTCGAGGGGCGAATGGATGAGGAGGGCGGGTGACGACGTCGCGACGAAGCAGATCGGTACCAGCCGCGGCAACCCGCGGTCATCCATCGTCGCCAACACGGCTGTCCGTGCCGCGCGGAGGAACTCGAGTTCGATCGGTACGAGGACCTGATCGGTGGCCACGGGCGAATGATGCATCCTTGGCCGATGATCCCGCGATCGCCCGCTCGAACGTGATGGCACTCGGGCTCACCTTGCTGCTTGGGGCTGCGGCGACGCGGAGATTGTCGCCCCAGGCGGCTCCGGATCCCAGATCGGTATGAGCGGACCGAATCAGCCCGAGGTGACGACCAGCTATGCCACCGGACGGGCCGGTGCCAACGTTGCGGCCGCCGAGGTCCGCCTCTCCTCCGGCCTCTCGATCCGGGCAAGCCTGAGCCGGGGCCGGTTGGCCGCCTGGTGGCCCACCGCGGATTCCGCGGTCGCGCTGCGCGGCTATGACGGCGCCGGCAACCTCGTCGGCTCGTGGCCATGAGCCAACATAGACTGTCGGTGATGGACGACACCCTTCAACCGACTCGCCACGTCACGACGACCCGGATCGTCGCCGTCCGCGGCTCGGAGCTCGAGTACCGGGCCGATCGCGTCGTCGGCGAAGAGCCCCTCGAGATCCGTGCGGCCGGGCCCGGTCAGGCCCCGGTGGCCGTCGCGGTCACGATGCGCACTCCAGGATTCGAGGACGAGCTGGCCGTCGGATTCCTGCGGACGGAGGGGCTCATCAAGGGACCCGAGATCCTCCGGATCGAGCGCGGCGATCCGGCCGAGATGAACCAGCCGGACGATCGGATCACGGTCCGCCTCGCCCGAGCGTTCGACTCGTCCGTGGTCGCGGAGCGTCATTTCGTCGCGACGGCGTCGTGTGGGATCTGCGGCAAGGCGTCGCTCGACGAGGTTGCCGTTCGGTCGGACCCGATCCCGCCTGGCCCGGTCGTCGAGAGGAGCGTTGTTCTCGGCCTGCCCGATCTCCTCCGGGCTGCCCAGCGCGCGTTCGACGAGACCGGCGGGCTCCACGCGGCGGGCCTCTTCACGCCGTCCGGCGAGCTGATCGCGATCCGCGAGGACGTCGGGCGTCATAACGCGCTCGACAAGCTGGTCGGCTCGCAGGTCATCGCGAAGGCGATGCCCCTCCACGAGCGGATCCTCATGGTCAGCGGCCGGGTGAGCTTCGAGATCATCCAGAAGGCCGCCGTTGCCGGCATCCCGATCGTCTGCGCCGTTTCGGCGCCGTCGGACCTCGCGATCGAGGCGGCCGATCGGCTCGGCGTGACGCTGGTCGGCTTCCTTCGCGGCGACGGCTTCAACGTGTACGCCCACGACGAGCGGATCGACCTGCGGGACATGCTCGGGATCGGCTGACGACGCATTCGGGCAAGACCGAGCGACGTCGCCACCGGCAGATCGCGGGCTATGCTCGGCGGATGATCTGGTGCGCCCGAGTCGTGATCGCTCTCCTCGTGTCCGCCCCCATGCTCGCGGGCTGCATCCTTGCGGACGACTACTGCACGCCCGGGCCGATCCCGACCCTGGGCCCGGCTTCACTGAGCGTGATTCCTGGCGCCGACCAACCTCATGTCGATGACGTGGGCGCATGTCCAGCGCTCGTTGAGTATGACGGCGTCCGATACCAGGACACCCGGGGCGGGATGGGCTTGTTTGACGTCTGGACGCTGACCGATGACAACCTGACGCCGATCGGCCGCGCGACGGCGGCGATGCCGACCGTCCTGCCTTTCGCAGATGACACGGTGTACGCGGTGGAGGGCGTAGACCCGGGCGACGCGATCGCCATGCGTGGGGCCAGCCCACGTGGTCAGATTGTCGTCCTCTTCGCGAATGCGCTCCCGTTTCCCGACGAGCTGTGCCCGTACTTCCGCAGTCCGCCCAGGGACCAATCGATCTGCCACTAGGCGCGGCGTCCGACTCGGATCGCCTCGCCTCAGCTGACCAGAGAGAAGGCCCGTTCCGGCATGCCGCGCTCGACGGCCTCGACGATACGATTCGCGGCCTCCTCGGGTCGGAGCCGCGAGGTGTCGACCTCGAGTTCATAGCCGCCGCGACGGTGGACGACCGCGAACTGGGCCTCGGCCTGACCGATTGTCCGGTCCTGTCGTCCCCGTTCCCGCTCGATGATGACCTCGATCGGACAGGGGACCCCGACGAACAGGACGCCAAACGGTGCCCACAAGCGGGCCATCTCGTCGAGCCAGCGACCGTCGAGCAGGACGCGGTCGACGATCAGGTCGAGCCCGCCTCCCGCGAGCGCCGCGGCCGTCCGGTGCATCCCACCGACGAGTCGCTCGCCGAGGGGCCTGGTCTCGATCGTGAACGGGCCGTCGGTGCGGCCGTTCGGGCGAACGTACCGAAAGACCTCGGACCAGAGTGGCTGGTTCAGGTATCGCTTCGGCAGGGCGAAGACGAATCGATCGATCCCGATCTCGATCCACGGGTCCTGTAGCCGAGCCTGGAGGGCGCGAACCAGCGTCGTCTTGCCGCTCGACGACGTGCCATTGAGCAGGATGATCCGGCCGCTCGTCATGTGGCTGCGGCGATCAGGCGCCCGGGCCGCCCGATCGTGGCCCGCGATTCTGGACGAACTGGAAGCCGAAGCGGCCCTTGATGCAGAGATGGCCCTCGGTCACCGACGAATCCAACGGCGAATCGACTTTGACGATCGTGTTGTCCTGGACGTGGAGACTCAGCGAGCAGCCGACGCCGCAGTACGGACAGATGGTCTCGGTCACCGTCTGGGCGCTCTCGTCCCAGGTGCCGGCGGCCCGCATGTCGAACTCCGACTTGAACATCAGCGCGCCGGTCGGGCAGACACCGATGCAATTGCCGCAGTAGACGCACGCCGAATCGGGCAGCGGAACGGCTTCCTCGGTCGAGATCCTGGCGTCGAAGCCGCGCCCCGCGACAGCGATCGCGAACGTGTTCTGGGCGTCCTCGCCGCAGGCCTCGACGCACTTGTAGCAGAGGATGCACTTCGAGTAGTCGCGGACATAGAGGTTGTTGTCCACCATGACCGGCTGGTGGACCGTCTGGGCCGCGTCGACGGGCGGGGCGTGATGGTGGCCCGGCTCGTGGGCATCGCGCTCGCCCGCCTGGGCGGCTGAGGCGGCCGGACCGTAACGCGCGGCGTCGGCGCCGTAACGGTCCATGTAGCGGGCAGCCGCGGGTGCCGTAGAGAGGTCGACCGACGAGCCGAGGAATTCGAGGACCATCTTCCGGCTGTGGCGGACACGGTCGGAGTCCGTCTTGACGTCCATCCCGGCCTCGACCTGCCTGGAACAGGCCGGAACGAGGACGCGCGAACCGGTCACCTCGACGACGCAGACGCGACAGACGTTGACCGGCGTCAGGTTCTCGAGGTAGCAGAGGGTCGGGGTGTCGATGCCCTCGGCGCGGCAGGCGTCGAGGATCGTCGAGCCGGCCGGCACCGAGACCGCCGTCCCGTCGATCGATAGCTCGACAGGAGCCCGAATTGGAGCCGGCGGCGGCGTCGGCGGCCGGCTCGAACGGGCGGCGGGCTTAAGAACGATCTCGGTCAGCGGCTGGGCGCCCGGCGCTCCGTGTTCGTGAGGCACGCGTGCGTCGGGGGCGGGATCGCGGCTCATGCTCAGCCCGTCGCTCACAGGGCGACCAGTTCCGGCTGGCGCATCGCGCTCTCGATCGCCGACGAGGCGGTCTGACCGAGGCCGCAGATACTCGCATCGCGCATCGCCTGGCCGATCTCGGCGAGGAGAGCGAGCTCCGTGGCACGGTCGCCGCGCGGTGACGCCGCCGCGAGCCGGGCAAGCAGCTCCTCCTGGCGAACGGTCCCGACCCGGCAGGGGACGCACTGGCCGCACGACTCGTCGCGGAAGAATTGGGCGATCCGTCGCAGCGTGCCGACCATGTCGGCTGTCTCGTCAAAGGCCATCACAACGCCGGAACCGAGGGTCGCACCGATCGCCCGGGTCGCCTCGAACGTCAGCGGCGTGTCGAGCGCACCCGGGCCCACGAACACGCCCGCAGCGCCGCCGAGAAGTACGGCCTTGAGGGCCTTGCCGTCCGGCACCCCGCCGGCGAGATCGAGTAATTCCCGCAGCGTCTTCCCGAACTCGACCTCGTAGACGCCGGGCCTGGAGACGTTGCCGCTGACGCAGAAGAGCTTCGGGCCGGTCGAGCCCTCCGTGCCGATCGCCGCGAAGGCGGCCCCGCCGTCGAGCACGATCGCGGGGATGTTGATAAGTGTCTCGATGTTGTTAACGGCGGTCGGCTTGCCGAACAGGCCGACCTCGACCGGAAACGGCGGTTTGTTGCGTGGCTCGCCACGCTTGCCCTCGATCGATTCGAAGAGCGCCGTCTCCTCGCCGCAGATGTAGGCGCCTGCGCCGCGCCGCAGCTCGAGATCGAAACAGAAGCCGGACCCGAGGATGTCGTCGCCGAGCAAGCCGGCCTCGCGGGTCCGGGCGATCGCGTTCTCGAGGCGGGTCTCGCACAGCGGATACTCGCCGCGGAGATACAGGAACCCGCGGTCCGCCCCGACCGCGAAGGCCTCGATCGTCATCGCCTCGACGATCGTGAACGGATCCTCCTCCATGATCGCCCGGTCCTTGAACGTCCCGGGCTCGGATTCGTCCGCGTTGCAGACGACGTAGTGAGGACGGGCGGGCTGAATCGCCACTGCCGACCACTTGCGCCCCGTTGGGAACGCCGCTCCGCCCCGGCCGACGAGACGAGCTTCGGTGACCTCGGCGATGAGCGCCTCCGGCCCCATCGCCAGGGCCCGGGCGAGCGCCTGATAGCCGCCCGTCGCCCGGTAGTCGTGGAGCGAGGTCGGGTCGATCTGGCCGATTCGCCCGAGCAGCCGCAATCCCGGAGCTCCGAGTTGCGGCATCGATCGGCGGAGATGTTCGAGGCGCTCCGGCGCCGGGACGCTGGGATGGTCCTCCGGCGCTAGAGGAGTGTTCGCCACGGCGGCCTCGATCCGGATTGCGACACCGGCCGCGTCGACCGGCGCAGCGGACACGACCTCCGGATGCTCGCCCGCGATCGTGAAGAGAGCCGCCGGCGCACGTTCGCAGCGACCGAGGCACGGACTCCGCAGCCAGGTCGCGTGGCCATCGGCGCCTGCACTTCCCTCCGGCCCGAGCGTCCGCTCGAGGTCAGCACACAACTCCTCGGCGCCAGCCAGCCGGCAGACAATGTCGTCGCAGACGTGGGCGACGATCGGCGGGCGCGGCTTCGTCGCGAACAGGGCGTAGAACGTCGCGACCCCGTAGGCCTCGGCCGGCGGGACGCTGAGACGGCGGCAGACGTAGTTGAGCGCGGGCTGGCTGATCCAGCCGATCCGCGATTGGATGGCGTGGAGGGCCGGGATCAGGAGGTCGCGGCGCGCCCGCGCGTCGTGCCCGCCGCGGGCGATGTGGCCCTCCGTCCGAGGGTTGCGGTCACCGCCCCGCCAGGCCGACTCGGCCGGCCCGAGTACCACATCCACGGCTGCCCGCTCGACTGGCGAGGCGAGCGGCCCGATGACGTGCAGGTCCATCGCCTGAGTGTAGCGATCGACCGCCGGCTAGCGTGCCACGACGGGTGCGACCCACGCCCGGGCAATCGGGTGGAGCGCAGCGTAGGCGTCCCATGTCCCACGGGCCCATCCGTCGACGGCCGCCCGATGATCGATCAGCTCCATCGCCGCCCGGACGTCGGCGATCGTGAGCGGCCCGCGGTCCTCGGGGAGGCGCGGTTTCGTGAGAACGCGCCCGCGGCAGAGCCAGCGCAGGAACGCCGCGGTGAGCTCCACCTCGCGGCCGCGGTGCTCCATCGCGATGCACAGGCCCGTGAGGTGCGCCGCGAGCGACGTCGCCGAGGCACAGTACCGCTCAGCGTGCTGGAGCGCGTACGTATCGACGACCATCCGGCGCCGTGCCGCGAAGCGGACATCGGCATATTCGCGCGCCGACTCATCGTCGAACACGCCTTGGCAGCCGTCGACGCCGCCCGCGACGATGAGGCCGCAACCGGAGCATGCCGTCGCGGCCGGGTCCGCGGCCAGGATTGTCTGAATGGTCACCCATTCACGATACCGTGCGCGACGTGCTCAGGCGGTGACCGGACGCACCGGTCGCGTCGCCTGAAGGCCGTCCGTTCTCAATGTGCTACCATGTGCTACATGAGCGACCGTGATCGGCACCCTGATCGGGTCGGCGTGCGCGAGCTTCGCCAGAACCTGTCCGTCTACCTGCGGCGGGTCAAGGCGGGCGAGACGCTCGAGGTGACGGAGCACGGCCGAACGGTCGCGCGCTTGACACCGCAGCCACCGGAGACCTTGTCGCCCCTGCAGCGGCTCATCGCCGAAGGGCGCGCGACAGCACCGACTGGCCGAATCCAGGACATTCCACCACCGTTGAAGATCGAGGGCGTCAGCGCGTCGGAGATCCTTCAGCAGATGCGCGACGAGGACGATCGGTGACCACGGCCTATGTCGACGCCTCGGCACTCGTCAAGTTGGTTGTCGAAGAACAGGATGCGCTCGCGCTTCGCCGATTCCTCGAGCTGTTTGACGAGCACACGACAAGCCGGATCGGGATCGTTGAGACGAGGCGCGTTCTCACCCGCTTAAATGCGGATCCGACGACCTCCGACCGGATCATGGGCCCAATCGCGCCGATCGAGCTCGACGCCGCGATTGCCGCGACGGCAGCCGCCCTGCAGCCGCCGACCCTTCGAACGCTCGACGCGATCCACCTGGCGACTGCCCTGACGCTGTACCACGTCGATGTCTTCGTGACGTATGACCGTCGCCAGGCAGAGACCGCCCGGTCCCTCGGCTTCTCCGTGGCCTCGCCGAGCTAGGTTCGGACCTCCGCCGGCTGCGGCAGTTTCTCGATCCGGATCGCCGTCGCCTTGAACTCCGCGGTGCCGGACTTCGGGTCCGTCGCGTCGATCGTCAGGAGGTTGGTCGCGACCTCGTCCTGGAAGTGGAGCGTCATGAACGTCAGGCCGGGCCGGAGGGAGGGGTCGATCCGGATCGGGGTCTCGACCTGGCCGCGGCGGGACACAACGCAAACGCGCTCGCCGTCGGTCAGGCCCAGGCGCTCGGCATCCTCCGGGCTGATGTCGAGCGACTCGCCGCGTCGCAGCGGCGACGTGTAGCCACCGGTCTGGACGCCCGTGTTGTAGGAATCGAGGCGGCGACCGGTCGTCAGGCGGATCGGAAAGTCGTCGTCGAGCTTGTCGACCGGCGCGTCGTGGTCGACGGCGACGAATGGCACGCGGTTGCCGGGGACCGGGTCCTCCCACAGGCGGCTATGCAGGAAGAGCTCGCCGGGGTGGTTCTCGTCGTAGCACGGCCACTGCAGCCCGCCGAGCTCCTCGAGCCGCTTGTACGACATCCCGGCGTGGACGGGCGAGAGCTCGCGGACCTCGTTCCACGCGTCCTCGGCGGTCTGGCAGCCGAAGTCCATTCCCATTCGGCGTGCCAGCTCGGCGATGATCCACAGGTCGTCGCGGGCCTCGCCGGGCGGATCCAGCGCCTTGCGCACCCGTTGGACGCGTCGCTCCGAATTCGTGACCGTTCCTTCCGCCTCCGCCCAGGCCGCGGACGCCGGCAGGACGACGTCCGCGAGTTCGGCGGTCGCGGTCAGGAAGAGGTCCTGGACTACGAGGAATTCGAGGCCGCTCATCAGGTGGATGGCCTTCTTCTGATCCGCCTCGGACTGCACCGGGTTCTCGCCGATGACGTAGACCGCGGTCAGGTCGCCACGCTCCATGGCGTCGAACATGCCCGACAGGTGCCAGCCGCGCTTGGGTGGGACCGTGACGCCCCATTTGGCGTCGAACTTCGCCCGCAGCTCGTCGTTCTCGACATGCTGGAAGCCGGGCAGCCGATCCGGGAGGGCGCCCATGTCGCCGCCGCCCTGGACGTTGTTCTGGCCACGGAGCGGGTTGACGCCACTCCCGTATCGGCCCACGTGGCCGGTCAGCAGGACGAGGTCGATCAGGGCGAGGACGTTGTCGACGGCGTTGTGGTGCTCGGTGATGCCGAGGGTCCAGCAGATCATCGCCCGCGGCGCGGTCGCGAAGGCGTGGGCGAGCTCGCGGATCGCGTCGGCGGGGACGCCGGTCTCGCGCTCGGCGAATTCGAGGGTGTAGGTCTCGACCTTGGCCTTGTAGGCATCGAAGCCATCGGTCGCCCGTTCGATGAATTCCTTGTTCTCGAGGCCCGCGGCGATGATCTCGCGCCCGACAGCATTGGCGAGGGCGATGTCGCTGCCGACGTCGAGGCCCATCCAGACGTCGGCCCATTCGGCCGATGACGTCCGGCGCGGATCGATCGCGTAGAGGCGGGCACCGTTACGGACGCCGCGCAGGAGGTGATGGAAGAAGATCGGGTGCGTCTCGCGGGCGTTGCTGCCCCACAGGACGATCAGGTCCGTCTCTTCGGCCTCACGGTATGAACTTGTGCCGCCACCGGCACCGAACACGGTCGCCAGACCGGCGACGCTTGGGGCGTGTCAGGTGCGGTTGCAGCTGTCGATATTGTTGCTGCCCAGCACGGCCCGGCTGAACTTCTGGGCCGCGAAGTTGACCTCGTTGGTCGCCTTCGAGCACGAGAAGACGCCGAAGGTCGTGGCTCCGTGAGCGGCCTTCGCCGCCTGGAAGCCCGCGACGACCTTGGCCAGGGCCTCGTCCCAGCTCGCCGGGCGCAAATCGGCGCCCTTGGAGTCGCGGACGAGTGGCTGGGTCAGTCGAACGTAGTTCATCGGCACGGGTGTGCCTCCTGCGGAACGACGACCCGCTGAGTGTAGCGCGGGCTCAGAAGCGCGGGCCAGGTCCGGCGCGCGGGCGCCAAAGCCCGCCTCCCTCGCGCCCCTCTGACGCCGAGGCTGCCCGGAAGCATATGGATCGCTCCGCTGGAGCCCGCCGAATCGTTCGTGATGTTCCGAGCGCCACCGATCGTCGTTTCCCGCTGCTCCGTGCCTTGGCGAACGTCACACAAGTCGCTGGATCCGGACTGCCGATTGGGGCCGTCGACCGAGATCGTTCTGCATGGCCGAAACGATCCGGGCCATACCGCTGCTCGACAGGCAGAATGGATCCCATGACCACGCAGGCGCTCGATGCGAACGATGATCCAGGGGGTCCCGACAAGAGCGATGCCGTCCTGCTCTACCTGATGGTCGGACGCAACAGCTTTCCGACCCAGGATCCGGATGCTGTGATCGCTAAGTACGGACAACTGAGAGGCCGGGAAGTCACCAGCTTCGTCGAAGCGCTGATCAGGGAGATCATGACCGCGAAGGTTGATTGGGCGAGCCATTCCATCGAGTCGGGAGCCGAACTGGCTATGTCTGAGATGGAAGCGAAGCACCCCGACCTGAGCGATGACGCCATCAAGGCCCTCGGCTGGCAGTTCAGCTTTTCATGGAGATAGACGCGGTCTGATTGATCCACCGTGCATCAAGGGCTGGTTAGTTCCAGCCAAGCGGAACGATCTGGCTCTTAGGCCCGGAGCGGCGTCGCCGACCTCGACGACTCTGTGACGCTGCCAGATCCACGGAGCGCCGCGAAACGGCGACAGATCGCGCCCATGAGGACCGCCCTCGCCCGGCCGGGTCTGAGGGAGCGACCCAGATACGTTGGCGCGAAGGCGGTTAGGTCAAGGGCGATTGGACGTCGCGGCGGGCCTTGCGAACGATGCGAATGAACTGGCGCAGGTGGTCGAGCGGGCGGATGTGCGAGGGCTGGCCGGCGTAGATTGTCCGGATCGGGACCCAGGCGATCGTGCCGCCCATTCGGAGGCACGTCGTGATGACCTCGACCTCGAACTCGAAGCCGCGTTCATCGCTTGCCAGCGTCGCCTCCATGACCCGCCGGCTGACGAGGCGGTAGCCGGACTGGTTGTCCGGGATCGGCCGGCCGACGGCCCACGAGAACGCCCGGCCGCCGAGGACGTTCGAGAGGCGCCGGACCGGGGGCATCGCGCGAAAGTTGCGGTAGCCGATGACGAGATCCGGTCGTGGGTCGGCGGCCCACGCGGCGATGAAGGAAGGGATCTCGGCGGGATCGTGCTGGCCGTCCGCATCGAGCGTCAGGACGGCCTCGGCGCCGTCCGCAAGCGCACGCCGGAACCCGGCTCGCAGTGCCGCGCCCTTGCCCTGGTTCGGGCGCTGCTCGATGACGGTCGCCCCGGCGGCCCGGGCCACCGCGGATGTGTCGTCGGCGGAGCCGTCGTCGACGACGACAACCGGCAGATGGGCGGCCGCGCCACGCACAACCTCGGCGATTCGCGGGCCCTCGTTGTAGCCGGGAATGAGCGCGACGATCATGTCAGACGGACGCCGGCGCCCTCCTCCACG
>JBBSCI010000006.1:0-39451 GCA_038250445.1 Candidatus Limnocylindrales bacterium | reverse complement strand
GCGATCTCGGTCGTGATCTCACCGAAGCCGGCCGCCTTGAGCCGCTCCTGGTAGACATCGCGTGAGTCCTCCGCGGCCTTGAGCTGCTCGTCGTCGGTGGCGTAGATCGCCGAGCGGTACGAGGTTCCGGTGTCGTTGCCCTGGCGCATGCCCTGGGTCGGGTCGTGGTGCTCCCAGAAGACCTTGAGCAGCTCCTCGTAGCTGACCCGTGCGGGGTCGTAAGCGACGAGGACCGATTCGGCGTGCCCGGTCCGGCCCGAGCAGACCTCCTCATAGGTCGCGTTCGGGGTGAATCCGCCGGCATAGCCGACGGCGGTGCTGATCACGCCCGGAGTCTGCCAGAAGTCCTTCTCAGCGCCCCAGAAACAGCCGAGGGCGAAGATCGCGGTCTTGGTTCCGTCAGCCCACGGCCCGCGTAGCGGGGCGCCGTTCACAAAGTGGTGATCCGGCACCGGGAGCGGTTCGCTCCGGCCGGGGAATGCATCGGTGGGGGAAGGCATGGCTGGGGAGCGTCTGAAGAACTGCATGCCCGAATTCTAGTCGGCTCGTGTTACGAATCGATCACGACGCGGCCGACGGTTAGAGGTCGACGTCCTCGTCGAGGTGGACCGGCAGGGCAAAACCGACCTCGGTGCCGACCGGTGACCTGGGAGCCGCCCAGATCCGACCACCCATCGCCTCGACGAGCTGACGGCAGACGAACAGCCCGATTCCGGCGCCGCCGGCCATCCGGGTCGCCGACGACGATCGGTAGAACAGCTCGAAGACTCGATCGGAGTCGCCATCCGCGATGCCGATCCCCTCGTCGAGCACCCTGATCGTGACCTCCCCGTCGCTGGCGGCGACGACGACGTGGATCGGCGTTGGGGATTCGGCGTATTTAGCCGCGTTCGTCAGAAGGTTACGGACGACCTGTTCGACGTACGACTCTTCGCCGAGAACAATCGGCAGATTCTCTCCCGGGTCGAGCTCGATTGGCCGACCTGGCATGCGCGCTTGCTCCGCCTCGACGACGCGCCGGACGACTCGCGCAATCCCGATCGGCTCGCCCTCGATGTCGACGGCCCCGCGCTCCGCGCGCGACAGGATGAGGAGGTCCTCCACGAGCCGCTCGAGGCGATCGGCCTCCACCTCGATGTCCTCGATCGTGCTGACGATCTCACCGCGCTCGAGGGTCGCGCCCCTCAGCCGGAGCATCTTCGAGAGGCCGTAGATCGTCGTGATCGGGGTCCTGAGCTCGTGGCTGATCACGCCGATGAAGGCCTCGCGAAGCTGATTGGCCTGCTGCTCCTCGGCATAGTGGGCGGCCAGCTCGACGGGGCCGGATAGCACCCGCACGATCGACTCGAGGAGTTCCACGTCGTCGGCCGAGAACGCGTCCGGCTCGGTCGAATCGATCTCCACCAGCCCGATCCCGCGTCCGCGCCGGACGATCGGCACCGCCAACCACGATCTCATCGCCTCTCGCGCCTTTACCCCGAGAGGGATCGCGGACGTCGCCTGGGCGTCCGCGATCAGGCACGGCTCGAGCGTCTCCACGACCCGCCAGCTCAAGCCGGGACCCCGTCGGAGACGTTGCCCGAGCGCCTCGTCCGCGAACGGCCCGACAGCAGCTCTAACGATGAGGTCATCTCGCTGCACGAGCGCGATGGAGCCGCCGGTCAGGGGCGTCGCGGTCCGCAACCGGTCGAGCGTCTCGTGCAGGATCTGGTCGAGTTCTCGTTCGCCGGCCGCGGCGCCAGCGATGTCGATGATCAACTGCGACGTCGCCGCGGATCGTGCGGCAGCCGCGCCATCCTCCGACAACGCCCGCTCCTGGAGGTTCGTCACACGTGAACGGTACACGTGTCGGGGCGGCGTAACACGTGTCGGTGCGGCGTCGGATTCGACGTGCTCGGCGGCAGGTCCGCCTCGACGGGAAGCGAACCTGCCGGATTCAATTAATACTTGACTCGGATGGGATCATCGCCGGGACAGGCTCGGGGGGGCGGAGGGCTTGCCTCCCTCGAGCCGTTAGAGGGCGCAAGAGGGGCGTCCCCCAAGCGCCGACCTATCGCTTCGCGTCAGGAGGTAGAGCTCCGACGTTAGGTAATGTCTCGTCGGATCACTTCGGAAACGGCACGGGTCCCGAATCGGCGATGACGCTCGCCGCAAGAGACAGGATCGAGATGGCCGCCATGCCGATGGAGGTGACGACGATACGGAAACGAACCTGGAATCGCATACCTTCCACTCCTTCTACGGGGAACAGCCAGATAGTAGGCGGTGCATCATGGGTAAGGCAAGTATTACTAACCTTCTGCCGGCGGGCCGCGCCTCGCGGCTGCGAGCGAGCCTCGGTCAGGAGCTACGCCGGCGGCGCATCGCGGCGAATCTCTCGCAGGCCAGCGTGGGCGCCCCGATGACCGGGGCATACATCTCCCAGGTCGAGTCCGGGCGCACGCTGCCCTCGCTCCCTGCGCTCATCGTGCTCGCCGAGCGCCTGGGCACGTCGGCGGATGAGATTCTCAAATCGGTCAATCAAACCTTGAACCTGGAGTATCCTGTGGCCCATGAGAACCGTTGAGCGCCGCAGTCTCGCCGCCGAAGACCGGGACCTTGCGGAACAGATCGGGGTTCGCCTTCGGGCGGCGCGCACGCGCGCCGGTCTCACCCAGCGCGAGGTAGCGGAGGGCCGATACACCAAGGCCTACGTCAGCGCCCTGGAGAACGGGCTGATCAAACCGTCGATGGCCGCGCTTCGCTTCCTGGCTGAGCGTCTTGGGACGTCCGCCAGCGACCTCCTCTCCGACACCGACGGCCGCTGGACCAGGATGGAGGCGGATCTGCGCCTGGCGTCCGGCGATTGGGCCAGCGCCGAGGACGCCTACCGATCGATGCTCGAGAGCGAGCCGCCTCCCACGGAGCGCGGCCGGCTCCTGCTTGGCCTGGCGGAGGCCCTCTGCCGGCTCGGGCGTCCCGACGAAGCAGTCCGCGTCGCGGCAGAGGCCGACGAACGCCTGACGGCCGCCAAGCTCACGGAGGCAGCACGCCAGGCTCGCTACTGGCTCGCATCGGCTCATCACCAATCGGACAATCCGACCGAAGCGCGAATGCTCCTCGAGAAACTGCTGGCGGCCGATCTCGAAGGGGCGCCGCTCCAGCCGGACTTCCGGGTCCGCGTCCTGGTGGCGCTTGCCTCGGTACTCAGCCAGTCTGGCGAGCCGCGGCGGGCCCTGCTGTTCCTCGAGGAGGCCCGCGGGATCGGGGCCGACCTCGACGACCGGCGGCGGGCATCGCTGCTGTTCTCGCTCGCAGTGGGCTACCGGGCAACGGGCGACATGGAGGCGGCGATCCGGACCGGCCTCCAGGGCCTCGCGCTGTACAGGGCCAGCGAGGCGATCGCGGAGTCTGCCTCCGTCGAGAACGAGCTCGCGCTCATCTACCTCGACCTCGGGAACCTTCGCGAGGCCGCCAAGCACGCCGCCACGGCTCGAGCGGCCTTCGAATCGGCCGGCGACGATTTCTGGCTCGCTCACGTGGCAGAGACCGAGGCCCAGATCGCCCTCGCCAAGGGCAGCCTCGAGGAAGCGACGGAACGGGCGGCGAGCGCAGCGGGTCTTGCCAGGAAGACTGGCAACCAGAAGGCCGAGATCAGCTCACTTCTCACCGAAGCCCGTGTCGCACGAGCGCGTGGGGACAGTGCGCGCGCGGTAGCGGTCCTGGGTGGCGCCGCCGAACTGGCCAGGAGCGGACCGAAGCCCCGGCTTCGGGAGATTCTCGGCGAGTGGAGCGAAATGCTGGCCGAGGTCGGCGACCTCCAGCGTGCGTACGAGCTCAGTCGTGAGGCGCTCACGCTCGTCTGAGGCCCTCACCCTGGCCGCAGTCGGCCGGATGAACAGCAAGAGAATCAACTATTAGTTGATTCTTGTTCCGGCAGTCCCCACACTGAACGCCATGAATCTTGCGAGGGGTGCCCCCGCGACCCAGCCGGACAACGCCGACAGCCGGTTGCAGGCTGCGCTCGTCGACAGCGAACGGATCACCCATCTCGTCCCGGCGATCGGTTGCGTCGTCGCGCTGACGCAGCTGCGGCTGCTCGTCGTTCGCGAGGGCTCCGCGTTTCGGCCCAAGACCGGCGTGCGTAGCTGGGCCCTCGGCGAGGGCCCGACCGTTCGAGCCGGCCTTGTCCGCCACGGAACCGGCAGCCTCGTCATCAAGTGGGATCGATCGGCGACGAGCGTCTTCGTCCGAGCCGAGGAGTGGGAAGGCGCCCTGGCGCTGGTCGGGGCCGTTCGGGCGCGAGTGCGGATCGAGGAGAGACTCGCCCGCGAGGCTCGGCGGCGGCCGACGGAGGACGCTGCGGACTAAGCGGTGACGACGCGGTTGCGGCCGCTGTGCTTCGCGATTGCGAGGGCCATATCGGCCCGGCTGAGCAGCTCGGCGAAGGTGCCGAGGTCCGTGCTCATGGCCGCACAACCCGCCGATACGGTCGCGGACACGAGAGACCCGTCAGGACTTTCGAGTACCGCGGCCGCGAAACGGTTTCGGATCTCCTCGGCGATCTGGGACGCCTCATCGAGTGCCGCACCGTCGAGGACGACGACGAACTCTTCTCCGCCGTAGCGCGCGACGAGATCCTCGCCTCGCATCCGGGCGCGCAGGACATCGGCGAATCGGCGCAGGACCGCATCGCCGGTCTGGTGACCGTATCGCTTGTTGAACGACCCGAACCGGGCGAGATCGAACAGGATGACCGATACGCGACCGCGATCGTCGAGGGCCTTGCGCCCGCGGGCGGCATCCAGCTGGACAAGCACCGAGTCGAGGTGGCGGCGATTGAACAGACCTGTGAGCGCATCCCGGATCGACGACTCGGTCACTTCGCCGTCGAGCAGCGTGTTCGTGACCGATAGGGCCGTCAGTCCGGCCAGAACGGGCAGGATTTCGAGCTCGCCCGGCTTGAACGGGCGGGAAGCGTCACGGGCGAGGCTCAAAGCGCCCACGACGACGTCGTCCCGGATCAGCGGAAATGCGGCGCCGGCAAGGATTTCCCGCGGGACATGGCCCTTCATGCTCTCCGGGTAGCGATCGCTCGAGAACGTGTTGTCGACGACCAACGCACGATCGCGTATCGCCCGCCCGCCCAGGCCTTCGCCCGAGTTGATGTTCCCACCTAGTAGCGTTTCGCCCAGGCCCGCGACGGCCCGGATCCTGTAGCCGCCGGTCTTCAGATCAAGGACCGTCAGGACGACGTGGTCGCTGTCGATGACGTCGGGGATGGCGTGAGCGATGTGCCCGTAGAGGGATTCGGCGTCGAGAGTCCCATTGACGATCGACGAGAAGGTCGCCAGCCGGCGGAAGAGCTCGGCTCGCATCTCGAGGCGACCGCGCTCGCGGGCGAGGACGAGGGCTGAGGCGAGTCGATCGGTGACGAGCGCGATCGTTTCCCGATCGCTGCGGTCCAGTCCATTGACCACCGGTAACTCGACGTTGACGACGCCGATGACCTCGGAGCCTACCTTCAACGGTGCGGAGATCTCCGCCCGCACCCCGTCGTCGGCGCTGCGGTAGTCCGGGTCGAGGCTCACGTCGGGAACGAACGCTGTCTCGCCGGTTCGCATGACCCGGCCCATGATCCCCGAGGAGCCATCGAACATGTCGATCACGGGCTTGTAGCCACGACTGGCGACCAAGCGCATCGAGCCAGCCTCACCGAGGTACACCGATACGAACGAGTAGCCGAGGTCCACTTCCAGGAGGTCGATCACGCGGTCGAGCGTCTCGTCGGTCGGGCCGGTGCTTGCGAGCAGCCGCCCGACCGCCTCGACGGCTGAGATCTGGCGGGTTCGTCGCCGTTCGATCGCCCGGGCCGTGCGCAAGCGGTTCATGGTGTTGTTCATCGCCGCTACTGTGCGGCGGATGCCGATCGCCAGGACGATCACGGTCACCGTCAGTCCGATGGCGCGTTCGGCCGACTGTGCCATGCGTTCGGGGGTACGGAACAGGATGACGACAAGAAACAGGGCGATCTCGAGGAGGCCCACGACCATCGCCTGCGCTGCGCCGAAGGCCGACGCGAGGGCGACAATCGGGATGTAGAGGACGGCCGCCGGCCGGTAGGCCGCGTCACCGATCAGGCCGTTGAAGGCCGTCACGAACGCGACCGCGATTGCAAACCTGACGAGCGGCAGGACGGGTGTCGGCCCGGCGGCGGCGGGAGGGGCCGGCCATGATCGCGATCGACCCCTGCGCGGCGACGAACAAGAGTCCTGCCAGGGCCACCAGTCCGATGGTCGCCTCGCCGCCAACGAGCGCGATCACGATCGCGCCGACGGCCAGCGTCAGGGCGAGGAGGAACTGCTCATCCGTGACGAGCCGGTGGCGAAAGCGGAGCAGGGACGGCCTCAGGATCAAACCGGGGTTGCGATCCGCGGCCGGTTGCGGGGCAGACATCGTCGCCACCATAGGCTCGCGACCGGGCCTGAAGCGCGTTCGTGAGCGGTCGCTCGTCGATCGGCTGATCGAGCGGATGCCCGAGCTGGAGGTGCATGTCGTCGGCGCCAAAACCGCGCCGCCAGGCAATCGCTGAGGTCGGACCCTACTTCACGACCTTGTCCTTTTTGGGCTGCTTTGGCTTTTTCGGGGTCTTCGCCTTCTTGTCCACAGCGCGGTCCTCCGAGTTGGGGCGATCGAATGATCGGTAGATGGTCCCACGCCGGGGCCGCGCAGCCAACCCCACCCGCGTGCTAAGACTCCAGTTGAGATCGAGTCTCGACAAAAGGCGAGCGACCCGATACGATTCGGACCGTGACCCACCCGAACCCGATCGTCAACGTGCTCGACCTCGCCGGCTACCGGCTGACCGGTCCGCGCCTGGCCGTCGCGGACCTCATCGCGGAGCAGACCGGTCATTTCACGGTCTCGGAGCTCGAGAGCGTCGTTCGTGATCGGCGCCTCGGCATCAGCCGGGCGACCCTGTTCCGGGCGCTCGATCTGCTGGCGGAGCTCGGCGTGGTGGAGCGCCTGGACCTCCCGACGGGCGAGCACGCGTACGTCCCCTGCGCCCGTGCCCATCACCACCACGTGATCTGCTCGCGCTGCGGGCGAACAGCTGAAGCGGAGGACTGCGGAGTGGCGGAGGCCGTGGCCGAGGTCGCCCGACGGACGGGCTATCGCATCGACTCGCACCGGCTCGAGCTGTTCGGGCTCTGTCGCCACTGCCAGGCACGAACCACTCCGGACGCCTGAGGGATCACGGACCTGCAATGATGAGTGTCAGCGTGTGGCGATCCCTGAGACTGAGTCGCAACATGGCGGCATCAGGCCTCGTCATCGCCCTCGTCCCGGTGCTTGTCGGCTGCCAGGTCCAGGAATCGGCCGGCGCTACCACCCCGGCTGGGGGCATCAAGGTCGTCACGACGACGACCGTCTTTGCCGACATCGTCCAGAACGTCGGGGGAGCGCGGGTAGCAGCGACCTCGATCGTGCCGCCGGGCGTCGGTCCGGAGGACTACGAACCGAAGCCGGACGATGCAAAGCGACTGAGCGAGGCGAAGCTCGTCGTCTCGAACGGGGTCGGGCTCGACAACTTCCTCGACCACCTTCTGGCATCCGGTACTGGCGGGACGACGCCGCGGCTCGTCCTCGGCGATGGCATCCCGACGCTGACCGTCGACGGCGAGCCAAATCCCCACTTCTGGCTCGATCCCAGCCTCGTGAAGCAGTACTACCTGCCGAACATCGCGGCAAAGCTGGCCGAGATCGACCCGGCCGGCAAGGCCACGTTCGAGGCGAATGCCGCCGCGTACGGGGCCCAGCTCGATGCCCTCGATACCGAGCTGCTGGCGAAGGTCGCCCAGATCCCGCCAGCCAACCGCAAGCTCGTCACGTTCCACGACGCGTTCCCGTACTTCGCCCGCCACTTCGGCTTCCAGCTCGTCGGCGTCATACTCGCGAACGTGGGCCAGGAACCGACCGGCGCTGAACTGGCGGCCCTCATCGACCGCGTGAAGGCGGCCGGCGTCACGGCGGTCTTCAGCGAGGCGCAGTTCAACCCGAATCTCGCCGAGACACTCGCGAGGGAGGCCGGCATCACGAAGGTCGTGACGACGCTGTACAACGACTCACTCGGCCCGCCGCCAGCCGACACCTACGTCGGTGTGATGCGCTGGGACGTCGACGAGATCGTGGCCGCCCTCAAGTGACGCAGGAGCCGGTCGGCGCGACGAGTGCCATCGCCACGCGTCCCATGCGTCCCGACGCCGCGACGGGCCCGGTCACGGTCGTCGTCGACGGGGTCAGCGCCGACTACGGCCGCCGGCCGGCGCTCACCGACGTCTCCCTCGAGGTCAGGGCGGGCTCGCTCCTCGCCGTCATCGGGCCGAACGGCGCCGGCAAGAGCACGCTCCTCAAGCTGATCGCCGGGCTCATTCAGCCGTCGGCCGGCCGGGTCCTTGTGCTGGGGGCGCCGCCCGGTGTTGAAGCGCGGTCGATCGCGTACCTGCCCCAGGCAGAGGCGGTCGATTGGGAATTCCCGGTCACGGTCAATGAGGTCGTGATGATGGGGCGCTACGCCCGGCTCGGGATCGGGCGGGAGCCGCGTGCCGTCGATCGCGTGCGCGTCGCCGAGGCGCTCGAGACCGTCGGGATGGCAGATGCCGCGACCCGCCAGATCGGGGCGTTGTCCGGCGGCCAGCGGCGGCGGGTCTTCCTGGCCCGCGCCCTCGCGGCCGAGCCAGAGCTCTACCTGCTCGACGAGCCGGTCACCGGTGTCGACGTCCGGACCCAGGAGGACCTGATGGACGTCCTCGAGGCCGAGGCGCGGGCGGGGAAGACGGTCATCGCGACGACCCACGATCTGATCTGCGCGGCCCAGCGATTCCATGAAGCCGCGCTGCTCAACGGCCGGCTCGTGGCCCACGGCCCGGCAGACCTGGTCCTGGATCAACGCCTCCTCGCCGAGACGTACGGCGGCCACGTCCTCGTCCTGCCGGGCGACGGCGGCCGACTCGTGCTCGACGACGCTCACCACCATGACGAGGCGCCGGCCCAGGAGCGTCATTTCCACGACGGCGCCCGCTGATGGACCCGATCGCCTTCCTCACGGACCCCTTCGCCTTCCGCTTCATGCAATACGGGCTCGTCGCGGCGGTGCTCGTTGGCGTCCTGTGTGCGGTCATGGGAACGTTCGTCGTCCTGAAGGGCCTCGCCTTCATCGGTGATGCAGTCAGCCATGCGACGTTCCCGGGCCTCGTCATCGCCTATCTCCTCGGCGTGCCGCTCTACATCGGCGGGGCGGTGGCCGCGGTCGGCGTGTCGCTCGCAATCGGGGCCGTCGCGCGTCAGGGGCGCCTCCGATTCGACACCTCAGTCGGCGTGTTGTTTGCGGGCTCGTTCGCGTTCGGCATCGTGCTGTTCAGCCGGATCAAGAACTACGTCGCAGACCTGATCGGCTACCTCGTCGGTAACGTCCTGGGAATCGGGCTGGCCGATCTGATCCAGGTCGCGCTCCTCGGGGCGATCGTGCTGGTCATCGTGCTGGTCCTCCGAAAGGAGCTCCTGTTCGCGACCTTCGACCCGCTCGGAGCGGCCGCCTCCGGGCTGCCTGTCGCGCGCCTCGAGTACCTGCTCCTCGCCCTGCTCGGCATCACGATCGTCGTCAGCATCCAGGCCGTCGGGATCATCATGGTCGTGGCCATGCTCGTCACCCCCGCGGCGACCGCCCAGCTCATCGTCGTCCGGTTCAACCAGATGATGGCCCTGGGCGCGGCCCTGGCTGCCCTGTCGGCGGTCATCGGCCTGTATGCGAGCTTCTATCTCAACCTCGCCTCGGGAGCCTCGATCGTGCTCGTCGAAACGCTCTTCTTCCTCGTCGCGCTTGCACTCGGGCCGAGGAGTGGGCTGCTGGCAAGGGCGGCACGGCGGGAACCGACCGAAGCTTCGTAGCTGTTTCTCGACGGGAAACCCGATTCCGGGCGAACATGCCCCCCATGTCGAGCGGATCTGACTCCGAACAGGAAACCAAGCCCATCGCCCGGCGCGTCGCCGCAGCGATCGACGTCGCGTTGCATGGCGCCGCGGGGACGATCGAGGAGGTCGCCGATGCGGCGATCGACGCGACGGCGCGGCGCTGGGTCCAGCGCCCGGGCGTACGCGTGCGGGCCGTCCGCCGGCGCGGCCGGCAACCGTTGCCGATGCTCTACGAGGAGCATCCCGATGCCCGCCGCGCGACGCCGCGCGAACTCGGGCTCCAGGAAATCGAGGTGGCCGATATCGCCGGCACCGCCGTGGGCGGAGCGCGTCAGCGCGGTGGCGACTTCCTGCCTCTCAAGCCGTTCCGCTCGGAGAACTGGCGGCAGCGCTGGCAGCGCCTCCGCTCGGCGGCCGACCGCCTCATCACGCTGCCGCCCATCGATGTGGTCCGGTTCGGTGATCGGTACTGGGTCCTCGACGGCCACAACCGGGTTGCTTCCGCGCTCTATGGCGGTCAGATCACGATCGACGCGAACGTCATCGACCTTCTGCTACCTGGTCAATCGCGATCGGCGGCGCCGTCGTCGCTCGCCGCCCAGGTCGACGACAACCGGGAGCTTCGCTCCTCGTTGAGCCGGAGGTCGATCGGGCCCGAGGCGAGTCGGCAGGCCGCCGACACGGCTCGCCCGGACGAGGAGAGATGATCCGGCGGCTCGTCGTCGCCTGGCCGGATCCGCGCCCCTTCGCCGACCGGAATGGGCGGCCGATCCGCCTTCTTGCGGCGTCCGACATGCAGGAGCCGGGGCTCGAGTATTCCGCGAACCGCGATGCCCTCGGCTCGCTCGACGGCATCGTCGGCTGTGGCGATCTCGATCCGGCCTGGCTGACCTTCCTCGCCGACGCGTTCAATGCGCCGCTCGTCTATATCCGCGGCAACCACGATCGAGGAGGGGAGTGGGAGGAGCGACCACTGCGGGTGCCGAGGTGGCTGGAGCCCGGCCGCGTCGATCGCCTGGCGGGGATCGCCGTCGTCGGCCTTGGCTGGCCCGGCTTGTTCGACGCCGGCAATCGGCGCCGACCCTGGCTCGCGTGGCGCCAGGCCTGGGCGATCGCCCGTCGAGCCATTCGTGATCGCCTCACCGGACGACGCGAGCCGTTCATCGTGATCAGTCACGTACCGCCAGCGGGAATCGGCGATGCGCCAGATATCTACCACAGGGGGTTCGGCGCGTACCGCTGGCTGCTCGGATTCCTGCGACCGCCGGTGTGGATCCACGGCCACACGACCGTCGCATCTGTGCCGAGGCTGCTCGAGCATACCGCTGAATGCGCCGTCGCCAACGTGACCGGCGCGGTCATCGTCGAGATCCGCGGTCCGGGGTCGCAGGGCGTGCCGGAAGAGGCGGAGGCGTGACGCCATGACGTTCGCCATCGCCTGTGTCGACTGCGGGAGCGCAGTCGCCCCCGATGACGGCCGGGCCTTCTGCGGCAATTGCGGTGGAATGCTCGACTACACGTACGACCTCGCCGCTGCCACCTTCGACGACCGAGAGGCTTCGATCTGGCGGTATCGCGACCTCCTGCCGGTGCCATCGGACGCGGCGCCCGTCACGCTCGGTGAGGGTCGCACGCCGCTGAGCCGGGCTCGGCTCGACGTCGGCGCAGAGACCTGGTGGAAAAATGAAACAGTCAATCCGTCGGGCTCGCAGAAGGACCGGGCGATGAGCGTTGCGCTGACGAGGGCGCGCGTAATCGGGATCGCGTCGGTGTTCGTGGCCTCCGCGGGAAGCACGGCGCTGGCGGCGGCGGCCTATGCCGCTCGCGCCGGGATTCCGTGCATCGTCCTCGTCGGCGAGGAATCGCCTGAACGGAGGCTCCTGCCGATCGCGGCGTACGGGGCACGAATCTTCCGGGTTCGGGGGTCGGTCGACGATGCGCTCGATCTGCTTGACCGCGCGGTGCGCAAGATCGGCCTTCACGACGTCTCGACCAGGCGTGCCGGCAATCCGGCCCAGGCCGAGGGTCCCAAGACGATCGCCTACGAGATCGTCGAGGCGCTCGGGCGCGTCCCGGACTGGATCGTCGTCCCGGCCGGCGGCGGTGGCACGCTCGCCGCGATCCACCGCGGGTTCGCTGAGCTCCAGGCAATGGGCCAGGCCGATCGGCTGCCACGACTCGCCTCGTACCAGCCGAGGGGCTATGACACGTTCCCGCCGGCCCTCGAGCACGGCTGGACGACCGATACGGACCTCCGGGCGAACGCCTTCGTCGATCGCCCGCCGACGGTCCAGGTCAAGATCGCCCACAGCTACGCGCCCGACGGCGCGGCGGCCCTTGCCGCGATCCGGGCGTCGGGCGGGACGGCGCTGAGCATCTCGGATGAAGAGGCGATCGTGGGACTCGGCGAACTTGCTGCAGTCGAGGGCATCTTCGCCGAGCCGTCGTCGGGCGGCACGGTCGCGGCCGTCCGCCGGCTCACCGCCACCGGCCTCGTCGGAGCCGATGACATCGTGGTCGGGATCGTCGGTGGGAATGGCTTTCGCGAGCTGGATGCGATCGAGTCGTTCATGACGAGCCGCGCGCTGCCGCTGCCCGCCGGCGACCCGATCGCGTTCCTGGCCTCGCTGCAATGAGTGGCCGTTCGCCGCTGCCCGATGAGATCGTCGGGCCCCGTGTCGTGGCGATCGGCCGGGGCCTGCCAGCGGAGCGACTGGAACCTGCTCTGGCCCGTGGGCCCTGATCGTGCTCGGCGGCACCTTGGTGTTCGCGGCCTGGCGTTGCTGAGATCGAGGGGACCGACGCTTACCCGCGAGTGGCGTGCCCCGCGCGGGCGCGCAGCCCGGATCGGACGTGAAGCAGGGCGGCGACAAAGAGCAGCGCGCTCGACCAGATCGGGAGCGTCCGCGCGAGGAGGTCCGGCAGGAAGATATCGGAGACCGAGCCGCGTTCGGCGCCGAGCCGCTCGGCCAGCGGCGTGAGCGGACAGATCCGATCGTTCGCGAGCCAGACGAGCGACTCCGCGGAGACGATCCCGGCCGCCAGGACGACGGTTCGGTCGCGACGCCCGGTCGCGCCCGTCCCGACGAGCCACCCGATGCAGGCCAGCACGACCGAAAAGATCGCGGTGTGGACAGTACGGATCGATGCCAGACCGATTCGCCGACTGATCGTCCTCGGGGTCTGCACCTGTTCAGGTCTCGGCTGGAGGGTCGGTCGCGAGGGCGGTCTGGATTGCCTCGTGGAGCCGGGGCCTGTTGGCTGGCCGAGCAAGACTGCTGACGGGCCAGCCGACCCGATCGCGAGACGTCGATCGGCCTCCCGGTTGATGACTCTCACCGGGTGTCGATCACCTGGGGCCGAATGGGAAGACCAGGTCGAGCGCGGCCGGCTGCGTCCGGCTGTCGTCCACGTTCCATGCGACGTCCGCGTGAACGTCGACAATCCCTGGGACCATCCCGACCGAGGGCTCGATCATCTCGGCGGTCGAGCGGCGCTCGACGCGACCGCTGATCGACGCCACGCCGTCCGTGACGATGACCGCGAACAGGGCCGGGTCGAGCCACAGGATCCGGAGCAGGACCTCCTGCCGGATCGTCTCGGTCAGCTGTTCGTCGGAGCGGACGTAGGCGCGAACCAGATCGGCGCGGGTGACGATCCCGACCAATCGTCCCTGCTCGACGACCGGGAGACGGTTCACCCTTCGGGCGATCATCAGCGCCGCCGCCTCGCTGATCCGGCAATTCGACTCGATCGTGATGGCCGGGGCAGTCATGGCTCCTCCGGCGGAGACGGCCTCGAGCTTGGCGAGCTGGTCGCGGGATTCCTGTGACTCGCCGCGGAAGCGCGCGAACGAGCGGTGCCGAATCGCCTCGGGCCCCTGCTCCTTCATGAGGAAGTCCGCCTCGGATACGACGCCCAGGACGGCTCCGTCCTGATCGACCACGGGCAATCCGCTGATCCTGTTGTCGACTATCAGCTGGGCGACCTCCTTGAGAGGCGCATTGCTGGGGACCGAGACCACGGTCCGTGTCATGACATCGCGAACTTTCATCATCGGGAGTACCTACCCTTCATCTCGAGATTGGCCCCGCGGGCATCGAGGCGACAGGGTCGAAGGTCACGTCCTCAGGGGCCACGAGGGATGACCCGGCGCTCCCATCCGGCTTTCCGGGGACGTCGGCACAGGCGTCCTCGTTCCTCATCGACGGGCAAGGGTGGGACGGGCGCAGTGCCGGTAGGCCCGATCAGGCCGGGAGAAACGGCCCGATCTGCTTACTCGATCCCGAGCTCCGCGAGGTGGTGGCTCTTCTCGTATCGGTCGAGCAGTCCGTTCGGCGCTTGCTCCAGGGCCCGACTGACCGACCAGGCGAAGACCTCGAGCGCGGCGTCGGTGGCATCCTGGAGCGGGATGGCGATGTTGCCGCGGATCCACGCTCGATCCTCGGCATCTGGTAGATCGCGCGGCCCGAACTCCAAGCCCTCGATTGCGGCTTCGTAGAGCGCCTTGGCAACCTTGTCGCGTGCGAACTCGGTTGCAACATGCCGCGCGATGAGCCGGCAGCGATCCCGGTCCGATGCTGCGATCATGCTCGCCTCCTCGCCTACGCCCCCACGTTGGGCGACCGTAGCGTGAACGCCGAGGCCGTGCGAGTGACGATTGGCCCTCACTCGACAAGCCAATCGTCACGATCCGCGTCGTCGGAGATGATCGAAGGATCCGACAGGGCTCGCTGCGCT
The DNA here is from genome assembly GCA_038250445.1 of Candidatus Limnocylindrales bacterium. Classification (GTDB taxonomy): domain Bacteria; phylum Chloroflexota; class Limnocylindria; order Limnocylindrales; family CSP1-4; genus CF-46. The sequence goes on along the minus strand of JBBSCI010000006.1, from coordinate 24,760 downwards.
GTCCCTCGGTCGGCCATCACCCGGACGAGGTCGGTGAGCGACAGGAGCCCGATCGGTGTCTCACCGTCGGCGTCGATCACGACGAGCCGGTGGATCCGCAGGCGCTCCATGAGCTCTGCTGCCTGCTCGACGGCGGTATCGGTCGTGACCGTCACCGCCGGACGGGTCATCAGGTGCCGGACGGCAAGCGCCGGCCATGCCCGCCAGAGGCCTCCGTGGTCCGAGCGTGAAGCAGATCGGTCCGGGATCTCGAAGGACGTTATGAATGACAACCAGGACGGTCAGCGGACGGCTTGATGGCGATGGCATGCGGTTCGTTTCCCTGACGGGCAGCGGCCACACGACCGTCATGGACAACGACGACGGCAACACCGGCCCGCGCCCCGCCGAGTTGCCCGCTGTCGCCCTGGCCGGATGCACGGCGATGGACGTCGTCTCGATCCTCCGCAAGAAGCGACAGGACTTCGCTCGGTACGAAGTCCGCGTGTCAGGCGAGCAGCGCGACGATCCTCTGCCGAACGTCTTCGAACGGATGCGGATCGTCCACGTTCTGGAGGGCAACGGGGAGATCGACGCCCTCCGGCGCGCGATCGAGCTGTCGGCGACGAAGCACTGCACGGTCACCGGCAACCTCGCGTCCGGCGTCGCCGAGATCCACCACTCCTACGTCGTTCGCGACGGCGCCGGCGACGAGCACTACGGCGAGGTCGTGGTCACCGATCCGGCCGAACGCCTCGACGCGCTCGGCCGCGGAGCGCCCCAGCGAAGCAGCGCGGGCTGGTCCGTGAACCCCACCGCGCAGGCCGTCCGACCCGCCGGAGATGACCGATGGCTCTGGCCCGCCGAGTCCGGAACGCCCATCCTGATCGAAGAAGACCATGACCCAGGCCGTTCCAAAGCGAGGATCGATCGATGACGACGAAGATGGGTAACGCTGAGGCGATCTGGGCATTCACGGAGCACGAGCATCGCGACCTCGTTCGCGGAATCAACCGGATTCACGACGTAGCCTGCGAGATCGGCCTGGAGCCCAGCCGGGAGGTGTCGGTCCGCGTGCTGGACATACTCCGCTGGCTGGACGACACCCTCGAGCCGCACATCGCATGGGAAGAGGGATGGCTGTATCCGGAGATCGATGTGCGACTCGGCACGCCGTGGGCGACGAGGGCTGCGCGATTCGATCATCAGCAGGTCCGGAATATGGCGTCGCGGCTGCACACGGACCAGCAACTGTTGACGCACCGCGGAGCGGCCGACCAGACACCCGAGATCCGCTGTCATCTCTTCGGCCTCGAGTCGCTCTTGCGGGCGCATCTCGAGCGCGAGGAGCGGTTCCTCATCCCGTTGCTCGACGACAGCCCGGCCGGCCCGGAGTGACCATTCTCGAACAGGCCCATATGACCCTCGTTCCGGCATCGGCCGCCTCGAGGATGGCGGACCTCGGGTTCCTCGCGAACCCGGACCTGCCCGATCGACCCGGCCCGGCGTACCTGCTCGTGGCGCTGCGCGATGCTCCGACGCTTCGTCACTACGACCCGGAGACCGTCGAGTATTGGGTGACCGAGGCCGGACGCGGCGCACGCCGGACGCTCACCCGCGAATCCCGGCTGCCGATCGAGTCGGACTTCTCGTGGGGGCTCATCCGGATCGTCGACCGATTGCGCGTGACGAACGAGTACCTGACGTTCGGCGGCAGGCTGTCGGCCGTTTCCATCGACGGCGTCGTTATCGCTGTCTTCACATCACCTGCGCCGCTCCTGCGGCGCGGCGGGCATTCGCAGGCGTGGGACCGCGGCGCGGACAGCCTCGGCGCCTTCTTCGGCCGGTTCCTGCGGGCCGTCGACTTCGCCCCAGGCTTCGAGGATCGGGCGTCGCGGGCCGATCCGCTCACCCGCTATGCCGCGTTCCTCGTCGACGCGATGGCCCGCTATCGCGCAAGCACCCTTTTGCGCCTCGAGCAGCCGGACCTGTGGAACCTGCTTCTGGCGGAGGAGCGCCGACTTCGCGAGAACCACGCGACCGAGTGGGCCGCCGGTGAAGACCTCCGGCGCGACGCCCTCTAGGTCGGACACACGAAGGCCCGCGCGAGCGAGCTCGCACGGGCCTCTGTTCGGGCGTTTCGACTCCCCCCAGGTGCGGCTCGAAGCGCGAGAGCCCCTGAAGATTCGGCCAGGAACACGACGGCGATCGCGCCCGCCGTGGCAATCACGATGCTTTTTCGATGTGGATACCGTCGCCCGTGCCCATCTTGAGCATGTTCGTCGCGACGTACCCGCCGACGAGGCCGCCGACGATGCCAAGCGCCATCATCATCAGGCGGCCCTCACGTGAGCCATGATCAGGTTGGCCAGAAAGCCGGCGATTGCGCCGGCCGAGCCAGTGTGCGGGCGAAACTCCGGCCCGCGTGAGTGACCGCGCTGCGGTCAAACCATCGTCGTCAGGCGGGCTCGCGGCGGAAGATCCCGATGGCCCAGATGGCGATCAGCTCGATGATCGTCCAGCCGACGAAGGCGACGATCGCGGTGATATCGAGGACCGAGCCATCGGCGCGGAGGTAGTTCGTCCGGAGGATCCCTTCGAACGGCCCGACGAAGATCTGGCTGAAGTTCAGGACCCCGGACACGAGTCCGTTGGCCTCTCGGGCGTCGAGCAGGAGCAGGACGAAGCGCGCCCCGATGACGATCTGGATGAGCCCGAAGAGGAGGACGAGGACGCGACGGGTGGTCTCCGACGCCCCGGGGCCCGTCCGCGAGACGCGGCTGCTCTCGGTGCGAACGGTCTGACGACCCGTGTCCGTCTGGACCGGGTCCTGGCCTGGGACGGCCGGTTCCTCGGTGACGACCGTGCGGTCGGTTCGATCGATGGTCATTGCTTCTCCTGAACGTTTGGCATCCGGAGCAGCGGGGATCTTGGACCACCGCCGGACGACGCACCGGCCACTGCCGGGTGTTGCAGTGAACCACGTGAGGGTGCTAGTGTCAACTGTAGTGTTTAGTATCAACTGTGGGATGAGGACAAGATGTTGGCACCTTCGTTCGGGACCGTGCTGCGCCAGGCGCGTGAGGTTCGCGAGCTGACGGCTTTTGACGCGGCCCGGGCAGCCGGCATCTCGGCGGCCTACCTGAGCAAGCTCGAGAACGACGCCGTCAAGAAGCCGTCGCCGACCGTCCTTCACCAGTTGAGCGAGGCCCTGATGGTTCCCTACGCGGAGCTCATGCGCCTGAGCGGGTACCCGGTCCCGGGCGAGCACGAGGAGAACGCGACGGACACGGTCGGGGCGGCGCTCTTCGCCGATCTCACCGCCGACGAGCGGGAGGAGCTCATCGAGTACCTCGCCTGGTACCGAGCCCGCCGCCGAACGAAACATGGCTCACGGCGACAGGCCTTCGCCTGAAGTCATCCTCGGCCTGTGCGAGGCCAACGATCTCCTGATGCCTCACCCGCACGGAACGCCTGCACGAGCGCACAGCGGCCGCCTCGTCGCGGTCTTCGCGCTTACGTCGACGGTCTTCGTGATCGAGCTTGCCGGAGGTGTCCTCGCAAACAGCCTGGCGCTGATGGCGGATGCCGGTCACATGTTCACCGACGTTGCCGGCATCGGGCTCGCCCTGCTCGCGATCTGGTTCGCCGATCGGCCGCCGACCGAGGCTCGCACGTTCGGCTTCCTGCGTCTCGAGATCCTGGCGGCGGTCGTGAACGCGGTCCTGCTGTTCGGCGTGGCGGGGGTGATCCTGTTCGAGGCGGTGCGCCGCCTGTCGGCGCCGGCCGAGATCGCATCCGGGCTGATGCTCGCCGTCGCTCTCCTGGGCCTTGCCGCCAATGGGATCTCACTCTTCCTGCTGCACGAATCGCAACGGGCGAGCCTGAACATGCGCGGCGCCTATTTCGAAGTCCTGGGCGATTTCGGCGGGTCGGCCGCGGTGATCGTGGCGGCCCTGGTGATCGCCCTGACCGGCTGGGCACAGGCCGACGCGGTTGCTTCACTCGTCATCGGCGTGCTGATCGTGCCGCGAACCTGGGGCCTGATCCGCGACGCGGTCGACGTGCTGCTGGAGGCAACGCCGAAAGGCGGCCGCCTCGACGAGGTCCGCGCCCACATTCTTGGAGCGCCCGGGGTCGCCGACGTCCACGATCTTCACGCCTGGACGATCACCTCCGGTGTCCCCGTCGTCTCCGCCCATGTCGTCCTCAACGACGGTGCCGATCCGCCCGCCGTTCTCGATTACCTGTGCGGTTGCCCGTCGGGCGATTTCGACATCGAGCATTCGACGTTCCAGCTCGAGACACGCGATCGCCGTCGGCTCGAGGAACGGGGCCACGCCTGAGGCGGCGGGCGGTCAGGAGCCTCCGCCGATGAAGCGGAGCACCTCGTTCAGATCGGGCAGGACGTTTTCCGCCTCCGCCAGGAACAGGATGCCGACGATCAGGCTGAAGGCGCCCGCCAGCATCCCGACGACGAGGTAGATCCGGCTCCGGAGCTGACTGGCAACGAATCCCGTGGCGCTCAGGAACACGATCACCGAGTTCGAGATCAGCAGGCCGATGATGAAGGCGGCCATCATCGGGATACCCAGCCCGACGCTGGCCGCCCCACCGACTGCCGCGATGATCAGGACCTGGCTGCCAGTCTCGGCGCCGACACCGTGGATCATGCCGACCCCGAAGGCGGTCCGCGGCCCATATGCGCTCATCTCCACCTGCTCGACGTGGTCGTGGCCGTGGAGCTTGGCTCCGAACCAGCGCCAGGCGTAACGGACAGAATCGAACACGATCATCCAGCGGCTGCGAAGGCGGAACTCCGTTCCGTGCCGGAAGTAGGCGTACACGGAGTAGAAGACCCAGATTCCGAGGACGATCAGGGTGATCCCGACCACCCGGCCCATGATCGGGTCGACCCAGTCCGGGAGCAGGGCGCCGAATAGTAGCGCCAGGATCCCAAGCGCGGCCACCACGAAGGCATGACCGAGCGCGTAGAGGGTTCCCAACAGGATCGCGCGACGCTGCTCCGAGAGGAACCGGCCGCGGGTGAGGGCGAGCGTGGCCGACGCCGAACCGGCATGAGCTGCCTCGGCCGCGTGCGCCGTCGATTCAGCCGGTCCGCCGTGCGCGTGCGGGCGGGCGCCCGCGAGATGATCGGCGACGTGCCGATCCTCGCCCGCGTCTGCCGCCGCGGTCGTGCTCGTGATGTCGGTGATTGCGGCGATGTGATCCCAATCGATGCCGTGGCGAATCCCTAGGAGGAGGGCCGTCGCAAGGAGGGTCAGCGCCGACGCCGCGGGCGCGGTGGCGGCCAGAGCGGTCATGAGGTCCACGAGAATTCCCAATATGGGCCCTGTTGCGCGCGATTGCAATAGCGGGCAGCTTCAATACATCATGTTAATGTACGCGGCGTGAAGTCACTGAGATCACAGGCGCTCGAACCGGATCGCATTCGCGACCAGCTGCGGGCGCGGGGGATGCGCTGGACCCCGCAGCGGCGATCGATCCTGGAGGTCCTCGGCGAGACCGAAGGGCATGTCACCGCCGGCGAGCTGGTCGAACGCTGCCGCGCGCTGGATCCGGACGTGACGCCATCGACGGTCTACCGGACCCTCGACACCCTGGAGGATCTCGGCCTCGTCATCCACAGCCATGGTCCGGACGGGCGTGAGGAATACCACATCGGGCCCGATTCCGAGCACGCTCATCTGCAGTGCGACCGCTGCGGGCGGACCTGGGAGCTTGGTGCTGCCGAGACGTCCCCGCTCCAGGAACGACTCCGCACCGAGCGGGGGTTCGTAGTGGCGGTGACGCACCTGACGATCACTGGTCGCTGCGCCGGCTGCGCAACGCTCGAGGACGGATCGGGCTAGGTCGCGAAGCAGTCCGCGGCAGACCTCGTCAGCTTCGCTCGGCCGCCAGCCGGACCCCGAAAGCGACTAGGATCGCTCCCGTGAGCGCGTCGAAGGCCCGCCGAACCGGCGGCGAACGGGGCCGGAAGGCGCTCAGCCGTCGCTGAACCGGCCTTCCTGTGGTCCCGGAGTCACGCTCCTGGGGGAAGAGCCCCGTCACAGCCGATGCCGGGCCGACCGCCGGCTCAATCGAGGTGGAAGACCTCGTCCAGCCGTTGGTGGAAGTCGGTGGCGGGATCGGTCAGATGATCAATCAGAGCGGACATCTCGGCCTGCCAGCGGTCGTTGACCGGGCTCGCCGCCATCGACGCGCGGAACGCCGCAAAGTCGTCGACCTCGAGATAGGCGAATAGATCCGCGCCGCGGATGAAGATCGTGTAGTCGCGACAACCGGCCGCCTTGAGTGCCGCGAGCATCTCCGGCCAGACGGCCGCATGCCGGCGGCGGTATTCCGTTTCCTGCCCGGGCAGGATCCGCATCATGAATCCGACGCGTTCCATCCGTACCTCCGAATCGAGGAGCCCCGGAAGCGTGGCCTCCGGGGCTCCTGCGCGCTCGTATGAACGCGAGTCTAGAAGTCGAAGTTGTCGACGTTGTCCTTGGTGAACTCAAAGGGCGGGCCGAGGATGACGACGCTCTTCTCACCGATGGTGTACGGCTTCCCGTCATTGAGGCTTGGCACGGTGAAGGTCTCGCCCGGCTTGCCTGTGATCTCGCCCGTGAGGAGCTTCGCAGCGACCTGGTAGGCGAGGTAGCCGAGGTCAGGAACGCTCCACAGGCCGAACTTCGACGCCGTGCCGTCCTTGACGAACGCCTTCATATCGTTTGGAAGGCCAAGGCCGGTGACTGCGACCTTGCCGGTCTTGCCCGCCTGTTTCACAACTTGCGCCGCGGCGAGGATACCGACCGTCGTCGGCGCGACGATCACCTTCAGGTTCGGGTGCTTCTGGAGGAGACCGTTCGCCTCGTTCGTGCTCTTCGTCGCGTCATCGTCGCCGTAGACGGTGTCGACGAGCTTGAGATTCGCAAACTTCGCGTCCTTGAGCGCTGTAGTCATGTCGGCGATCCAGGCCCGGAACAGCTGCCCGCCCTGCTCATCGCTGCCGGCGAGCTCGGGCCTGGCGGACCGATCATCGACCCTGACGACCCGGCGTTCCTGCCGCCCGGCGACATGCCGGCACGCATCGCCGCGGCATGTCGGGATCTCGGGCGGGCAGGGCCGGGCACACGCGCAGGCCTCGTCCGCTGCATCCTTGACAGCCTCGCTGCCGCGTACGGCGGCGCGGTCAACGACGCGGCCCGACTGTCAGGCCAATCCGTGGAGGTCGTTCATCTCGTCGGTGGAGGTGCTCGCAATTCGCTCCTGTGCCAGCTCACCGCGGACGCGTGCGGTGCGCCTGTGAACGCCGGACCGGTCGAGGCGACGGCCCTCGGCAACGTTCTCGTCCAGGCCCGGGCGCGGGGGCTCATCGCCGGCGACCTCGAGAAGCTCCGCGCGCTGGTCCGCTCCACCCAGAGCATCCGGCGATACGAGCCTCGGGCGGCGATGGCCCGGCGAGGGACCTGACCGCGGTGCGCATCGCCCTCTTCATCACCTGCTACAACGACATGCTGTTTCCGGAAGTCGGGCGGGCGATGGTCCGCCTGTTCCGGCGGCTGGGCCACGAAGTCGACTTTCCCGCCGAGCAGACCTGCTGCGGCCAGATGCACTTCAACTCCGGCTACAAGGATGCGTGCATTCCGCTCGTCCGGCGATTCGTCGCGGCGTTCGACGGCTACGACGTCGTCGTCACGCCGTCGGGCTCGTGTGCCTCGATGATCCGCCGCTATCACCCGCTCGTGGCGGGCCTCGCGGCGGAGCGCGGCGAGGATGCGGACCTGCCGAATCGAGTAGCCGCTGTCTCGCCGCGGGTCCTCGAACTGAGCGAGTTCCTCGTCGACACGCTCGGGGTCACCGACGTGGGCGCCCGGTTCCCGCACACGGTCGCCTTTCACCCGACCTGCCACGCGACGCGCCTCCTCGGCGTCGGCGACCGGCCGACGCGGCTCCTGGCCGCGGTCGAGGGGCTGACGCTCGTCGATCTCCCGCGATCGGAGGCCTGCTGCGGGTTCGGCGGGACGTTCGCGGTCAAGAACGCCGACACCTCCGTCGCGATGGGCCAGGACAAGGCCGACGACGTGATCGGCACTGGCGCCGAGGTCCTCACCGCCGGCGATACGTCGTGCCTCATGCACATCGGCGGGCTGCTGTCGCGGCGGCGATCGCCGGTCCGCGTCGTGCACCTCGCCGAGATCCTCGCCGCGACCGGGAACGACGCATGACCGGAGCCGCACGGACGGACCGGCTCGACGAGCCCGAGCCGACCTTCGCTGGGACGCCGCCCTTTCCGGAAGCCGCGCGCGCCGCCCTCGCCAACGATCAGCTGCGAACGAACCTCGGCCGGGCGACGGCCACCATCCGGACCAAGCGTGCCGCGGTCGTCGCGGAACGGGCCGATTGGGAATCCCTGCGCCTCGCCGGCGCGGCCATCAAGGACGAGGTGCTCCGCGACCTGCCGGCCCTCCTCGAGCAGCTGGAACAGGCGGTCACCCAGGCCGGTGGCATCGTCCATTGGGCCCGCGACGCGGCCGAGGCAAACGCGATCGTGGCCGGAATCGTCCGCGACCACGATGCGACCGAGGTCGTCAAGGTCAAGTCGATGGCGACCCAGGAGATCGAGCTGAACGAGGCCCTCCGCCAGGAAGGCATCGAGGTCTGGGAGACCGACCTTGCCGAAATGATCGTCCAGCTTGGTCACGACCTGCCGTCGCACATCCTGGTCCCGGCGATCCACCGCAACCGGACCGAGATCCGGGACATCTTTCGCGATGAGATGTGGCGGGTCGGCCGGCCGGCGCCGGACGGCCTGTCCGACGACCCGCCCGAGCTGGCCGAGGCGGCGCGCCTCCACCTCCGCGAGAAGTTCCTTCGCGCCCGGGTCGCCGTGTCGGGGGCGAACTTCGCCGTCGCCCAGACGGGCACGGTCGTCGTCCTCGAGTCCGAGGGCAACGGCCGGATGTGCCTCACGCTGCCCGAGGTCCTCATCACGGTCATGGGCATCGAGAAGCTCGTCCCGACGTGGCGCGACCTCGAGGTGTTCCTCCAACTCCTGCCGCGCTCGTCGACCGCCGAGCGGATGAACCCGTACACGTCGATCTGGACGGGCGTGACGCCGGGCGACGGCCCAGGCGAGTTCCACCTGATCCTGCTCGACAACGGCCGTACCGACGTCCTGTCAGACACGACCGGCCGCCAGGCGCTCCGCTGCATCCGCTGCTCGGCGTGCCTCAACGTCTGTCCGGTCTATGAGCGGACAGGAGGGCAGGCATACGGCTCGGTGTACCCCGGTCCGATCGGGGCGATCCTGACGCCGCAGCTCCGGGGGATCGCGAAGCATCCCGTCGACAAGCAGACGGCCTCCCTGCCCTATGCGTCGTCACTGTGCGGCGCGTGCTTCGACGTCTGCCCCGTCCGGATCGACATCCCGGAGGTCCTCGTCCACCTCCGCGGGCAGGTCGTCCGGCAATCCGAGGCGACTCACCGGTTGCCAACTGCGGAGGCGGTTGGCATGCGGGCGGCCGCCTGGACGCTCCGGACGCCGCGACGGCTCGGCCTGGCGGAGCGAGCCGCGGGACTCGGCGGCCGGCTATTCGGGCGTCGCGGGAGGTTGCGGCGGATCCCTGGGCCGGGACCGATCGGGGCCTGGTTCCGGGCGCGCGACCTCAAGGCCCCCGCGCGCGAGTCGTTCAGGGCGTGGTGGCGTCGCACCGACGGCGGCCGAGGTGAGAACTGATGGCCGACGCCGAGGCCGCAGGGCAGAACCAGGCGCGCGATGCCGTTCTCGGGCGGATCCGCGAGGCGCTCGCCGACCGGCCGTCGGCGGTCGCGATTCCTCGCGACTACGAACGATCTCTTGCGGCTGAAACCGACATCGCTGAGCTGTTCGTTGAACGCGTCAGTGACTACCGGGCGACCGTGCACCGGACGACGTCCGCGTCGCTCGCGACGAGCATCGCGTCGGTCCTGAGCGCGCGCGCGGCGCGACAGATCGCGGTTCCGGGCGGAATTCCCGACGCATGGCTCGAGGGGATCGACATCGAGCGTGTCGCGGACGACCCGCCACTGACCTTCCGCGATCTCGACCGTCTCGACGGCGTCATCACCGGCTGTGCGGTGGCTATCGCAGAAACCGGGACGATCGTCCTCGATGGCGGCCCGGGCCAGGGCCGGCGTGCCCTCAGTCTCCTGCCCGATCTCCACGTCTGCATCGTCATGGCGGATCAGGTCGTTGGCAGCGTGCCGGAGGCGCTGGCACGCCTGTCGCCAACCCGACCCCAGACATGGATCAGCGGACCGTCCGCCACGAGCGACATCGAGTTGCAGCGCGTCGAGGGCGTCCACGGCCCCCGTCTCCTCGACGTGGTCCTCGTCGAGGACTAGCCCCCGGCCGCCGCCCGTGCGCCAGCGGGCCGATGGAGCACAGGCGCGGTCGGACGCGTTGCCTACCCGGTGGGGAACGAACGGCTACTTGTCGTGCCTCGACGCACCACCTACGGTCGATGGCGCAGGCGACGCAAGCACGTCGCGGTGCATGGGAACAATGACAAGCCGATGACCGAACCCAATTCCAGATCGGGCTGGCGCCCGGGTCTCCGAGCGCTCGTCCTCAGCGTGTCCGGCACCCTGGTGATCGGCACTGCGTTCCTGGTCTCGGCCAATGTCTCCGACCACCTGGAGCGGGCCACGGTAAACGAGGCTGTTCGGACCGCCGAGGCGGTCGTGCGCGGCTTCATCGACCCGTTGATCACGAACGCAGGCTTGGCCAACCCGACGAGCGCGGACGGCGCGGCGATCAATGCCGATCTCGAGCGGCTCGTAAGAACCGGGAAGATCCTCCGTATCAAAGTGTGGTCAACAGACGGGGCCGTCGTCTTCTCGGACCTGTCGGCGCTGCGCGGCCGCCGCTTTCCCGTGGCGGAAGATCTCCGGGAGGTGTTCGAAGGAACGATCGCGACGGAATTCTCGAGCGGGAATGCCGACGAGAATATCTTCGAGAAGGGCCTGGCCGACACCTTCCTGTCGATCTACCTGCCGATCCGATCCCCAGCGTCCGGCAACGTCGTCGGCGCCTACGAGGTCTACGAGGACGCTGGGCCGATTTTTGCCGACATCGCACGGACTCGCCAGGACGTCCTCCTCATCGTCGGGACGATGGCCCTGGGCCTGCTCGGCCTGCTCTTCCTCGCCTTCTCGGCCGCGTCGCGACGCCTGACGATCCAGAACCGACGGCTGCTCGACCAGGCCGTGAAGGAGCAGAGCCTGACGGCGGATCTCCGCAGCAGTCGCGAGCGCTTCCAGTCACTGGTCCAGAACTCCGCCGATGTCAGCATGATCATCAGCTCGGACGCCACTATCCAATACGAGAGCTCGGCCGTCGAACGCGTGCTCGGCTTCCGAGCGGAGGACCGGGTCGGTCGCTCCGCCCTGGACTCCATCCACCCCGACGATCTGGAATTCGGAATGGAGCTCCTGAACGAAGTGACACGGGCCCCGGGCGCGATGGCGACAGGTGAGGTGAGGATCCGGCACGCCGACGGCTCATGGCGCTGGGTCGAGGCCGTGGGCAAGAACCTGTTCGAGGACCCCGCGGTCGGCGGCCTCGTCGTGAACTATCGCGACATCACCGGCCGCAAGATCCTCGAGGACGAGCTGCGCCACCAGGCCTTCCACGACTCGTTGACGGGCCTGGCCAACCGGGCGCTCCTCGTCGACCGCCTGGACCACGCGATCTCGCTGACGCGGCGGACCCGCCGGCGGCTGGCCGTATTGTTCATCGACGTTGACGACTTCAAGACCATCAACGACAGCCTCGGCCACGTCGAGGGCGACGCGATCCTCGTCGCCGTCGCTGAGCGCCTCCGCGGTGCCCTCCGGACCGGCGACACCATCGCCCGGATGGGCGGCGACGAGTTCGCCGTCCTCGTCGAGGAACCGCCGGCCGGCAGCGGGCCGACGGACGTCGCCCTCCGCCTTCTGGCGGTGCTTCAGGCGCCGTTCATGCACCACGGCAAGGAGCTGTTCGTCCACGCCAGTGTCGGCGTCGCGACCCTGACCTCGCAGCACCAGACCGCAGACGAGCTGCTGCGCAACGCCGACGTCTCGATGTACATGGCCAAGAGCAAGGGCAAGAACCGCATCGAGGTGTTCGAGCCGAGCATGCACGCGGCGGCGCTCGCTCGACTCGCCCTGAAAGGCGATCTCGAGCGGGCACTCGAACGCGATGAATTCTTTGTCCTCTACCAGCCAGTCATCGACCTCGCGACGATGGAGCTCGTCGGGGTCGAGGCGCTCCTGCGCTGGCGGCACCCGACCCGCGGCGTCGTCGGGCCGATGGACTTCATCCCGGTCGCCGAGGAGACCGGCCTCATCATCCAACTCGGTCGCTGGGTGCTCGAGCAGGCGTGCCGCCAGTCACGGGCCTGGGACGTCGTCGCGCCGGGGCGGGCCCTGACGATGAACGTGAACGTTTCCGGACGAGAGGTGAGCGAGCCCGCGTTCGTCGCAGGGGTGGCCGAGGTCCTCGAGCTGAGCGGCCTCGATCCGGCCCGCCTCGTGCTCGAGTTCACCGAGGGCGTCCTCATGCGGAAGACCGATGCCACGATGGCGACCCTGCGAGCGCTCAAGGGGCTGGGTATCCGACTCGCGATCGACGACTTCGGGACGGGTTACTCGTCGCTCAGCTACGTCCGCCAGTTCCCGATCGACATCCTCAAGATCGATCGGTCGTTTGTCGCGAGCATGGCCGATGGCCCCGACGAGACGGCCATGATGCAGTCGATCCTGCACCTGAGCGAGACGCTCCACCTGCAGACCGTGGCCGAAGGAATCGAACACCCGAGCCAGCTCGCCGAACTCCAGTCGCTCGGTGCGGATCTCGGGCAGGGTTTCCTCTTTGCCAAACCCGTTGAGCCCAGCAAGATCGCAGCGCTGCTCGCGGTCAAGGGCGGCTGGGTTCCGAATACGAGCGCGGATCGCGGCGTCGCGTAGCGCTTCTTCCGGTCACGCGGCCCGACTCGACGCGAGGCCGCGGCCCCGGTTCCTACGACTGGCCGATGAGGACTCGTGTCGCCGGTGCCGACGGAACGTCGACGATCAGCTCGTGGGAGTGGACGCGCGCCGCGGCAGCGCCGAGGAGTCGAGCGAGGCGACCATCACGCGGCTCGCTGAGGGAGGCACATTCGAGCCACACGGCACCGTCGCGCCATACCGGCATCGTGTGGCATCCACACGAGCAGAATGGCCGGGCATCGTTGGCTCGCTCGATCATGTCGACGATGTGGGTGTCGGTAATCATGTACGTTGGAATTCCATCCTAGAGATACGGGACGTACCGTATCCTATCACATGATGCAAGACGTTCCGTATCGAAATAGGTCTACAACGAGTCCGCATTAGTACCGGCCTCGAACTCCGGACGATCTCGACGCCGCGAGGACCAACCCGTCAGGACGAGAGCCGTCGCACAGGCGACGGCCAGGACGACGTTGCCGAGCATTGCCACGGTCAGGCCGACGGTGACCGACAGGAGGCCCATGATCGGCGGGTAGATGATCGAGCCACTGACCGCGGTCCCTCCGAGGAAGCCGCTGACGGCCGCCGAACGGTCGCGATTGCGCTCCCCGCCGAGGGCGACGATCATCGGGAAGATCGGACCCGACGCGACGCCGGCGAGAGCGAAGAGTCCCATCGACACGGGCAATGACGGCACAAGCGTCGCCCCAAGCACGGCGATTGCCAGCCCCGCCGCACAGGTCACCGTGAAGCGGCGATGGTCGAAGCGATCGGCGAGCTGCGACGAGACGGCACGGCCGATGGCGATCCCGGCCCAGTACAGCGACAGAGCTAGCGTGGCGGTGCTCAGCGGCGCAGGTTCGAGGAAGCGCACGAGCCAGCTTGATACGCCGACCTCGGACGCGACGTAGCAGGCAATCGCGACAGCCATGAGGAGGAGGGGAGCAGCCAGGCGTGGCGGGGCTGATCGCCGCGGCGCGTCGGGCGAATGCGACGTTTCCGACCGGCGCCGTCCCGTCGGCATCGCGACGGACGCGAACAGGGTCGCAACGGGAATGGCCGCGACGGCGGTCGCGACAATGATCGCCTGCCACCCGACGCCGTTCTCGACCAATAGGCCGATCGTCACCGGTGCGGCCAGCGCCCCGATGCTGAAGAAAAGGTGCAGGAGATTGAGAGCCCTGCCGCGGCCGGAAGGATAGAGGTCGAGGATGAGCCCGTTGGCGCCACCGTCGATCGCGCCGGCTCCGAGCCCGGCAGGCAGTGCCGCAACGAGGAATACCGCCCAGCTCGGCGCCAGCCCGAGCCCGAGCAACCCAACCGCGACGAGCACGGCTGCGAGCGTCAGAACTGTCCTCCGGCCGAGCCGCTCCACCACCAATCCGCCGCCGAAGGCGCCGCCCGCCCAGGCAGTCGAGAACAGGAAATAGAAGAGCCCGATCCCGGCGTCGGACTGGCCGAACGCCTCCTTGATCGATCGGATGAGCGACGGGACGAGCAGCCCGCTCCAGCCGATGAGCAGGAAGGCGATGCAGCCGAGGGCGCCGGCGGCGGGTCTCATTGGGGAATGATCACCCGCCGAGGCATCGGCCGGAGCGGCGGGCTTGCGACTGGCTGCCCGCCTGACCGACAGTTGGGGTCGTGACCACCGAATTCGAGGTGACGATCGCGCTTCGTCCCGCGGTCGACCTCGCCTCGATCCGCTCCAGCCTCACGGCGTTCTGCGCCGTCGAGGGTGGCGTCGTGCGACTCGATCGGCCGCTACGGGAGCCGGCCGGTGGGCGCCACTTCCACGTCGCGGCGCCGGATCGCGGCAGTGGGATGCTCGAGGTGAACTTCGAGCCGGCGAACGATCCCACAGGCCGCGCGGTCCGTATCGTGCTCCGACGGCACTGGTCGGGGACGTGGGCCGGCGAGGCGGCGCTTCGGTTGGCAGATCACATCGCGAAAGACCTGGGTGCGCCGGATCTGGCAGATGACGCCGAGTTGGCTGTGGCCGTCTACGGGACGCTCAAGCGCGGCCAGCGCAATCACGGCCTGCTCGATGGAGCGAAGCTCCTGGGAACCGGGATCGTTCTCGGCGCGCTCTACGACGTTCCCCGGTCGCCGTATCGGCCGTACGCGTACCCGGCCCTCGTCGAGCTGCCTGCCAGGCCGGTTGCGGTCGAGATCTACCGGCTGGCCGATGTCGAGATGCTCGAGACCATCGACAGGCTTGAACGGTACGACCCTGCGGACGAGGCGCGCTCGCAGTATGTGCGTCGGGTCCTCGATGTCATAGACGGCCCGGTCGATCGCGCCTACGCCTACCTCTACCACGGCTCGCCCGACGAGCTCGGTGAGCTGATCGCGTCCGGCGACTGGGTCGCCTTCGGCGGGCGCGACTAGCGCGTCAGCGTGAAGCCGACCCAGGGCGACACGACCGGTTCGCCCGGCCCCGCGACGTACCGGCAGCGGGCGCGATACGCGCCAGGCTCGGTCCAACTGGGCAGGAAGCCGGCGAACGTTGCGGTCGTTCCCTCGCCGGGCTCGAGGCGTTTGATCGGTGGCTCCGACGGCGGGACCGGCGGTGGCGGCAGGCGGACCGGTGCGCCGGTCGCATCCTGGATCTCAAGTGCCAGGGACGGCGACGACAAGGGCGCCACGTTGATCGAGACGTCCCCGTCACCGGCGTTGGTCACGGTGCATGCGGCAACGAATCTCTCGGCTGCGGCGGCCTCCGTCGGATCGATGATGAGGCTCGCGACCAGGGCCACCCGCCGCCCTAACAGCTGCTCGACTGGGGGATCGTCGAATAGGTCGCGGCCCGCAGGGCCCCAGCGGCCTGGCGAACGGTCTCGTAATGGCGGGCGACCGGCGGGTTCGCCGGATTGTTCATGATCGCGCCGGTTGCCTGCCGGCCCGCCCCGAATGCCACGCCGTTGACCGTGAAGTACTCGTCGAGAGCCCCGAGCATATGGCCCAACTCGTGCGAGACGTCGACCGTATCGGCGGCGCCCCAGTTCCCCATGTTGGTCGTGCTCGTGCCGACGTTCACGACCTGATGCTCACCCGATGTCACGAACTGGATGTCGGTCACGATGCGCAGGCCGTCTGAGCAGCAGCAGTTCTTGCGACAGAGCTTGAACCGCGCGTTCCAGGCGGCCTCGATCGCGGTTTCCCACGCTGAGCGCTGGGCCGCGGTGATCGTCCCGACAAGTCGCACCCGAATCAGGACTCGGCCGGTGCAGCTCGGCTCGTCGAGCGTCAGAAGGAACCTGGCCCGCCAACCGTACGTTCCGTTCCAGGCCTCCGATCCGGGCGGCGCATTGGAGATCGTCTCGGTGCGTGGTTGATCGATCTCCTGGGACCGAACATCGTCGCAGCCGCGGCGGAAGAAGCGGGTGACGATCACACAGTAGATCCACCAGTAGATGTCGCGGACGAAGATCCAGATTGGCAGCAGGAGGCGCAGCCAGAGCGGCCTCTCCAGAACCGGGACAACGTCATCAGGCGCCGGCTTGAAGTTCGGGATCTCGATGCCGCGTTCGAAACCGCGCTCGGGTCGCAGCGTGACCGTCAACCAGTCGCTGCGCAGGGGGTCATCCTTCGAGCCGCCCAGCGCCGGGAACTCGCCGAAGTAGCGGATCCGGTATTCGCCGGGCGCGAGACTTCGGTCCAGGAAGCCGACGTAGTCGATCGTGATCGACTTGCCCGGCTCGATCAGGTTGCCCTCTGCGAGATCCTCGGCATCCGGCGCCGACGGTGGCGGCAGGGGGACCTCTCGATCGTTGCGATCCCGCACGTCGAGCACGAGGGCCGGATGTGACGCCTGATGGACGTTCAGCCGGACGGGTTCGGAGCCGCCATTTGTGAATGCGACCGTGATCCCGAACTCGCCCGCGACCACGTCCTCACGCTTCTCGCCTCGAATCTGGGCTTCGAGTTGCGGCATCGGCGGCCTCCTTTCCGCTGGCGCTCTGTGGCGTCAAGGTAGCACTGAGATACAAGGTCAGTTGATCGTTGGTTCCATGCTGCCGCCCTCGATTGCCACGACGTGGTACCAGCGATTGCCGACGATGCCGTAAGCGACGAAGGGCTTGATTGAACCGATCGCGCGCGCTGCGTATCTAGTTGGTGGCAGCGGCCAGCGAACGATGCCGTATTTCTGAAGCTCGCGCCGTGGTCTCAACGAGGTACTGCAAGTGATCACGAAACGCGCGCTTCTCGGGTTGTTCGGAGTGTTGGCGGCGGTCGCAATCGCAACGGCGGGGCCGGCTCTTGCGGCCGGCGGATCAAGCCCTTCCATGTCCAACGCCTCGCCAGCGACTCTGGCGGCGGTCGCCTGCAGCCCCGGTGCCCGCGCCTGCCCGATCCGGATCACGTTCGCCAGGGACGCCTATAGCGGCCAGGCGCACAGTAAGCTGAC
The DNA here is from genome assembly GCA_038250445.1 of Candidatus Limnocylindrales bacterium. GTDB lineage: Bacteria > Chloroflexota > Limnocylindria > Limnocylindrales > CSP1-4 > CF-46. The sequence goes on along the minus strand of JBBSCI010000006.1, from coordinate 7,350 downwards.
CGGCATCCGCTCCGAGAAGTGGTTCGTCGTTCACGCGACCGCCGGTCAGACGATGGTCGTGATCGTGGAGGGTCGCGGTCCGACGCGTGGCATCGTCTATTACCCGAACGGCAAGTCCAGTGGCCGACCCGGCGGACGCGTCTTCGACGGCATCCTGCCCGTCACCGGCGACTACCGGATCCGCGTGACCAAGAGCCCAATAGGAGAGGCCTGGTCAGGCGGCGTCGACGTGGTCGCCATGATCTACTGAGATTGCAATTTCCACCACCGCCCGGCGAAGCGTCGGGCGGTGAGATGATCGGAGTGCGGCCGTTGCATCTTTGGGCTCGCGGTCAGGCGGAGACAGCGAACCCGATGGGACCTCAAGAAGCGTCAAGCGAGCTGGAAGCCCGCCGCGAGGCCTTCGAGAGGCTCACGGACCAGCGTCTGCTGCGGGCGTACCGGCTGGCGACCCTGATCCTGCGCCGTGACGGCGACGCCCAGGACGCGGTCCACGACGCCGCCGTGGTCGCGTGGACGCGGTTCGACGAGGTGCGTGATCGGAGCCGCTTCGATGCCTGGTTCGATCGGATCGTCGTCAACGAGTGTCGCCAGCGGTTGCGTCGCGGGAGCGTCCGGCAACTGGTGCTGGACGGTACGCCCCCGGTCACGACGGCGGATGGCGCAACCGGCCGGGCCGAACAGGACGCCCTGCGGCGAGCCCTCGACCGCCCCAAGCCAGAGCATCGCGCCGTCGTCGTCATGCGCCACCTCGAGGACTACTCGATCGCAGAGATCGCGGCCAGGACGGGCGAGCGGGAGGGCACGGTCAAGTCGCGGCTCCACTACGCCCTGCGTGAGCTGCGTGCCGCATACGACGCCGTGGAGCGCGGAACGGAGGCCCAGCGATGAGCGATGAGCGGTTCGACCACGACCTCCGATCGGTGCTGATCGAGGACGCACCACGGGACGTGCCCGACGATCTGCGCCGTCGTGTGGCCGCCGTTCCGACGACGCATCCGGTCTCGAGTCGGGCGTCTCGCTCGAGCTGGGGCCTGCCCGTCCTGCTGCGAACCGGTGCGCTGGCGGCTGTCGCCATCCTGCTGGTAGTCGCGTTCCTGCAGTTGATGCCCGTGCCGGGGCCAGGCGTTGGCAGCGACCCGTCCCGGTCGCCATCGGTCATGCCGTCGGTCGCGCCTTCGGCGACGTCCTCAGCGTCCGGCGCGATCGGCGACTGCCTGGCGGCAGACCTCACGGCCGTGATCCACGGCTGGCAAGGGGCCGTCGGCAGCCGGATCGCCGACGTCGAGATCACCAACGGCTCCTCGCGTCGCTGCATCGTGCATGGCACTCCCGGGCTCGAACTGGTCGATGCGGACAGCCGCGTGCTCATCGATTCCGCGACCGCGGGCCCGAGCGGCAAACCGCACGCCGCGCCGTCCGATCCGGTCTTCGAGCTTGTGCCCGGAGGTGGGCTCCGAACCGAAGTCAGGGTCTCGAACTATTGCGGGGCCGCGCCGTCACGCCGATCAACATCAGGTTCACGCTGCCGTCGGACGGCGGGACGCTTGTTGCCGCGCCAGAGGCCGGCGTGTCGAGTGCCGAAGCGGTTCCTCCATGTCTCGGCTCGACGGAAAGCGAGATCGACATGAACGGCTGGCGGCGGTAGCCGCCGCTCTGACCGTCCCCGCGTTCAGCCCTCCGTCCGGAGCTCTTCGAGGTCGAGCTCACGCTCACGCTCGATCAAGCGTCACGTCTGGACGTTGATCTCGCGGCGGTCCCTGAGCTCGATCACCGCCATCCGCTGGGCGCCGATCACGCCCCGCTGGATCGCCTCGTGCTCGACCCGCTCCTGGCGCCGCTCCGCCGTCTCCTCGGGATCCTCCGTGGCCAGGTGCTCGCTGCGATCCAGCAGGCCCGATTCGAGTCGATCGAACAGCGGCTGGTGACCGGGCCAATTGGGGCGAGCGCGCTCGATCTCCTCCAGTCCGGCCTGGTAGGCCGCGGCTCGGGCCACCGCGATGGTGCGTGATGCCAACTTGACAGATTGTTGTACATATACTACTTTTCATCATGCAAGAAGACACCAATGAGGTACACGTCATGACCAGTCGCACGACGCCGCGGTCCGACAAGCGGATCGACCGGCTTTCCCGGAGGACCCGCCGCGTCCTTGCTGTGGCGACGATGGTGGGCCTGCCGGGCATGTTCGCCTGGTCGACGTTCTGGATGGGCACCACGGCGCCGACCGTCGTCTGGGGGCCGATCAGCTTCGTCCTGATCGGCGCGACGATCGTTGGTTCGTTCGTGCTCTATCGGTACATCCGGGGTCGGGCCGACATGCCCGGCGCACATCTCGACGAGCGCGAGCAGCAGTTGCGGGACCGGGCGTGGATCCTTAGCTACCAGGTCCTGTCGGCGGTCGTCCTCGCGGTGGTCATCTTCCTCGGCATCGACGTCTTCGTGTTCGGCCGCCAGGTGGTCGTGGACGCCGGCCTCGTGAACGCCCTCGTCCTCTCAACCGCCGTCCTGCTGCCGGTCCTGCCTGCCGCCGCGCTCGCCTGGATCGAGCCTGACGTTCCGGCCGACTTCTGATGGTCCGGCCATCGCAACGGACCGATCCGATCGTTCATAACCGCCTTGCCGTGCTTCGCGTCGAACGCGGTCTCTCGCGCCAGGAGCTGGCCGACGCTCTGGCCGTGAACTACCAGACGATCGGCTACCTGGAGCGCAATGAATACAACCCGAGCCTCGACCTTGCGCTTCGGGCGGCCGAATTCTTCGGCCTTCCGGTCGAGGCGATCTTCAGCCGTCAGCCGTTCGCGCCCATGTCGTCCCAGCTATACGCATCGGCCTCACCCGGCGCGCGCCCGGGCGAAGGGACGACCTGACGGCGGTATCCGCCTACCATTTGATCGATGGCGGACCTCAACCCGACCTCGTGGCCTGAGCTTCCCTAGATGTAGTTCACCTAGGGCGCCGACGTCCTCGAGTTCTTCCAGTCGGCCTACGAACGGGGTGCTGACCTTGGCGGTTGGGACCACGCCGCCCTCGAGCCTGCGGCCCGCCCGGACCAACCTCCGAGGCGGCCATGGAGCACGGTCGGCTGAGCGCGGGGTCCTAGGCGAGCTCAAGGCTCCTGAGCTTGGCCCGGTCCCCGATGATGTTGATCTCTCGGATCACGCCTCCGGTGATCGTCAAGCCGACGACCGCCACGACCTTGCCGGGCGGGCCGACGACCACTCCGGGCCCGCCGTTGACGACCGCCGGGCGCCCGAGTGGCGCGAAGTTCGGTGCTTGGCCGCGCAGCACGGCGACGACGTCGGTGGTTCCGAAGACTGGCGGTCTGGCCAGGGGGCCGTGGCCACCGCCGTCCGTTCGGAGCACGACGTCGGGATCCAGGAGCCTCAGCAGGCCTTCGAAGTCGTCCTCGCGCGCAGCCTTGGGGAAGGCATCGACGACTCCCACTTGGACCGCGAGGTCGGCGTCCGGCTCGGTCTTCGCCGCGCGCACCCGTCGACGGGCGCGGCTGGCAAGCTGGCGAGCCGCCGTCGGCGAACGATCCACAACCGTGGCGATCTCCTCGAACGGCACCCCGAACACGTCGTGGAGGACGAAGGCGAGCCGTTCCGTCGGGCTGAGTGACTCGAGCACCACGAGGAGGGCGAGTCCAACCGAGTCGGCGAGGACCACCTGGTTTTCGGGCGACTGGTCGCCGACCACGAGCGGCTCCGGCAGCCACGAACCCGCGTAGTCCTCCCGCCAGGACCGGCGCTTCCGCAGTATGTCGAGGCAGATCCGCCCGACGACCGTCGTCAGCCACGGTCGGAGGTCGGCGGCATCGTCCGGCGGGCTTCGGTCGAGCCGCAGCCAGGATTCCTGGAGCGCGTCTTCGGCGTCCGTGATCGAGCCCAACATCCGGTATGCCACCGAGCGCAGATATGGCCGATGGCGGTCGAACTCGCGCGCCAGCAGGTCGCGGGATTCAGGTCGCGCGTCGTCGTGCCGAGTCATCTGATTGGAGAACGTTGCAGCCGCCCAAAACGTGACCGCGCGCGATCCAACCAGGACGATCGGTCACATCGCCGGGTCGATGTACGTGTTCCTGTCGAGATCGCAAATCGATCGCCGGCGCCGTCGGGCGTCGCAACATCACAGGGAGTTCAATCCAATATGACCGACACCAGCCCACTGCGAACGAGTCGGGCACCATCGCTGATCCCTGTCTTCAACCATCTCATCAAGCGGCTCATCCGGATCGGTATGCCATTCGGGCCGAACGTGCTGCTGACCGTCCGCGGCCGCACGAGCGGCCTGCCCCGAACGTTCCCGGTCACGATCATCGAGCTCGACGGCCGGCGGTACATTCAGTCGCCGTTCGGAATGGTCAACTGGGTCCACAACCTGCGGGCTTCGGGCGAAGCCGTTGTCACGAAGGGTCGCCGCCAGGAGCTGGTCGATGCGATCGAAATCGCGCCGGACGTCGGCGGGCCGATCCTCCGTAACGCGCTGGCCACTTACATGAGGTCGAGGCTTCTCCGGCCACTGGTCGGCCGATTCTTCGGCTTCCTCGCCGATTCGACCCTCGGGGACTACATCGCCGAGGCGCGCCTGCACCCGATGTTCGAGCTGCGTGCCCGGTAAGGCGAGCATTCACGGCGCCTGCTCAGCTCGGGCGCCGACCCTCGAGCGCCTTTGTGGCCATTTCGCGGCATTGAGCGAGCGTGACGGCGGCCAGGGCATCGCGGACATCGGCGACCGCGGCTGCGGACATCGACAGGCTCGTGATCCCTAGCCCGACCAGGACGGGCGCCAGCGTCGGTGAGGCCGCGGCCTCGCCACAAACGCCGACCGACTTGCCGGCGGCGAGGCCGGCCTGTGCCGTCATCCTGATGAGATCGAGTAGCGCCGGTTGCCACGGATCAAGCAGGTCGGCGAGCTCGCCGGCCATCCGGTCCGTCGCGAGGGTGTACTGGGCGAGGTCGTTCGTCCCGATACTCAGGAAGTCGGCATGCTCGAGGATGTCTGCGGCCCGCACCGCGGCGGCCGGGATCTCGACCATCACCCCGGCGATCGCCAGCCCGTGCTCGTGGGCCAGGTCGGTGAACCACTTCGCCTCCGCCGCGGTAGCGACCATTGGCGCCATCACCCAGACGACCGCGCCCGTTGCCTGCTGGGCGAGGGCGAGCGCGGCGAGCTGATCGACGAGGACCTGCGGTGACCGACGGGCGGTTCGCAGGCCGCGGACGCCGAGGGCGGGGTTCTCCTCATGGTCGGGATTGAGGAACGGCAGCTGCTTGTCGGCGCCGGCATCCAGCGTCCGGACGACGATCTTGCGGCCGCCCATCGCTTCCAGGATCTCGGTGTAGAGCACGACCTGCTCGTCGACCGACGGTGCCTCCTGGCGATCGAGGTAGAGGAACTCGGTGCGAAGGAGGCCGACGCCCTCCGCATCGACCTTCGCAACCGATGCCGCTCCGGCAGCGTCGCCGATGTTGAGGAGCAGCGAGACCGCGTGGCCGTCAGCGGTATGTCCCGGCCCGCGGCTCGCGGCCCGTTCCGCACGCCGCTCATGCTCGAGCCGGTTCGTTTCCGCGGCCTCGTCCGGCGTGATCCCGACGCGGATGCTGCCCGTGCCGCCGTCGACCTCGACGAGCTCTCCCTCGGTCAGCGAGGCGGCTTCCGCACAGGCAACGACTGCCGGCAACCCGAGGCTTCGAGCCAGGATCGCCGTATGGCTCGTCGGTCCGCCCTTGACGGTGACGAGCGCGAGGACCCGCTCCGGCGTCAGCGTCACCGTGTCGGCCGGCGCGAGATCGTCGGCGACAAGGACAAACGGCATGTCGCGCTCGGGGATCCCCGGCATCGGCTGCCCGAGCAATCGGGCGACCGTTCGGTCGCGAACGTCGTCCAGGTCGCCGACGCGCTCCGCCATGTAGCCACCGAGATCCAGGAGTATCGCCTTGAACGCTTCCATCGCCCGATCGATCGCCCATGCCGCTGGTTCGCCCTTGACGATCGCCGACCGGATCGACTCCTCGAGCGACGGGTCGCGGGCGATCATCGCGGTCGCCTCGAGCACCTCGGCGGCGCCGTGGATCGTGGTTGTCGCGGCACGATGCTCGAGGTCTTCCGCGGTGGCCGAGAGTGCGGCGATCGCGGCACTCGCCTCGGCTTCGGCGTCGACCACGGCGGGGCGATCATCGGGCAGTCGCGGTCGTGCTCCCATGAGGGCGACGGGGCCCGCGGCGCGGCCCGGGCAGACGCCAATACCCTGGAGCGGCGAGCGCGCCTGCGGCGGTGCAGGCGCGGCCGGATCGATTGTCACCATGTCCGGCTCACGCCGGGTCGTCGTGGTCCTCGGCGACCACGATCGCGACGGCCTCGAGGGCCTCGTCCGCGCCGTCCCCTTCGGCCTCGAGGACGACCGTATCGCCGTTCCTCGCGCCGAGCGCCAGCACGCGAAGGATGCTCCGGGCATCGACGGGCGGACCGTCGCCCTTGCGGATTGTGATCTTCACCGGCTGCTGCGTCGCGGCTTTGACGAACAGCGCCGCCGGTCGCGCGTGAAGACCGACCCGGGAGCCGACGATGACTTCGCGCTGCGCCATGACGTTGTCCTCCATGCGCCGGCCGTTGCCGTCTCGATCCCGCTCAGGGTTCGATCGTGACCTTGATGTCCTCGCCGCGCGAGACGATCCCGATCGCGTCGAGCACGCTCTCGAGTGGCAGCCGATGCGTTATCAGATCCTTCACCGGCACCTCGCCGCTCGCGATCAGCGCGAGTGCCTGCTTATTGTGGGCCGGGGTCGACCGATTCGCACCAACGATCGTCAGTTCTCGGTAGTGCACGAGATTCGAGTCGAGGGTGATCGTCGGCTGGTCCTTCGGCAGGCCGCCGAAGAACGAAATTCGGCCACGGCGAGCGACCATCCGAAGCGCATTGCTGGCTGGTCTACTCCCAGAACAATCGCCGCGTGGACCGTATCCTTCGAACCATGCGCGATCCGACGATGGACCTGACGACGCCGCCGGTGCCGGCGAAGCCGATCGCGATGACGGCAACGGGGTACGCCTGCATCCTGCCGGCGCCCGGGCCTGATTACCCCGACGAGCTGCTCCTCGGCGTCTACCGAGAGGCGCGGACGATCGCGTTGCTGGGCGCCTCGCCGAACTGGACCAGGCCCAGCTACTTCGTCATGCGTTACCTCCAGCGCAAGGGCTTCCGGGTCATCCCGGTCAACCCCCGGGCGCTCGACGCGCCGATCCTCGGCGAGAAGGTTTATCCGGACCTCGAATCCGTACCTGTCCCCATCGACATCGTGGACGTCTTCCGCCGGCCCGAGGAAACCCCCGCGATCGCCCGATCGG
>JBBSCI010000005.1:0-39896 GCA_038250445.1 Candidatus Limnocylindrales bacterium | reverse complement strand
CGATGAAGTAGATAATCAGTTCGGCCTTGAACTCGCGAAGTCGGGAGCATACGAAAACGGCGTCGTTTCGCTCACCTATCGGCCGGCCGCCAGCTGATCGGTCGAGCCGGGTTCAGATGTCCGCTGCCACGTCCGTGCAGGCGAACAGAAAATAGAACAAGTGTTCGTGGCGCGCCCGACAGGAGTCGGACGTGCGGATGCCCACTTGGGATTCAGGCAGATTCTGGTCCAGGGTGCTGACGAATGGCGCTTGGCCGCGCGGGAGAGCGCGTAGGACAGCGGAGAGGCACTCTGCTGCCAGCGGTCTGGATCCCGCCGTGGTACGACTGGATCAGATTTCGAGTGGAAGCGGGTAGATCTCGTCTGGCGGGATGCCGTTCCGGGTGTGGATGGCACGGATCGCCTCGGCGTTCGGCGCCTCAGAGATACAGAACACCGTCCCGCTGATGGGATCGGCCCACGCGTGTTCGAAGCTCACGCCCTCGTCCTTCTGGATGGCGAGATCGCCGGTGTGCGCCGTAGCGAGTGCTTCCGGGGTAATCCCGACCATGCCGTGATGAACGTCCATGAACTTGACCATCTCGGAACCTCCTTCTTGACGCGAATCGCACCTCGCCGGCTTGTCCGGGCGGGGACCTGGTCTGCCCTCGCTTCCGTGGTGTCTGATGACCCCAAAAGACCACTGGGCCGATGGTCGTCCATCCCTTTCTGCCGTACCGGTCCCCCGGGGTTCCCGACCGACATCACGGCGAGGGCCAACCAGGGACGCCGAGCCGGGCCTAGGCGAAGGCTCCCTGCCTGCCACGTCCTCCGCACCGCGCGGCAGCAACAGGCGCGCGTGAGCGGCGGGGGCCAGGCACGCCTCCATTCGCTCGAAGTCGCACCCGGTGGCGCCTCCAGGAAGGTGTTCACGGTGACGGCACCCTGGTGCGCGCTGGGAGGGTCCACCTACGAAACCTTCACGTTGCGGCCGGCGACCACCGGGTCTGGCCCAAGGCGCACCGTGGCGGCGCGCTCGGCATCCCGTAGGAGATTGCGAAAGCCTCGCCCCGCGAACATCGGGATCCCGACTCGCCACATCATCTGGCGGATCACCGGCAGCGCCAACCTCAGGAGCGGGTTGGCCGTTCGCTCCTGCGTCATCGTGTACGTCACCGTGGATCCGCCTTCGGCCGGGGCGATCTCGTAGCCGTGGGCATAACCCGCCACCATGGCCTGGTGGCCGCTGCCGACCCGACCCTCGGTCACGAACTCGAACCTCGACGGCCGAGCCGCCGCCGTCACCGTCGAGATGTCCTCCCACCGCTTGCGGGACATCGGGATCGCTCCAGTGGTGGCGAAGACCATTCCCACTGTGGCAGGACCGTCAGGTGCCTCCAGGGACAGCAGTCGGTAGGCGCGACCCTGCCGTGCGCCACCCCAGCCGAGGTGTGAGTGGAGGTCGGCGAGCATGTCGTACACCACTTCGGGCGACGCCGCACACGTCCTCGAAAGCCGCATCGTCGGTAATCGCTGTGCCATCCGATCTTTCCTCCTGCAGACCCGGGGTGTCCGGTGGAGTCCCCCGGTTCCCTCGATGGGGCCACGCTAGGAGTCGGCGGTCCGCAGCGCATCAACCGTTCAGTCGATTTTTCCGCCTGGTGACAGCTGGATGAGATCGTGCTCGAGAGCGAACAGGGTCGCTCCTGCCCGAGTGCCAACGGCCGTCTTGCCGTACACGTTGATGACGTGGGTATGCACGGTGGCTGTCGAGATGTGAAGCTCGCGTGCGATCTGCTTGTTGGTGTCGCCTCGTGCGAGCAGCCTCAGGACATCCACCTCGCGGTCGGTCAGGTTCGCCGGCCACGAGCGTGCCGACCGGGCCTGGGACGCGGTGTAGCCCGCACCCGCGAGCGACCGCCTCGACCGCGCGGCGGTCGAGCACGCCCGCAGCGGCCTCGCGGCGTATCTCCGCTGCGGCCACCGCGGGAGCGAGTGCGCGCCGCCACGCGCGATCCTCCGTCATCGATTGGTACGCCTCGGCAGCTGCAAGGATGCGGGGAACGAGCGGAATGGCTGCGGCCGGAAGGCCGCGGTGATACCCGGATCCATCCAGGTGCTCGTGATGCAGACCCGCCACGTCACCGGACGCCCGCAGCGGCTCGCAGACGCTCATGATCCGCTGGCTGTGGTAGGCATGCAGGCGCACCCGCGACCACTCGGACGGGTTGAGCTTCCCACGCTTGATCCAGACCTGGTTGGGGATGCTGACGTTGCCCAAGTCGTGGATCTGGGCCGCCCGCTGCAGGGTTGTGATGTCCGCGGCATCCAGCCCCGCGGCCGCACCGGCCGCCTCCACGAGGCGCGCCAGGCGCGCCGAATGTCCGTGCGTGTACGTGGACTTTAGATCAACGAAATCGGCCAGCGCCCGGCTCACCTCGTCCAGGTGAGAGTGGGCGACCCGGAGGTGGGGCTCCGGCTCGGCCGCCAGCGCCTCGTCCCACACCGAGCCGCCAGTGAGCGACCGAAGGAGGTCGTGGCTGGACTGCAGCCAAAGCGTCGCCAGTTCGGGATCGAACTCGCTCCCGCTCCGACCCCGTACCACGGCATCCGCGGCCTCGACCCCGCCGACGTGGTGATAGGTCTGGGCGACGTGGACCAGGTGCACGAGCCGCGAGATTGCCGCCTGGGCCTCGCCGCTCGGCAGGTTGCGGAAGACTTTTCCGTCCCATCTTGCGTAGGCGTGGCCCAGCGCGGAGCAGACCTGGGCGCTTGCGCCGAGTCGTTCCGATAGCCTGGCCGCGACGTCCGCCATGTTGGCGAAGGCGTCTGCGAGGCTCTGGTCCAGGGTCAGGAATGTCGCCATCCCCCGGGCCCAGTCCGCGGGCCCCCACTGGCGAGCGAGCTTCGCCACAGAGATCCGCATGACGTCGGGCTGACTGGCGAAGTCGGCCTCGGAAAGCCAGTGCCGGACACTGACGTCGTCGCCGGCCCCCATGCGGCTTTGGGCGTCGACCGCCCCGGTGCAGCCGACGTGATAGAGGAGCGCAAGGTAGTAGACGTCGGAGAGGTCTCGAGCGGACCAGCCGGCAAGGCGGCCGAGCTGGACTGCGAGAATCGCATCCCGCAGAGCACTTTCGGCCGGCACGTCATGGGCCAGATCGGTCGCCAGCGAAACCGTGGCCAACAGTTCTGCCAGCCGCAGATCGCGATTCGAACCTGCACCATCAGGTGCCACCGTTCATCCCCCCTCAACGTCTTCGCCGGTCATCCAGGGACGCGAGCCGATGATGTCAGCGAACCCGTCGAGCGTCCACTGGCGGTCGTCGGGGTGCCAGGAGCCGATGGAGTGTCTTGGCGCGCCCGACGGGATTCGGATGCGCGGACGCCATAGATATCCGGTCACGATCGAAGGAATGGCGTGGCTGTGGTCGAGCCAGGGCGCCCCGATCACTCTACGGCCGAGCGCCCACCATCGAGGGCGGAAACGAAGGTCTTGGCGATCGGCATGGCGACGTCGACGAGGGCGTCTCACTCGGGCTTGTCGGGGGCCTCGACATCGATCGTGAGCGTCCGGTTGTCGCCCAGGTCGCTAGCCTTGGAGCGGCGATGGCGCTGTCAGGGCCGCAGGCCGACGCTCTCCAGCTCCGCTCGCGCCAGCCCCGTATAGCGTCCCGCGGCGAAGTCTCCGAGTGGATCCGGCGTGTGCTCGAGCAGCTCCCCATAACTGAGGCGATGGAACGCACGGGTGGCGAGGAGGCGCTCGACCGTGGGAGCCGGCAGACCCAGGGAAGACTCACGCACGGCGCGATGCGCCATCCGCAGCTCGGACAGGCGGCGCGCTCGCCACGGCAGGTAGCGGCTGAGCCAGGGGATGAGCGTGACCGCGAGGACGAGGATGCCGAGCAGCGCCGCGATGATCAGGAGCAGCTGCGTCAACTGATCGCCGAGGTAGATGAACGGCTCGCCCGCCGCGCCGAAGGCCGACCGGGTCATACCGCTCGCCTGCTCCCCGACGAGTGGCAGTCCGATGAGGGAATCCCCCACCTGATCTCCGGCGGTCTTGATGTTCACCCCGCCTTGGCCGATCGCCCGACCGGCCTCAGCGAAGTCAGCGAGCGTCGAGTAGAGGCGGACGGCAAAGACCGCCCAAAGGCTGACCCAGACCCAGGTCGCCACGTCGGCTACCAGTTCACGTGCACGCGCCGACGGGACTTCGCTCCAAAACGTCATCGCCGTTCGCCTCCAGCAGGTCCTGGCGAACCCGTCACCCGGGTGGGCTGGACTCTCTGCAGTGTGGAACGGCCTGGTCTCGGGGACGCAATGAACGATCCCTTGCGCTCGAATCCGACCGAGAGAGCTACGCCATCGGTCGACGAGGGTCGAGCATCGAATGCAGACGGATGTAGAACAAGTGTCCGGTGAGCGCCCGACAGGTGTTGGACGCGCGATACCGGTCTGCAGGCCCGCACCTTGTCGCGCTACTGCTCTGAGCCACTCACCGACAACGACGTGAGTGCCCTGTAGCGGGTCCTTGCCAAGCTGATCCAGGCCAGCGCGCCACCCTCCGGGAACCCACCATGCCTAGACGGGTCGCGAGGTCGAGCGAAAGACGGAATACGAACAGGGTGATGGGGGCGCTCGCATTCGCGCGTGGGCAGAAATAGAACAAGTGTTCGTGGCGCGCCCGACAGGATTCGAACCTGCGACCTTCGGCTCCGGAGGCCGACGCTCTATCCACTGAGCTACAGGCGCGCGGGCCCAGATGATACCCGTCGGGCGTGGGTTGGAGCTTCGGCTTCTGGTTCGAAGCCGGTTGTCGGCAGATAGATCCCCGGTCGATCGCTTCCGGCACTGTCGACTCGAGCCCCGGCCGTATAGTGGCTACCGTCTCGATACGCTGCGCCCAGCGAGGACCGATGGTCTCAGACGCACAACCCACCTGCTTCCTCATCGCCGACATCTCCGGTTACACGAGCTACCTGGTCGACGTCGAGCTGGACCACGCGCAGGACATCCTCGCGGACCTGATCGGCGCCGTCGTCACGGCGCTCCGACCGAACTTCCGACTCGCCAAGTTCGAGGGCGATGCCGCGTTCATGTTTGCGACGATGGAATCGGTCGACGGATCGATGCTCCTCGACACGATCGAGCGTTGCTACTTCGGGTTCCGGCGCCGCCGCCGCGACGTCCGCCAAGCGACGTCGTGCGAGTGCAACGCGTGCCTCCGGATCCCGGATCTCAACCTCAAGTTCGTGGTCCATCACGGCATGGCCATCCGGCAGAAGGTTGCCGGCCGCCAGGAACTCCTCGGGTCGGACGTCATCGTCGTCCACCGGCTGCTGAAAAACGAGGTCGTGGAAACGCTCGGGATGACCGCCTATGCCTTGATCACCCAGCAGTGCATCGATACGACGGACCTCGACCCGGCCGCCCTCGCGATGCGCCGAATCACAGAGACGTACGAGCGGATCGGTGACGTGCCGGCCTGGGCCCACGATCTCGAGCGCCGATGGCAGGAAGAGGAGACCCGGGCGCGCGTTTTCGTCTCGCCCGAAGATGCCGCGATTACCGTCTCACTCTCGACGACCGCGCCCCCTCAGGTCGTCTGGGAGTTCCTCACCGAGCCGGGGCGACGGACCGGGTGGCAGGCCGCAGTGACGGACATCACCGTGACCGGCACCACCGGCGGACGCCGGGGACCCGGTGCCACGAACCACTGCATGCACGGCAGCGAGGCGGTCATCGAGGAGATCCTCGATTGGCGGCCGTACGACGATCTCTCGGTCCGGACCATCGTCAACACCCCTGGCGGCACCGTGAAGATGCTCGAGACAATCGAGCTGGAACCGGGAACCGAGGGCACCGCCATCCACTACCGCTTCGCGCCTCCCAAGACCAAGCGCGAGCTGGCGATCTTGAAGGAGATCGGACCGCCATACGCGGAGATGCTTCGAGCGTCCCAGCAGACCCTCATCCAGCAGACCGAAGCCCAGCGTTCGGCACGCGCGGCCGACCGCCGCGCGGAGCCCGAGCTGACTGGCCCGAAGCCGGGCGGCCCGCTGTCCGGGCTTCAGCCGCCCGTGATCGCTGGCTGACGGCCGACCGGCTGCTCGCGCTCACTGCCGCCCGATCGGTTTTCCTGCTGTCGTCGGGAGTGCCGGTTGGAGCCTGGCCCGTTCTACCCGTTGGCGGTGAGGACTTCGCGCAACTTGCCGGCGAAGGCATCAGGTTCGCCCGTCTGGCCGTACTCGCCGCCGAGGAATCCGCCGTGGTCGCTTGGGAACGTAACGGGTGTCGTCCCGAGCCGTTCGGCAACTGCCACCGCTCCGCGATGGGCCAGCTCACCATCGGATCCAACCCCGGCGGCCATCACGACCCGGGTCGACGCCGCGCGGAGGGCGTCGAAATCGGGCTGATAGTGGGTGCACGTGACGATGTTCTGCCGCAGTAGGGCATCGTTCCTGGAGCCGTCATCCTCGGTCGGCAGCCCGAACATGGCAGGATCGGGAGCGGGACGGTCGACATAGTCGGCGGGGATCTCGCCCTTGAAGCTGACGATGGCGATGAACTTCGCCATCGCCGGTCCCATGCCACTGCGCAGATACGTGTCCAGGATGTCCTGGGTCGCTGCCATGGCTGGCTCACTGTCCGGCAGCACCTGGGCGGTCGGCGGTTCGTGGGCGACGAGGATCCGAACGTCCTCCGGATGGCGCGCGACGAGGGCGAGTGCGTTCACTGCGCCGCCACTGCTGGCAAAGAGGTCAACGGGCCCGGCGCCCAGCGCCGCGATCACCGCGTCGATGTCATCCGCGTGCTGCTCAGGCGTTGACTCGCTGGTGTCGTCGGACTTCTTGCTGCGCTCGACGCCGCGGGGGTCGTAGGTCACGATCGTCCGGTCGGCGAAGTGGCCGGCCAGGGTGACGAAGCCGCCGGCCCCCATCGGCGAACCGATCAGCAGCAGAATCGGCTCGGAGCTGGACTCGTTGCGACGGACGTCGTATGTGAGCACGGCGCCAGGCACGTCCAGGGTCTGCGTCATCGGTTCGGTCATGGTGCTGCTCCCTCGAAAGTGATCCTGGTTGTCGTCCTTACGACTCATCTCGGTGGCAAGACTCATCGGTCTCGAGGGACGAACGCCGACGGCAATCGCAGGACGGAGGCCGACACGGCCTGGATGCCGCTCGGCCCGACTCCGCCCTATTCAGACCACTCATCCGGCTACAACTGCCTGACGGGCGCTGCCCTCTACGCGGGCAAGGCGTTCTTCGGCACCGAGAGGATCAGCTTCACGGTCCACGGCAACGTCCCCAACGCGGACCGCAGCTACGCGCGACTCGTGCGACCGTTGCAGGACACCATCAGCGCGAGAGTCTGGTTCGGGATCCATTTTCCGCAAAGCAGATGAGGCCGGGGCAGACATCGGTAAGCATCTCGCTCGTTGGGTCGACAAGCACTTCCTCCAGCCGCTCGACTGCAGTCACGACCACGACGAGTGACGTTCGAACGAACCGCAATGAATCGGATGCGACGGCGGTCGAACGACCGCCGGCGCGAGTTTGTCGAGGTGGCAACTCAGCCGCGAAAGAATTCCCCCACGACGGGTCCCAGCACATTCGGATCGATGTTGTGCTCCTGGCCCGCGAGCGTGCGCCGCTGGCCGGCGGGGAGGACCTTGGCCAGGGCATCGGCCGTGGGCCCCATGAACCCGAAGCTCGCTCCACCGTCGAGGACGAGCGTCGGGATGATCACCGCAGCCGCCATTTCGGTCGGCAGCGAATAGTCGCCCATGATCGTTGCGTCATACGGCAGCGTGTGGGCCAGTGCCTCAGTCGCGGCCCACCACGGCTGGCTCCGAGCGCCCGCGACGAACTCGGCCGGCATCCCAACGACCTTCTCCATGAAGAACTGGGCGGCGTCGCCGCGGCGACCCTCGGCCAGCATCGTGTTGTACTGCTGGACCTGGTCCGCCGACGGCCGCGCCGCCGGGTCGAGGATGTACGGCGGCTCCCACAGCGCCAGCTTGGTGATCTTGCCGGGGAGCTGCCGGGCCGCGATCAGGGCGAGGGCGGCACCCGAGGAGCTCCCGCACAGGTAGGCCGTGCCACCTGCCGCGTCGGCGACCGCTTCGATGTCCTCGACTTCGCGCTCGATCGCATATGGCAGGGTGTCGCCGCTCGGCCCGCGACCGCGGCGGTCGTAGTTGAAGACGGTGAAATCGGACGCGAGGATGGCCGCAACACCGGCGTTCGACTGCCGATCGACGGAGCCGCCCGCTACGAGAATGACCGGCGGCCCTTCGCCGAGCCGATCGAACGCGATGCTGGTTCCGTCCTTCGAGGTGACCTGATCCATCTGGTGATCTCCTTCCGGCGCCTTCGGTCGGCGCCCTCTCATCAGTAGTCGGAGCAGGCGACGACGTCTCGACATCGTTCCTGGACGGACGCCGGTTACCGGCCGCCGGTGAAGGGCGCCTCGCCTCCGATCGGCTCAGCGGACTCGGCCGTCGCGCAGCGCCTCGACCGATTTGGCGATCCGGCGTTGCCGTGTCTCGTCGGTCTTGGCGCCGTCGATCGACAGCACGTGCCACGATTTGTTGCTGTACGACAGGCCGTCGAAGGTCCGCCGCGCGGCGGGCTCGGCGTCGAGCGCCGTGGCCAAGTCCGTGGGCACGGTCACCTCGCGCAGCGCGGTGTCGAGCTCGATGTCGACGTCGACCTCGTCGCCGCCCTTCACGCCGGCGCCGGCGCGATTGTCCGCGCTGACGCCGACCATGAAGACACCGCCCATGACGGCGACCGTGCTGCGATACGTGTAGCCGTTGATCGTCACCCGGATCGCCGGCCGCTTGCCGGCCCCCAGCCCCTCGACGATCTCGTCGGGAATCTGGATGCCTGTCGCGGTTTTGTCGCCCTGCAGGATCTTCGTTCGGAACTGCATTCGATTGCCTCCCGGGTGCGACGAACAGGATGTCAACCGGCGGGCATCAGGCCGCGGCTGGCTGGTAGGTCAGATAGAGGACGCCAGTGCTGAACGTCCGCGATTCGACGAGCTCCAAAGGTACCTGCCCGACCGATTCTTCGAACAGCCGCTGCCCGCTGCGCACCACAACCGGGTGGACGAGGAGCCGGAGCTCGTCGAGGACGTTGTCCCGGGGCAGCGACCCGACGAGTGTTCCGCTGACGGTGATCGAGATGTCCTTGCCCGGTTCCGACTTGAGTCGACGAAGGTGATCTGAAGCGTCGCCACTGATCAGTGTCGAGTTGCCCACTTCGCAAGTAGGTCGGACCCGTGCCAGCGTTCTCGACATCGAACTCGGGTACCGTCGTGTCGGATGTCGAGGGCGCCTCGCCAGCTCCGACTTCCCGATGAGAGAGCCTCATGCGCCCGAGGATCGAGAAGGAGTCAGATCGTGAAGTACGTCGTGTTGATCTACAGCAACCCGGCGACCTGGGAGACCATGCCCGCGGCCGAACGCGATCGCGTGATGGGAATCCACAACAGGCTGATCAAGGAGCTGACCGAATCGGGCGAGCTTCTCCGCGTCGATGGGTTGAGTCATCCCTCGAACACCAAGACGGTCCGGCTCAGGGACGGGGTGCCGGTGGTGACGGACGGCCCCTTCGGCGAGGCCAAGGAGCAGCTGGCCGGGGTGTGGGCCGTCGACTGCGAGAGCGTCGAGCGCGCCATCGAGATCGGCGCGCCCGTCGCCGACTACGACACCGTGGAGATCCGGCCGCTGATGGACCTGTCCGGCCTGGAGATGTGACTTCGCCACCCGGCGTCGACGGTCTACTTCGTGAGCTCGCGCCCCAGGCACTCGGCGTGCTGGCTCGCCGCTACGGGCAGTTCGACGCGTGCGAGGATGCGGTCCAGGAGGCGTTGCTGGCCGCGGCCGTCCAGTGGCCGGAGGGCGGAGTGCCGGAGAACCCACGCGCCTGGCTGATCACGGTCGCGTCGCGCCGGCTAACGGATGAGTACCGGGGCGACTCCGCGCGCCGCCGGCGTGAAGCCGCGGTGGCGGCCCTCCTCGCTCCCGAGGCAGCAAACGCCCCATCACCGGACGAGGAACTGGCCACCGACGAGGACGACACCCTGACCCTCCTCTTCCTGTGCTGCCACCCGTCGCTCTCGCCCGCTTCGCAAGTCGCCCTGACCCTGCGCGCGGTCGGCGGCCTGACCACGACCCAGATCGCCCGCGCGTTTCTGGTTCCCGAGGCGACGATGGCCCAGCGAATCAGCCGAGCGAAGGCGAGCATCAAGTCTTCCGGCGCCCGATTCACACTGCCACCCGAGGACGAGCGGGCCGCGCGGCTGGGCGTCGTCCTTCACGTCCTGTATCTCGTCTTCAACGAGGGCTACACTGCGAGCTCAGGTCCCGACCTGCAGCGGACGGATCTGACGACGGAGGCGATCCGCATCGCCCGCGACCTTCACCGCCTGCTCCCCGACGATGGCGAGGTCGCCGGACTGCTCGCCCTCATGCTGCTGACCGATGCACGCCGCCCGGCACGCAGCCGCGCCGACGGCAGCCTCGTGCCACTCGCCGACCAGGACCGAGCGCTCTGGGACCAGGCGGCCATTCGCGAGGGCGTGGCGCTCGTCTCCGAGACGTTGGCCCGCGCGCCGATCGGCCCATACCAGGTCCAGGCGGCGATCGCTGCGGTCCACGACGAAGCCGCAATGGCGGAGCAGACGGACTGGCCCCAGATCGTCGTCCTCTACGAGTTGCTGACGAGCATCTCGCCAAACCCGATGGTCACGCTGAACCAGGCCGTCGCCGTGGCGATGGTCCGCGGGCCGCGGGCCGGCCTGGCCGTGCTCGAGCCACTCGACGCCGACGAGCGACTCACCGAGCATCATCGCCTCCATGCGGTCCGCGCTCATCTGCTGGAGATGGCAGGCGATCGCGAAGCGGCCCGCGCCAGCTTCCGGGTAGCGGCGCGCCTCACCAGCAGTGCGCCGGAACAGCGATACCTCGAAGGTCGGGCGGCGCAGCTGTCCGACGACGTCAGGGTAGGAAGCGCCGCCCCGGCACCCTGATTCTGCCCAATGAGGCAGCGCCGAGGCGTGTCTGGCGCCGCTACGATCGGGTCGAAGGACAGACCTGAGATGACCGCTCACGCCATGGAGACCCGGCAGCGGGTTTCCGAACCGACGGCCTCTAGGCGACCTGCGGGCCCCGAGCGGGCAGGCCCCAAGACCCACGGGCTTCTCGATGGGGTGTCGGTCCTGTCCTTGCAGCGGATGGCCGGCAACGCGGCTGCCGTCGCCCTGATCCAACGTCGCAGCCAGTCGCTCACCGCCCAGCCCGATCGGACGAAGGCGGGCGCATTCGGCGAGGTTACGCCGGCCAAACCGGTTGGTGGCTGGAAAGGCGCCGATGCCCGCGGCCCGGGGTGGAACGTCGGCGAGAAGGAGATCGGGACGATGCGCCGCATCCCGATCGACGACCTGCCCGTCGGAAAGCAGACCGAAGACGAAGCGGCGAACGACACGCTCACCGACGAGAAGGCGGGCAAGCGAGCGATCCTGATCGCCTCGAAGAACCTCAATCCCAACCTGGAAGTCGACGCGATCGTCCATCTCCACGGCTACACCGAGAAGTTCAACCGGAAGACCGGCAAGCGCGTTTACCGACCGTTCGCCGGCCTTCGCCAGCACAAGGATTCGGGCGAGGTGCGCGACGTCGCGCTCGACCGCGCGGAGGCCCAGATGGAGGCCGCTAACCAGCCGCAGCTGGTCGGAATCCTCGCTCAGGGCGGCGTGCACTCCGAGTTCGGCGATAGCGGCGACGAATACGGTCTCGACGCCAAGGACTACGCCGGGAAGGTGCTGACAGCGGCGAAGAATGCCGGTGCTTGGAAGGTCCTGCCGGGCCTGCGCCGAACGATCCTGTCGGCCCATAGCGGAGGGGCCCATACCGTCAAGACCGCCTTGGCGAGCGAGCTCGTTGGCAAGAAGGATGCCAAGAAGGTGAAGGGTCCCTCAGCGTTCGCAGAGGTCGTGCTCTTCGACGCGATCACCGGATCAGGCGAGCTGAAGGTCTTTACGGACTGGGTCCTGGCGCGATTGGACGCCGATCTTGCGGTGCTGGTTGATCCGGCCAAGAAGGACAAGGACAAGGCCACCTACCTGAAGACCAGCCCCCGCTTCCGCGGCTACTACGCCTCTTACAAGTCCGACTACGAGAAGCTGCAGGGCTCGATCTGCACATGGTTCGGGAACCACGAGACCGAGCTGGGAACCTTCGCCGACGTGCTCTGGACGCACTACCAGGTGATCGATACGAAGCTCGGCGGTGGCGGCCACGAGTACGTGATGCGGGGCTCGATGCCCGCCGACAAGAAGACGCCCACCGGCCAGGGCAATATCGCCGATGCCATCAAATCGCTCGATACGCCGACTGCGGCCAAGAAGAGGTCCGAAGTCTGTGCGGTCCGGACAAAGCCGAAGCCCGCCGCCAAGAACCCGAAGCCCGCCGCCAAGAAGGCCGGCGCGAAGCCCGCCGAGGGCGACCCGAAGCCCGTCAGCTCAGCCACCGCGGAGAGGGCGTCCGTGGCCGTCGGAAAACCCGCGTCGATCGTTCTTGGCTGGCTGCTCGATGCCGCGGACGTCTTCGGCGGCGAGGAGTTCGCGGTCGGCCAGATCGCTCGCGCCGGCTTCATCGACGCCGTCGACCTCACCGACCTCGTGTTCGGAGTCCGCCATCCGGAGCTCGGGAGCGAACGTATCCCGGAAGGCCGCCAGGACCTCGCCGAGGAGTGGCGCCTGATCCGCCACACGATCGTCGAGCCCGAGCTTGTGGTCGCGCAGGCGCATGCCGAATCGATCGCCGGGGCGGACGCCACAGCCGCCGCCAACGCGACGCCGACGCTGAAGGCGGGCAGGTCGGGGCCAGCGCCGACATCACCACCACCCGACGCAGGTGGCCCGGCGACCGCGACGACGAAGGACGCGTTCATCACATCGTTGGATCGGACGACCTTCGAACTCCTGCCGGAGGATGAGCGAACGAGGTTCGAGGCGATCAACTGGGTCCCGCTCGACTACCCGGGCTCGAAAGGAAAGGTCCAGGACACGTCAGAAGCAAACCTCGCCCAGTGGCGGGCCGACCCTGCCGTCGTGTTGTTCACGCTCAAGAACCCGAAGACGAAGGCCGAAGAGTGGCACATCAGGGGCTCTCACCAGGACGACGCTCAGGCCCTCCTGGACGCCCTGGCCCGGGTCCGGCCCGGTGGCGGCGAGCGGCGAGCCAACACGGGCAAGCAGGCCATCCTCACGAAGAAGCAGTTCAAGGAGGACCCCGCGGCGTACGACTCCTACATCGAGGCCCAGCTCGACGATGTCAAGGGGCAGGGCGTGCGGATGAACAAGTACGCGGCCGCGAAGTTCCTCGAGATGAAGGACGCGGCGAATGCCGAAGGCGTCGTCCTCAAGATCGGCAACGCGTTTCGCGAGCGGAAGGTCGCCGAGGCCAACGCGGCGAAGAAGGCCAATGCGAAGGCCGTCGCCAGTTATTCAAGCCACTCACTCGGGCTCGCGATGGACCTCAACCTCCGGACCAAGGGCTCCGGCATGGTCGCCGGGGGCACCACGTCGACCGCCATGACGAACGTGATCGACCTGCTGCGGGCGCCGGCCTACAAGTGGATGTTCATGCGAGGCGCCGACTTCGGCTTCTACCAGTTCCGGATGGAGCCCTGGCACTGGGAATACAACCCGAAGGGGTTCCGCGACGAGTTCTGGGCGGAGATGCCCGAGCTTCGGCCCGAGGAGCCCGTCGAGGCGCCGAAGAAAACCCGCAAGAAGGCCAGCTGACCGCTGCTAGGCAGCGGGCACTTCCGGTGCCTTCGCCAGGTGGGGCGAGGGCTTCGTGATGAGATCGTCGAGCTTCTCCCGGTCGGCGGACGCCAGCTCACTGACGCGCTCCGCGTCGACGTCCGCGACGATGATCTGCCCGATCTCGGTCCTCACAACCGAGAAGATGCCGAGGTCCTTCATTCGCTGCGTCTGCCGCTGGTTGTCCTCCGTTGGGGTGAGGTAGTGCAGCGAGGCGGCGCGGTAGCGGTGAATCAGGAAGAGCTGGACGAGGGTCATCAGCCGCCGCTGGCGGATCGCCGGCAGCGTGTTCTGGTCGCGGATCGAGAGAATCCTGTGGCCACGGCGATCGACGATGCTCGCAAAGATCAGGTTGGCGAGCGTCTCGCCCGGCTCGTCCAGCACGCGGATCTCGAGCAGGTCCGAGCCCGCCGTATGAGGCCGCAGCTCGACCCGGAGTTTTCCCGGCTGATCCCAGTGGCCCGCCCACGTCGCGAGCCAGTCTTCGAGCAGCTTCGTCGGCACCTCGGTCTGGGCGAGATGCTGGTGGTGAGTCGACCCCTTGCCCATTGCCCGCGTCGCCGCGGTCCGGCCGGAGACGGCCATCAGGACGGCATCCAGCCGATCTCCGCCGACGAGGGCCTGGGGGGTGCGATACGGCGACTCGAGCAGCCGGAACTTCCGCTGCAGGCGAGCAAGGGCGAGCATCCCGTCCTCGCGCAGCGCCGTTGTGAACTCCTCGGCGGCCAGGCCGTCGATCTGATGGCCGCCATACGTGATGAAGTTGAACACGAAACCCAGCTTTCCGAGCTCCTCGGGAAAGCGTCGCATCTCGTTGTCCGTCAGCCCCGTCGTGTCCCAGTTGAACGACGGCGAGAGGTTGTAGGCCAGCATCTTGTCGGGGTATTCGGAGTGGATCGCCTCCGCGAACTTGCGGGCGTCCTCGAGGTCGGCGGTCTTCGTCTCCATCCACAACAGGTCCGCGAACGGCGCGGCGGCAAGGGACTTGACGATCGCATAGTCGATCCCGCCCTGGACCTGGTAATAGCCGTCAGGCGTCTTGGGTAGCTCCGGGTCCCAGGTCGCAACGATCCCGAGCGAGTCGGCCTTCTCGCGGACCTCCGAAAACGACGCCCGACGGGCGAAGTCCTGCCATTCCTCGAGTGACATGTCGAGCGCCTGTCCCTCCCCGAGCCGGAGCTCGAGGATCTCGGCGACGGCCTCGCTGTAGGTCTTGAGGCCGGCTTCGATCTGCCAGACTTCCGCGTAGCGGGTCTCGATGGCGTCGAGCAGGGCCTCGAGCGCGGTCCCGGCATCGGCTCCCCGTGCGCTCCGAGCGTTCTGTTCAATCAGCGACATGAGCCCGACCCGCCGGAGCCAGGCGTCTGCGATGCGCAACTCGTCGTCGGGCACCGCGAACAGCAGGTGGCCGCGGATCTCCTCGAGCCCGAGGTCGTGGAGGGTCTTGAGGATCGCCAGGAAGCCGACCCGGTAGCTCGGCAGCTCCAGGTTCGTCGCCCCGAGAATGAACGGCTGGTCGCGCTCGTCGCTGCGGTTGTCGAGGAAGGTGGCAGCCTCGGCATCGGTTCGGGCAACGATGATGCCCGGCACTCGCATGATGTCGAGCTGAAGTCGCGCCGCGTTCAGCCGCTTGTTCTGCTCGTCCTGGGCGACCAGGACCTTGCCACTCTGGTGGCCGCACTTCTTGGCGCCCGGCTTCTGGTCCTCGATGTGGTAGCCCGGAACCCCGACCTCAACGAACCGGCGGACGAGATTCCGAACGTGCGCATCACCGCCGTGTCCGGTGTCCGCGTCGGCGATGATGAACGGGCGGAAGTCCACCTCGGGCGCGGCTCGTCGCTGCTCCTCGTCCATCTGGGAGCGCGCGAAATGCTGGTTCTTGTCTGCCGCGAGGAGGGCGCGGACCAAGCCGGCCGCTTCGTCCGGAACCTGGCTCAGCGGGTAGCTCGCGAGGTCCGGGCCTGGGTCTTCCGCCCGCGATCCCTTCGCCGAGGTCGCCCAGCCGCCCAGGTAGATGGCCTCCATCCCGAGCCGCTTCATCACCACCGCCTGGCCGGGCGAATAGGGACCGAAGGTCGTGATCTGCTCGCGCTTGGCGAACAGCTCGCGGAGTCGCGTATAGAACCCATCGGCAGCCGATCGCGCGACCGCGTAGTCCGCCTGAATGGTCCCCTGCTGTGCAGCGACCTCCCGGGCGGTGTGGAGACGGACGATCCCATCGAACCTGGGCTGCTCGAACCACTCGCGGGCGGCAGCGACCTGCGTGTCGAATGACGTCATCGCTGGCTCCCCGTATGTGGCCGGGACGGATGGCACGTCTCGAGTCCGATCACTCGTTCTCGTGGTCCCTGAGGCAATCGCCGGGGCACTCGCATTCGGCCCAGAAGCTGAACAGGAGCTGGCCGGCTCCGACGACCGGTCGGGGATCGCCGACGGCAGGGCCGGGCGCCCGTCCACGGGACGAGGCCATCGAGGCGACGATCTCCTGGATCGGCTGCGGACGATCCACGTCGAGTTTCATTGCGACACCTCTTCCTGACGGATGGCAGGCCACGATACGGTGGCTCCACTCATCCGTCCAATCGATTGTTTCGCAATGTATGATCAATGCTATCGATCAGTCCTCTCGGAGTCGTGGGCATGCTTCTCGCTCAGATCGAAGGGTTCATCGAGATCGCGAGGCAGGGAAACATGCGGCGGGCCGCGTACAGCCTGTCGATCAGCCAGCCGGCGCTCACCGCACGCCTCCAGGGGCTCGAAGAGGAGTTGGCGACGGCGCTCTTCCGGCGGACGCACTCGGGCATGGTCCTCACGCCGGCGGGGCGCGCCTTCCTTCCGCATGCCGATCGCGCGATCGAGGCGATCCGGAGCGGCAGCTCGCTCGTCCGCGAGCTCGAACACGGTGTCATCGGAGAGCTGGCGCTTGCCGTCGCTCCCGCGGTCAGCGCCTACGTCCTGCCCGAGCTCCTGGCCCGCTTCACGGAGCGTCATCCGGACGTTCGCCTCCTCGTCAGGACGGGACATTCAGAGGAGATCGTGGACCTCGTGGCACGCGGCGAGGTCGAGCTTGGGATCGTCCGACAGCTCCGTGACGCGCGCGTCCGCAGCCGACCCCTCTACGAGGACGAGCTCATCCTGGTCGCCCGGCCCGACCATCCGTTCGTCCTCGCGGGGACTGTCGAGCTCTCGGAGATCAGTCACGCCCAGCTCATCCTGTTCGACCGGACGTCCAGCTATTACGACGTGACGAACGCCCTGTTCCGTATCGCCGGCGTCGTGCCGCGCGGCGTCACCGAGGTCGACAATATCGAGGCGGCCAAACGAATGGTCGAGCGCGGGCTCGGTGTCGCGTTGCTCCCCGGTACCGCGGTCGCCGATGCGCTCACGGCCGGCTCGCTCGGGGAGATCGCGCTCGCCGGCACGGCGCCGATCCGTCGGCGGATCGTGGCCGTCGAGCGGCGCGGATCCCGCTCCACATCGCCGTTCCTGGACACCCTTTGGCAACTCCTGGACAGGATTCCGGAACTCATCCCACGGGCGCTGCCGATCGTCGTCCCAGATTGAGCAGCGAACCGGGCGCGTGGCCTACCCGAGGAGGGTCCGATGCGCCTCCGAGGCGAGCTCGTCGCGAAAGTCGGGGTGGGCGATCGCAATGAGCGCTTCTGCGCGCTCGCGGGTGCTCTTCCCGAACAGCTCGGCGACGCCCCACTCGGTGACGATCGTCCGGACGTGAGCCCGCGTCGTGACAACCCCGCCGCCTTCTCGCAGGCACGACACGATCCTCGACAGGGTCCCCCCGGCGGCCGTGGATTGCAGGGCGATGATCGCCCGCCCCTCCGCCGCCCGGGCGGCGCCACGGATGAAGTCCATCTGGCCGCCGACGCCCGAGTAGAGCCGATGGCCGATCGAGTCGGCCACGACCTGTCCGGTCAGGTCGACCTCGATGGCCGAGTTGATCGCCACCATCCGGCTGAACGAGCTGATCACGTGGGTGTCGTTCGTGAAGTCGACCGGGCGCATCTCGACCATCGGGTTGTCCCGGGCGAACTCGTAGAGCCGCCGCGACCCCATGAAGAAGGCCGTGACGATCTTGCCGCGGTTGCGCTCCTTGCGAGCCCCGGTGATTACGCCTGCCTCGACGAGGTCGACCACGGCGTCCGTGAACATCTCGGTGTGGATCCCGAGGTCATGCTTGTCGCGTAGGGCGATGGCCGTCGCCGCGGGGATCGCCCCGATCCCCAGCTGGAGAGTCGCACCATCGGGGACGAGGTCGGCCACGTGCTCGCCGACCAATCGTTCGACGTCGCCGATGGGCCCGGCCGAATACTCGTAGGGCGGGACGTCGACCTCGACGGCGAGATCGATGTCGCTGACATGGATGAAGCTCTCGCCGAGGGTCCGCGGCATCGAGGCGTTGAACTGGACGATGACGGTCTTCGCCGCCTGGATCGCGGCGTGCATCGCCTCGACACTCGTCCCAAGCGAACAGAAGCCGTGGCGATCGGGCGGCGTGGCGTTGACGAGCACCGCATCGAGCGGCACGGTCCTTGACTCGAACAGCTCCGGCACGTCGGACAGGAAGACCGGGACGTAGTCGGCCCGGCCCTCGTTCACGGCCCGCCGCGCATTCGGGCCGATGAACAGCGCCCGGTGCCGGAAGTGCTTCACCATCTCCGGGGCGAGGTGTGGGCCCGGACCCTCGATATGGAGATGAACGACGCCGACGTCTTCGAGCTCCGGAGCGCGAGCGACGAGGGCATCGAGGAGCACTGACGGCGCTGCCGCCGCACAGTGGACGTAGACCTGGTCGCGCGATCTGATCCCGGCGACGGCCTCCGCGGGGCTGACGATCTTCACGATAGGAGTCTAGGCTGACTGGTCAGGCCGCACGGCCCGCTTGTTGCGTGCCGTTCGGCACTGGGTGGACCGAACGCCGTGCTTCACGCTGCGAATATGATCACCGCGACTCTGCCACCTTCGCACGTCCGGATTCGGCCGATCCGAAGGGACGACCGGGAAGAGCTCGCATCGTTCTACGGGCGGCTCTCTCCGGACAGCCGATTCGAACGCTTCCACGCGGTGAGCCGCGGCATCGGCGACGATGCTGCGGGCCTGCTCTGTGGACCGGATCACGAGCACCGCGAGGGATTCGTCGCGGAGCCCGTCGATCCGGCCCTCGGCAGCCCCCGGATCATCGGCCACCTCTGCCTCGAGCCCGCGGAATCAGGCATCGAGATGGCGGTCGCCGTCGCGGACGCCTGGCAGGGGCGCGGCATCGGCAAGGCGTTGTTGCTCGCGGCGATCGACTGGGCGAAGACCCACGGGATCACCCGCCTCCAGGCATCCGTGCTCTCGACGAACAGCTCCGTCCTTCGGCTCATCGCATCCGTCGGCCGTCCGGTCCACGAATCGATCCCGTCGGCAGGCGTGGTCATCGCCACGATCGACGTCGGCTCGACGCTGCCGTTGGTGGCCTGACCCGGCAATTCGCGCTCGGTTGGCGTTCCCTCCGTCACCGGGCCGGGCCATGGCGCCCGGCGACCGTCGCGAACGTCTATCTCGAGGGCCCGTACTCGGAGGTCTACCCGGACATCTCCCCGGACGAGGACGGGATCAAACGGCTGTTCCGGCAGTTCTCGTTTCCGGGTGCCACGTGACGCCGGAGACCCCGGCTCCATACACGAAGGCGGCGAGCTGGGCTATGCGCTCACCCACGCCTACGGTGCCGCGTTCGACAACCCGGACCTCACGGTGTTCTGCGTCGTCGGCGATGGCGAGGCCGAGACCGGACCGCTCGCCGCAAGCTGGCATTCGAACAAGTTCACCAACGCGGCAACCGACGGCGCGGTCCTCCCCATCCTCCATCTGAACGGCTACAAGATCGCCAATCCGAGGATCCTGGCACGGATCCCCGAATCGGAATTGATCGGGCTATTCGAGGGCTACGGCTACAGGCCGACGATCATAGCGGGCGACGATCCGGCGCTCGTTCACCAGCTGATGGCCGCCGCCCTCGACCGGGCGCTCGATGAGATCCGCGACATCCAGCGCGCCGCGCGGGAGCACGGCGACGATCGCCGGCCGCAATGGCCGATGCACCCCGAAGGGCTGGACCGGGCAAAAGGTGGTCGACGGCCTGCCCGCCTAGGGAAGCTTCAGCTCGCACCGGGTCCCGTTTGCCGACGTCCGCAACAACCCCGGCCACCTGGCCCTGCTCGACGTCTGGCTGCGGAGCTACTGGCCCGACGAGCTGTTCGACGAGGGCGGCCGGCTTCGCCCGGAGTTGAAGGACCATGCGCCTCGTGGCGAGCGGCGCATGAGCGCCAACCAGCGGGCGAACGGCGGCCTCCTGCTGCGGGACCTGTCGCTGCCCGACCTCCCGCTGACCCTCGACGTCAGCGGGGTCCGGGTACGCTCGGCGACGCGGGGGCTGCGGTCGGTTCCAGTGGCCAGACGTCGTCAAGCCGCTGACCCGGCCGAACCACCACGACCGGCCGCCGGCCGTGATCGACGACATGCGCCGAGACGCTGCCGAGCAGGAGCCGACCGACCGCGCCACGGGCGTGGCTGCCCACGACGATCACGTCCGCGTGCTCGGCGTCCGCAGCTTCGATGATCGAGTCGCCGGGGTCGCCCTCCCAGATGAGGAATTGGGCGGAGACGCCCTGTCTTCGTGCCTCGTCGACAATCCGTGCCACCTCCGTTTCGCGCCCGGCTCGGACCTGGTCGACCCGTGTATGAAATATGCCGCCTGGCAGCATCAGGCGGGACGGATCGATCACGCTGACGAAGATCAGGCTGGCTCCGTTTTGTACGGCGAGTTCGATCCCGGCCTGCTCGGCGGCGTGCGACGCCGGACTCGTGTCCGTCGCGACGAGCACGCGCTGAACGGTTGCCTGGGAGCGGGTGGCCACGTTGCCGTGTCGCTGGATCCGGGCCGGCGCGGGAATCACCCTGTCCTCGGAATCACGCAAGCGAAGGCGGGGGCCCCGGCGGCCGCAAGCGAGATCGCCGCGGTCGCGTCCTGGACGATCAGCGCGGTGACCATGCCGTACATCCCGTCGGATCCTTCGGCGTGCGGGAGGATGTGGCAATGGAACGCCCAGGCTCCGGGCTCATCGCATTTGACGACGACGTCCCAGCGCTCGCCAGGATTCACCCCGAGGGTGTCGCACGTGAACGCGGCGGATCCGAGCTGGTAACCGTCGCGGGCAACGACGCGCATCGGCATGCCGTGAAGGTGCCAGGGGTGCATCATCGTCCCCTCGTTCATGAACCGAATCACGATTGTGTCGCCAAGCTTGGCGACGATGGGTGCCGTCGCCGGGAAGCCACGGCCGTTGATCGTGAAGCCGCCAAGGGTGTCGTTACTGATCCAGATGATGTCCTGCGACGCGCCGAAGAGGCTCTCATACCGCTGGGACGCCGGGCGGGGCTGGACGATGAACGCCCCGAGAAGACCACGGCCGACCTGGTCGGTCGCGTTGTGGTGCGAGTGGTACATGTGCGAGCCCGCCGTCCGAGCAACGAACTCGTAGCTGAACGAGGCGCCGGGCAGGATCGGCTCCTGGGTGATGTGCGGGACGCCGTCCATCGCGTTCGGTACGCGCTGCCCGTGGAAGTGGATTCCGGTCGACTCCTTGAGGTTGTTCTTGAAGATCGCCCGGACCTTGTCGCCCTCCACGACCGTGAGCAACGGTCCCGGCCAGACCCCGTTGAAGCCGAGGGCCTTGACCGGGTCCTTCAGGGCGTCGATCCGATGCTCGATCTCGTCGACGGTCAGCTCGAAGACCTTCGTGTCCCCGTCGAGCCGTGGCGCGAGGGGCTTGTTGCCAAGTGGCAGGGTCGCGGCCTCGCCATCGAGGAAGCGCTTGACGACGGCGGCTGCATTCGCATCGTGGTCCATCGCCGGCGACGCCGACGGTCCCGGTGATTGCGACGCGTCATGGCTTGGCAGCGCGGAAGCGGCAGCTGAGGCACTGGGCGCGGTTGAAGGCTTCGGGCTGGCCGCGGCGGCCGCCACAGCCGGTGGGAATGTCCAAGCAGGGGCTGACGCCGGCGTGCAGGCCGCGAGCGTCGCGGCCGCGATGCCGCCGCCGACGAGTGCGCCGGCGCGGAGGAATCCTCGGCGCGACAGGGCGGTGGTCGTGGGTTCCTCGATGGGCGCCGAGGCAAGCGAGGGAAGGTCCATGCGGCCAAGAGTGGTCGCGTGGCAGTATCGCAGGTAGGTGCCGGTCGGCCCGTCGTTACGGGCCGGAGGTCCCGAGGATGGGACATCGCCTGTTACGCTCGCGCCATGGCACCTCGCGGGACGTCTGGTCCATCGGGCGAGTCGCTCAACGCGGCGGCGCTCAATGCGGTGGATGAAGCAGCTCGCGCGATCGCCGGGCTGCTGGACGTCGATGAGGCCCTTCAGTTGATCGTCGAGCGAGTCCGCTCGCTGGTCGGAGCGAAATACGCTGCGCTCGGAATCGTCGGGCCGGATGGGGCGATCCAGCGCTTCATCACCAGCGGGATGACCTTCCACGAACGCGAGGCCATTGGGCCGTTGCCGCGCGGCCGCGGGCTGCTCGGCCTGATCATCCGCGAGCAGCTGGCGTACAGGATCCCGAATATCGCCGCCCACCCCGACAGCTCGGGCTTCCCCGCCAACCACCCGCCGATGACCTCGTTCCTTGGCGTTCCTGTCACCTCGCGCGGCCAATCGATCGGCAACTTCTACCTGACCGGCAAGACCGGCGCCGCCGAGTTCACCCCCGAGGACCAGCGCCTCGTCGAGGTCTTCGCTTTGCACGCGGCGATCGCGATCGAGAACGCGAGGCTCCACGAGCAGGTGGCCGGCTTCGCCATCGTCCAGGAGCGGGACCGCATCGGCCGCGACTTGCACGATGGGATCATCCAGTCCCTCTACGCGGTGTCGCTTTCGCTCGAGGACGTAGCGGAGATCATGGTCTTGTCGCCGGGCGAAGCGGAGGCCCGCGTCGACGCCGCGATCGACTCGCTGCATGCCTCGATCCGCGAGCTCCGCAACTTCATCTACGGCCTCCGTCCGGAGACCCTCGACGGTGAGGACGTACCGGTCGGCATCGCCGCCCTCGCTGACCAGTTCCGCTACAACACGCTCATTGACGTCGAGCTCGACATCCATGCGGAGGCCGGCCGAGACATCACGCCGACGCAGGGAGCCGAACTCCTCCAGCTCGTTCGGGAGTCGCTCAGCAACGCGGCACGCCATGCCCGGGCGAAGCACGTCGACGTCAGCTTCCGGGTCGAGGATGGCCACGCTGTGCTCGTCGTGGCCGACGACGGCGTCGGCTTCGATCCCACGGTTCCCGTTCCGGCCGGCCATCACGGCCTCGGCAACATGCGGGCTCGGGCCGAAGCGATCGGGGCCACGATGCGTTTGGAGAGCGCGGTCACCGAGGGCACCCGTATCATCGTCGCATTGCCCAGCCGGGCAGATGCCTGACGTGACGTGACAATGCCCGATTCCGAACCCGCCAGACCGCTTCGCCTGCTCGTCGTCGACGATCACGAGGTCGTCCGAAAGGGCCTCGTCGCCCTGTTGGACCGCCGGGACGGGTTCGAGGTTGTCGCCGAGGCCGGTTCCGTCGAGCAGGCCATCGCCCAGGCGCGCCTGCACATGCCGGACATCGTCGTAATGGACGTCAGGCTCCCGGATGGGTCGGGCGTCGAGGCCTGTCGCGAGATCCGCTCCGAGTTGCCGGAGACGCGGGTCATCATGCTCACCTCGTTCCCCGACGACGAGGCCGTCCTGTCGGCGATCGTCGCCGGGGCGTCGGGCTACCTGCTCAAGCAGATCCGGGCCCGCGATCTGGTCGCCGCGCTCGAGGCGGTGGGTCGCGGCGAGTCGCTCCTGGACCCGGCCGTCACCGAGCGCGTGCTCGAGCGGGTCCGTCGGATCGCCACCGGCCAGGTGAGCGACGAGCTGTCCGTCCTGACCCCGCAGGAACAGAAGATCCTGATGCTCGTCGCCGAGGGGAAGACGAACAAGGAGATCGCCGCCGATGTCTTCCTGTCGGACAAGACCGTCAAGAACTACGTCAGCTCGATCCTCTCGAAACTGAATCTCGAGCGACGGGCCCAGGCGGCGGCGTTCGTGGCGAAGCGCCGCAGCGACCGGGGCGGAGTCTAGCCCGCGGTCACGGTTGCCGACATGTCAGGGTGGACATCGCAGCGGAACCGATGGCTGCCCGACGCGATGGCCGGCACGTCGTAGGTCTGCGATCCCGGCCCGCCATCGACCTCGCCCACGAACAGCGGCTGATCGACGACATCGTCGATGATCCTGACCAGCGGCTGAGATGCAAGCTGAACGCGCGCGCGTTAGCGTTTGAACGACCAGCAATGGAGGGATTGCGATGGCCCAGCGGCCGCTCTTCGTGTCGCAAAAGCACGATCCGTTCACTGAGAACGATTTCGACCTCTGCACGATGGCCTGCGGAGCGATGGCGCTGGACTATCACACCCAGGGCCGGGTCCGGATGAGGGGCGGCCAGCTGGTCGACAAGGCAGGTCTCGAGCCCAAGGACATCGAGGATGGAACGAACCTCGGAGATGTCTCCCGGGCATGGGCGCGAGTCGCGAAGGAGCGAAAGGACCCAAGCATCGTCCTGCAGGTGCGAAGGAACACGGGCTGGTCCGATGTTCAGGAGGCGCTGGCGAACGGCCGCGCCGTCATCCTTCAGGGCAACTACAACGTCCTGAGCGACAAGTTCACATGCCAACCGGGGACGATGAAGGGCAACGGCGGTCACGCGATGCTGCTGCTTCCGGAACGGTCGAACGGGCGGATCATGGTCGGCGACCCGCTCTGTGAGCCAGACATGGGCTTCAGGCTCATCCCGGAGACCGAGCTCCGGAAGTTCGCGGAGAAGTTCAGCTCGCCGAGCAATGTTCTTCACGCCAACACGAGGGCGTTTCCGCCAAGTGCGAAGTCCGTCGCGCCCCCGCCCGCAGCGCGGTCTGCCGCGCCGCCCGCGAAGGCGCCACCCGCGCCACAGTCTGCCCCGCCGCCCGCCGGCCTCGACCCGACGTTCGATCGCCCGGTCGCCATGTGCGACGTGACCGGACCGACGGACCTCTTCGACGATCCCGCCGGGGCCAGGACGCTCGTCGCCGGCTGGCGGGGCGCTCAGGATGTGGGGCTCTACGCCCGCCCGAGAGCCGGCGGCCCGCACGTCCTGGCCGCGATCCGAATCGATACGGTCAAGGGTCCAGGCGAGAAGTTGCGGATCGCCTGGGTCCCGGATTCCGCGGTCACCAACGTCCGGCTGGTGCCGTCCTGACGGGACTCAAGCCTGCCGCGGTGACAAAGTTCGAGGCGGCCCCCGGAGGAGCCGCCTCGATGCTGTCCCGGTGAAGGTATCCGCCGAAACGGACGCTTCTGCCGCGCGTCAAGGGCATCTATCACGTCGGCTGCACCGACTACCCTGACCCTACCTACCCATGACCTTGTCGCTGGGGCAGCGTGGCTGCGTTAACAGCGCAACGCCATCCTACGCGGTTCGTGCCCAGAATCCAAGAGTTTTGATGCACAGAGCGATGTAAATTCCTTAACGTTTCGTTGCACCCCTGGAGCCGGGTCGACGACTCAATCCTCGTGGATGGTTACGCCGGTCATGGCGACCGGCTGATCGGGCAGGTCCCGGGAATTTCGCGGTGCGCCCACGATCTCGTCGACGACTTCCATGCCCTTGGTGACCAGGCCGAACAGCGTGTACTGCTTCGGCAGCTTCCCACCCGTTAGGTCCTGGTGGACGATGAAGAACTGGCTGCCGTTCGTGTTCGGCCCGGAATTGGCCATCGCGAGCGATCCGCGAATGTAGTCGCCCTTGACGGGCTCGTCCTCAAACTTGTAGCCAGGTCCGCCGGTCCCGACTCGTCCGGCCTCGAGCGTCGCCTTCCTGCCGTACTGGCCGTCGCCGCCCTGGGCGACGAAGCCCGGGATGACGCGATGGAAGATGACGTCGTCGTAGAAGCCCTTCTTGGCGAGGTCGATGAAGTTCTGGGCCGCCTTCGGGGCGTCGGTCGTGTACAGCTCGACCTCGATGTCGCCCTTCTCCGTCGCGATTGTGGCTCGGGTCATGCGGATCCTCCTTTGTGCTCGATTACGGGGTGCTGACAGTCACCATGTCCATGACGACGGGAGTGGCTGGCTTCTCCTCCCCCGCGGCCGCCGCATAGATCGCGTCGACCATCTCCATGCCGGCGGTCACCGTACCGATGATCTGGTAGGTGTTGGCATCGGCGAGGACCGCACGATCCTTGTCGTCGAGGACGATGAAGAACTGCGAGCCGACCGAGTCTGGGGCCGGGGTCCGGGCCATCGCGACGGTCCCGCGACCGTAGAGTGCTGTGACCGGTTCGTCCTTGATGGTATAGCCGGGGCCACCGCTCCCGGTACCGGTCGGGTCGCCGCCCTGGATGACGAACGGCGTGCCGTCCTCGAGAAATGCCGTGCGGTGGAAGACAACGCCGTCGTAGAAGCCGCATTCGGCGAGGGCGACGAAGTTGCCGGCGGCGATCGGCGAGAGGTCGGCCTCAATCGTCATGGCCATCGTCCCCTTCGCCGTCGCGATCGTCACGACTCGCTTCTGGGCGGCCGCGAGAGCGGGCGGCTGGGAGGTCGGACACGGGATCGACGCCGACGCCGCTGCCGACGGCGATGCTGAAGCGCCCACCGAACCCGTCGGCGCGGCCGTCGGGCTGCAGGCCGCGGCGATCGAAGCTGCGAGAGCGGCCGTGGCAAGCAAGCGGAAGGATCGGGTCATGCGGCGGCCTCCAGGGCTGCGGTGAAGTCGATGGCCCCGGACAGGAGCGCCTGGCCGAGAATGATGCCGGTCACGCCGATATCTCGCAGCCGACGGATGCCGTCGAGGTCCGAGACACCGCCCGCGACGAGGAAATCGGCGTCGTGTCTCCGCGTCAGATCGGAGAGCAGAGCGGCGTCCGGCTCCGCGCCGCCGTGCGACAGGACGAAGCGTCGCACGCCTTTGGCCGCCAGCTCCTCCACGACTCCCTCGAAGGTTGGAACGGCGGGTCGCCGCCACGGGAAGGCGGCGAACCGCTCCGGTCGCGGATCGAGCCCGACGGCAAGCCAGTCGCCGGCCACCGCGAGGCAGGCATCTAGCAAGTCCGGCTCGTCGGTCACGTTCATCGCGAGGACGACCCGGGTCGCTCCGGCGGCAAAAGCGAGGCGGATCTGGTCCGGTCCCTCGAGCCCGCCGGCGAGCTGGATCGGGACAGCGACCCTCGCGGCCATCGCCCCGACCGCCTCGAGATTGCCCGGCGCGCCGGACCTCGCGCCATCGAAGTCGACGACGTGGACGACCCGCGCCCCGAGCTCGACGAATCGTTCCGCGATCCGGTCCGGTCGGTCCGTCGGCGCCCCTACGCCGGACGACGCCCCTGGCCAGAAGACGACGCGCGAGCGACCGCGATCAAGGTCGATCGAGGGGATGACCTGCACTCGGCGATCAGGCTCGCGCCGCCCGCGCTGCGCCGGCGCCGCTCGAGGCCTCGGCGGCGCGGGTGCTCTCGCCCATCAGCCGGCGGTGGAAGCTGATCGGGAGCGAGCCGTTGTTGAACAGCGTGTCGTGGAATGCCCGCAGGTCGAAGCTCGACCCAAGACGAGCCTGTTCGTCGGCCCGGAGTTGCAGCAGCAGAACCTTGCCGAGGAGGTACGACAGCTGGTACGTCGGCGTGTACGTGTAGCGGTTGACCTCCGCCCTCGCGTTCGCGCCCTCGAAGCTGGTCTGGGTGACGAGGAAGTCCGTTGCCTCCTCGACGCTCAGCTCGCCGCGATGCATCCGGATGTCGAGGATGATCCTGCTGGCTCGCCAGATCGCGTCGGTGTAAAGCGCGAGGCGGAAGTTCGGGGCATCGTCGAAGCCCTGCTCGCGCATCAGCTGCTCGGAGTACATCCCCCAGCCCTCGACGAACTCCGGAGCGTCGACGAGGAGGCGGGTCAGGCTCGGGTGGCGGTTGGCGACCGACAGCTGGAGATGGTGGCCCGGGTAGGCCTCGTGGATGCTGGTATTGCTGATCGAGCTGTAGTTGTGCTCCCGCATCGCATTCGGGTCGTTGCCCACCGACGGCGTGACGATGTAGATGCCCTTCGGATTCCGATCGAACTTCGGCGGCGAGAAGTAGGCTGCGAACGGGATGACGTTGCGCAGGTACTCCGGGGTCGGGATGACGTCGATCCGCTCGTCGGGCGGCACCGTGACGATGCCCTTCTCGATCAGGTGGCGCCTGCTCCGGACCATCACGTCGCGATAGGCTTCGAGGGCCTCATCGAACGTCGCCGGATGATCGTTCTTGATCCGGTCGACGACCGTCGCCTCGTCGGCACCCGGGTCGATCTCGCGAGCGGCCGCGACGCGCGCTGCCTTGTTCGTGGCGAGCTGTTCTTCCCCGATCGCGAGAATCGCATCTGCATCGAGTCCGTCGAACGCCCGAAGCGCGACGAGCTCGTCGTAACGTTTCCGACCGAGGGCCCACTCGTCCGTACCGCCGTCGAGCGACGCCGCCAACCAGTCGACATAACGGCCGAGCGCCGCCCGGGCTGTATCGCTGGCGCGAGCCAGGCGCCGCCGCTCGGCGTCGGGCAGGTCATTGCCGGCGGTGACGATCTCGTCGAGGAACGAGGGCAGGTCGGCCGCGGACTCGATCTCCAGCTGCTGCCAGATCCGGACCTGCGGCACGACCGCCCGCGTCCGCGACTCATCGAGGAACGCGGGAACGGCCTCCAGCCGGCCGGCGATGGAGTCGAGCCGCTCGGGCAGCGCCGCATAGTCCTGGGCGAAAAGCAGGAACAGGGCGTCGCCGACCGTGTCCAGCGCGAGTGACCGCCGCTCCCAGGTCCTGACCACCTCGGTGTCGAAGATCGCCCGGCGCAGGTTGTGAATCTCGAGGTCGCGCTCGAGCCTGGCCGTGGCCGACAGGCCAGCCGGGTCGAGCGCCTCGATGTCCGCTAGATGGGCCTTCTCGGCCGCTAGCTCGGCGAGCAGTGCTTCGCGCGAGCCGTCGCCGAGTCGGTGGTCCTCAGTGTGGATCCCGAGGTACGTCCCGACGATCGGGTTGTCGCGGATGATCCGTCGGAAGCGAGCCTCGACGAGGTCGTAGAGGCGGGTATCGAGCGGGCCGGCGTCCGGGGCGGCTTCAAGGCGGGAGAGGACGACGTCCTCCAGTCGGTCGGGCATGAGTTCCTCTCTTTGCCGCGCGTCGCTGCGCGACCTGCCCGTCAAACGCCCTGAAGATGCCCGGCGGCGACGAGATCGGTGGCGGATCGCCTGGTCGTGGCCCGGAGCGCAGCGCCAACGGCCTCGATCGTGGCGTCGACATCTGTCTCGGTGATCCCGTGGTGGGTCACGGCGCGAACCTGTCCATGAGGATATTCGTCCATCAGGACATTGCCTGCACGGAGCGCGTCGATGAAGCCCCGCCGGTCGCGCTCGACACGGAACAGGACGAAGTTCGTCCGAACCCGGTCCGGATCGAGGGGCCCGTCTCCGGGCTGGGCGATGCCGCCGGCACTCACGATCCCGTCGAGGCCGGCGAGTCCCTCGGCGAGGAGGCGGGCGTTGCGGTGATCCTCGGCGAGGCGCTCGATCATCCCGGCCGGCCCGTCGGCGAGGGCGACGAGACCGGCGGCCGCGGCGATTCCCGCCTGGCGCATCCCACCGCCGAGCAGCTTCCGCGCCCGGCGGGCCCTGGCGATGAACGTCCGGTTCCCGACGACCAGGGAGCCGATCGGGCAGGCCAGCCCCTTCGAGAGGCAGAACGCGACCGAATCCGCGGCGGCCGCCAGCTCTCGCGGCGACACGCCGAGCGCCACGGAGGCATTGAAGAAGCGAGCCCCATCGACGTGGAGCGGCACGCCGTGGCGGTGGGCAATCGCCGCGACTGCAACGAGGTACGAGGGCGGCAGCGGCTGGTTCATTGAGTGGGAGTGGGCGTTCTCGATGACGACCAGGCCCGTCGGTGGCTCGTGGATGTCGTCCGGATTGCGGAATGCCTCGTCGAGCTCGTCGAGATCGAGCGTCCCATCGGCCCGGTCGCGAAGCTGGCGGACGGACGCGCCAACGACGACCGCGTGCCCCGCCGCCTCGTCGATCACGAGGTGGGTATCGCCCCCGGCGATGATCTCCTGCCCGCGCGCGAGGTGCGCCATCTGGGCGGCCAGGTTGGCCATCGTCCCGGAGACGACGAACAGCGCGGCTTCCTTGCCGAGCAGTTCCGCTGTCCGCTCCTCGAGGGCATTGACCGTTGGATCCTCGCTCCATACGTCGTCGCCGACCTCGGCCTCGGCCATGGCCCGACGCATCGCGGCGGTCGGTTTCGTTACCGTGTCGGAGCGGAGATCGATGACTGACATGCCGGCGAGTATAGGAGCGAGCCACGACTTGGGCGGAGGCGGGCTTGCATCACCCGGGCGCCGGCCGCGGCCAATGGCGATCACGAGGAACTCTCCGGACGCGCACGGTGTAGGTTGACCGCATGGGCGAGGACCGTCGGGGCGAGCGCGCGGAGCAGAGCTTCGAGGTCATCCCCACGCGGATTGGCGGCCCGGCCGGACGGGCGAGATCCGACCGGTGGCGCCGGGCGCCGATCATCATCGTGATCGCCATCGCGATCCTGGTCCCGATGATCGCCTGGATCGGACCCCGGATCGAATGGCGGCCCGAGATCGACCTGTCGTTCCTGCAGCCGACGCCGACGCCTGCCCCGTCGAAGACACCCCGACCGGTCTTCAGCGTTACGCCTGGCCTTGCGACGCCGGCACCCGCGCTCACCGTCGGTGATGGACCCCACCCGACCGAGCCCTTGGCCGTTGACGTCGGCGGACTGCGGCTGGCGGACCCGACGACCGGCAAGCTTGGGCCGACAATGGGGCTCCGCGGCGACAACGACGCGATCTTCAGATCGCGGACCGGCGACGGATGGTGGTGCGTGTGCTTCATTCGCGCATCGGAGGCCAATCAGGAGACCGCAACCGTCGAAATCAAACATGTCGATTCTGCTGGCCGCGAGCTCCGGCGCTCCACAATCGGTACCTACACGTCCGTCGCACCGAT
Organism: Candidatus Limnocylindrales bacterium; assembly: GCA_038250445.1. GTDB lineage: Bacteria > Chloroflexota > Limnocylindria > Limnocylindrales > CSP1-4 > CF-46. The sequence goes on along the minus strand of JBBSCI010000005.1, from coordinate 8,973 downwards.
GCCAGCCCAGGACTTCTACAATCGGTTCGACCTCGAGGTGTCCCCCGACCAGCAAACCGCCTACTTGGCGAGCGCGACGAGGTCCGGCGCCCAGTGGTCCATGGCGGTCGAGACGATCGACCTCGCCGCGCTTCAGGTTGTCGCCCGCACCGAGCTTGGAACGGTCGTGATCCCACCGGTCCCGGGACCAACGCCGAGCCCGGACGAGGGCACGATCGAGAACTACTTCGCGGGGCCGAACATCCGGTTGTCGCCCGACGGTCGGCGCCTCGTCGTTTGGGCCTGGGTGGACACCGGCTCGTCGTCCGGAGCCTCGACACAGGAGTCGCCGGAGGGATGGCTGATCGATCTCGCGGCCCGCGTACCAGGCGGGTCCGTCGGCCTGCCGACTCCGCTTGGGCCGGAACTCGCGACCCGCCTTCGGCCGTGCTACTGGGTGACCTGGGTGACCGTCGATGAGCTCGCGGCGATCTGCTGGCCGGCCTCCGATGTCGACACGACAGTCACCCTCTCGCTGCTGAGCCCGGAGGGAACCGAGCGGCGCACATTCGACCTGTTCGACTCGACGGGCTCGTGGCTGGCTGACCCCATCCTTGATCGCGTGAACCGACGCATCGTCATCTGGCAGCCAAACGATCACACGCTCCGTCGCCTCGACCTCGCCAGCGGCAAGATCGACGTGCTCAAGGTCGACCCGGCGGCGACGGTCGTCGACCGGTCAGGATCAGGGACGGGCGGACCGGGTTCCGGCCCGGTACCGGAGTGGGTGTCCTTCGCGTCAGACAGCCGCTTGTATTACTCGCCGCAACTACTGGCCGAGCCGGGCAGCACGCGGGTATTCGCTCTCGGCGTCGTCTCGGATGGGGGTCGCAATTACAGTCCCGCCACCTCGGGGGTCTGGGTCTTCGATACGAGCACGGTCACGCTCCTCGACCGTTGGCCCGCCATTGCGGCCTACACGAACATCGGCCTCTCCGCCGACGGCCGCTGGCTGCTCGCTGCCGGGGCTTCGGGTTTCGACGAGGACGGCAAGCAGACGGCCTGGGAGAGCTCGATCACCGTGCACGACGTGTCGGACGGACGTCCGGCGCTTCAGTTCGGCCGGCTCGGGATCGACGCCCAGGTATTCCAGGTCCCGCCGTAGCACGGGCTGTCGCGCCTGGACGCCGCTGGGTGCATTGCGCCCTCCACTCGGTGCTCGGACGCGCCTTTCAAGCGACGCCCATCCGCGCCGGGTTGGGCCCGATGAGGAGCGACAACGCCGGGCTCAGGTGCTATCCTCCCGGTCGCTGCAACGGACCCGTGGTGTAGCGGCCCAACATGCCAGCCTGTCACGCTGGAGATCGCCGGTTCGAATCCGGTCGGGTCCGCCATCGACGCATCTCCCTACGCCCCGTCCGCCCGCCCGGACGGGGCGTTCTTCATGGCCGGCTGTCACAATCGCCGCCGTGAAGCGACTCCCCTTTGTCACTGTCCTCGTCGTTCTTGTCGCGGCCGTTGCCATCACTGTCGGCGGCGGACTCGTCGGCTCGTCGACTCCGTCCGCGAGCCCCGGGGCGACCGGCGACCGTCAGACGGCGACGTCCTCGGCTCCTGCAGCGACACCGGCGGCGACCAACGCCTCACCTCCGGCGCCCACCGAGGCCCCGCCGGCGAGCGGCGGCACTCCCGCAGACGTCGTGATCGTCCCGGTCACCCAGTTCCGCACCCAGGTGGATCGCACCGGGCGGGACGAGGTCGATGCGGTTCTCGCGGGGACGAGCAAGACGTACGAGGCGCTGGAGCTCGTCGCCGACGAGGCTGACGCGATCCTCGCCGCCGTCGGGGCCGAGCGGCCGGCCGACGCGAAGCGGCTCGTCCTCGCGCCGGACGCCGCGGCGCTGGCCGCGGACCTCGCCGCCCATCGGAAGCGGCTCGCGTTCCTCCGCGCGGATGCCGTCGGGCCGTCCGTGCAGGCCCTCGGCTGGGGCGACCGCCAGCTGTTCGGGGTCGGGGCGGTCGAATCCATCGAGGCGTGGGGCCTGACTGCGAAACTCCCCGCGAGCCAGGAGCCGTTCGATCCGGCGACCACCTGGACGCTCTTCGCGGGCGGCGACATCCTGCTTGATCGGGGCGTCGCCCAGACCGTCAAGATCAACAAGAAGGGCATCGACTTCCCGTTCGACGGCGGCAGCGCCGATATCACCTCGCGCTACTGCTGTTCCGGGCGCGGCTGGGACGTGCCGCGGACGAAACGGACCGGGAATGCCGGCGCGATGCGCAAGCTCATCAAGGGCGCCGACCTGGCAATCGCGAACTTCGAGAACCCGGCGCCGGACAAGTTCCGCTACCACACCGGGGGCACGGTCTTCTCGGCCGACCCTGCGCTGATCAAGGGCCTCGCCAACGCCGGGATCGATTTCGTCTCGCTGGCCAACAACCACATCGGGGACGCCGGCCGGGTCGGGATCCTGCAGACGATCGACAACCTCGCCGGCTTCGGGATCAAGTCCGGCGGGGCCGGGCGGAATGCCGCGGTCGCCCGGCGCCCGACGATCCTCGAGGCCGCTGGGACGAAGGTCGCGATCCTTGCCTACGACACGATCGCGCCGACCTATCGGGCGGGCTCGGACAAGGCGGGGAGCGCTTCGATGTCCGCCCCGATCGTCGCCCAGGACGTGAGGAAGGCGCGCGACGCAGGTGCCCAGCTCGTGATCGTCTTCCCCCACTGGGGCACGGAGTACGACCCGACGCCGTTCAAGGGCCAGCAGGACCTGGCCCGCGCCGCGATCGACTCCGGGGCCGACATGGTCATCGGCAACCACGCCCACTGGGCGGGTGCGATGGAGGTCTACGAGGGCAAGCCGATCTGGTACGCGCTCGGCAACTTCATCTTCGACCAGACGTGGTCGGAGCCGACGATGGAGGGGGTCACGCTCGAGCTGACGTTCCGCGGCGCCCACCTCGTCCAGGCCCGGATGCGGCCCCATATCATCCTCGACAAGGCCCAACCCAACTTCCTCGACCCGACCGGCGACGGGCGGATCGTGATGGGCCAGATCTTCAACGCCTCGAAGGGCCTGCTGGACTGGTAGCGATCGGGCCGGGAACGGTCGGCAGCCTCAGCTGAGCCCGGCGAACAGGTCGTCCTCCGGCAACATGGTCTCGACCCGCGATTCGCGGAGGATGTACGCCTCCTTCGCCCAGAACTCGCGCCAGCCATCGAGGCCGAACTTCATGAATGGGCTTTCGGCCGAGATCTGGGTCACGTGGCGGCGGGTTGCCTCCCACTTGGCATCGATCGTGGAGCTGATGTCGATCCACGTCGTGATCGACTCATCCGGCACGAGCATCATCGCCATGCGGGCCTCGAATTCGGCCAGCTGCTCCGGCGTCGCGTCCTTGGGTGGCAGCCAGAAGCTCTCGACGCCGAGTTCCGTCAGACGGTCGTTCATCTGCTTGCGGACGGACGCCGGCATCGTCTGCTCGTAGAGCTTCGACGGAGCCCACGGCTCGAGGCCTTCGTCGATCTGGTCCTTGTACCAGCTCGGGTCGCCAGCCCGCGCGAACGCCCGGATCGCAACATCGTGCGTTCGGATGTGATCGGGGTGCCCGTAGTCGCCGAACTTGTTGTAGGCCGTGACAACGTCGGGCTTGAACTGGCGGATGAGCCAGGTCAGCCGCCGGGCGGCCTCGTCGAGATCGGCCTGCCAGAACGAGCGCGGATCGCGGTTGCCCGCATCGTCCATCATCCCGGAGTCGCGGTAGCCGAGGTTTTCCCACTCGGTCACGCCGAGCTCGCCCATCGCCGCCTCGAGCTCGCCGGCCCTGATCTCACCCAGGCGCCGGTGGTTGTCTGGCGTGTCCATCTCGGGCACGACGATCTCGCCGAGCTCGCCGCGGGTCCCGGTGACGAGGACAACTCGGTGGCCGGCCTTGACGGCCTTGGCCATGGTCCCGCCAGTCCCGATCGACTCGTCGTCGGGATGGGCATGGACGGTCATCAGTGTCAGTTGTTTGGGATCGGTCATGGATTCATCGTAGCCCGGACGGGCCGACCGGTCCTGCCAGGGCCAGCTGATCGCATCCAGATGCGCATCCGCGGCGGTTATCGCGGCTCGAGGATGACGATCGGGATCTCCCGGGTGACCTTGGCCCGGTACGCCGCGTACCCAGGATTTGCAGCAACGAGCCGCGGCCAGAGGCGTGCCGCTTCCTCTGCCGTCGCAGCGCGAGCGCGGATCGGCAGCCGCTCCCTGCCGATCTCCACCTCGGCGTCCGGCGTCGCCTGGAGGTTGCGCCACCAGTTTGGATCGACATTCGCGCCGGCGTTGGAAGCGACCACGATGAGGTCCCGGCCATCCTCGACATAGAAGAGCCCGCTCCGTCGGACGGCCCCACTCGTCCGGCCCCTCGACAGGAGGAAGAGCGTTCCGAGCCCGGCGCCGGCCCGTTCCGTCCCGACTCGTCCGCCGGTAACCCAGAAGAGCGCCTTGTGGAATGCCCAGGCGAGGCGCATCAGGGGCCGCGGCGGCGTCATGGGATGACGATAACCCGGCCGGAACGCCCGCTACCATCGACGAATGTCCGAACCAGCGCCCGGACCGCTCGCCGGTATTCGCGTCGTCGACTGCTCGACCGTTCTGGCGGGCCCGTACTGCACGATGCTGCTGGCCGATCTTGGCGCGGAGGTCACCAAGGTGGAGCCGCCGGAGGGCGACGCGACGCGCGGTTGGGGTCCGCCCTGGGTCGGGAATGACGGCGACGGCACGCGCACCGCAGCCTATTTCCTCGCGGTCAACCGCAACAAACGGAGCATCCGGCTCGACCTCAAGCGGCCGGACGGCGCAGCCGTCCTCCGCCGGCTCCTCACCGACGCTGACGTGCTCGTCGAGAACTTCCGATCGGGCGGCCTGGAGCGGCTCGGCTTCGGCGACCCCGAGCTCGGCGAGATCAACCCGAGCCTCGTCCACCTCGCGATCACCGGTTACGGATCGACCGGCGCCGAGTCCGGGCGACCGGGCTACGACTTCGTCATCCAGGCGGTGTCCGGACTCATGTCGATCACGGGCGCCCGGGACGAGGACGGCGGTGGCCCGATGAAGGTGGGGGTCGCGATCGCTGACGTCATCGCCGGGCTCCAAGGCGCGGTAGCGGTGCTCGCTGCGCTCGCCGCACGGCAACGTGGATCGGCGAACGGCCAGCGGGTCGACGTCTCGCTCATCGCCTCGACGCTCGCGATCCTTGTCAACCAGGCGCAGAACGCCTTCGTCGGCGGCGAGGCACCAACGCGCCTGGGCAACGCCCACCCCAACATCGTTCCGTACGAGACCTTCCCGACGGCCGATGGCGAGATCGCGGTCGCGGCCGGCAGCCAGCGGCAGTGGCCGCGTCTCTGCCGCGCCCTCGGGCTCCCGGCCCTCGCCGACGATCCTCGCTTTGCGACGAACGGCGAACGGGTCGCCAATCGCCGCGAGCTCATCGATACGCTGCGCGCCCGGCTCGCCGAGCGGACGTCGGCGGAGTGGCTCGCAGCCCTCGACAAGGCGGACGTTCCGGCCGGGCCGATCAACGACGTAGCGGAGGCCTTCGGGACTGCCTGGGCGCTGGAGCGTCCTGCCACTGTCGATCTCGACCACGCGGTCCTGGGTCGGACGCGCCAGGTGAGGCCGCCGTTCGACCTGTCGGCGACCCCGGCCAGCGTTCGCACTCCACCGCCGCTGCTCGGCGAGCACACCGACGAGATCCTCGGCGAATTGGGCTATACCTCGGATGAGATCGCCTTGTTGCGAACCGCCGAAATCGTCTGAGTCGATACGCGCGCCGTCAGAGCTCCTGGCGGCGAAAGGCGAGCCAGGCGACGCCGACGAGACCGGCGATGAGCACGACCGTCGCGATCGTCGGTCCCAGGACATCCACGCCGGCCTGGCCCAGCGCAAGGCCGCGGGCCGGCGCTCCGAGACCGGTCGGCAGGAAGCGCCCGATCGACGGAGCGATGCTGAGGATTCCGAGGACGATGAACGCCGCGACTCCGAGGCCCGCGGCGGCGAGCGCCGAGCGCGTCAGCGTGCTTCCGAGGAGGGTGATCGAGCCGTACGCGACGAGGGCCAGCCATCGGAGAATCGCGGCGGCGACGAAGCCCCCGACCGGCAGCGGTTCGAACAGGACCAGCGTGTAGAACCATGCCCCCGCGGCCGCGATCGTGGTCGAGACGCCGAGCGTCGTCGCGATTGCGATGAGCTTCGCGACGAGGAACGCAGCGCGGCTGACGGGCTTCGTGAGGATCAGCGCCGCCGTCCCGCGCTCCTTCTCGGTCGCCATCGCGCCCATGGCCAGGAGGACGGCGATGAGCGCGCCGAACTGGCCGAGGTTCTTGGCCAGCTGGTCGTAGGCGTCGGCCACGGTCGGCGACGGCAGGGTGATCTGGAACTGGTCGCCGGCGACCGCCTTGAGGAGCTCCGGCGTGAACCTCGCGAGAAGCGGCGACGACAGCCCCACGAGCAGGAAGACGGTCGCGACGACGGGCAGTCGCGTAGTCCGCCATTGCTCAAGGAGCTCCTTGCGCAGGAGCGTGCCGAGGCCCGTCATCGGTCGGAGACCTCGCGCGGCCGGACGAACCCGCGACCGTCGAGCTCGTCCGGAGCGGCGGGACCGACGAGCTCCAGAAAGACGTCCTCGAGCGTCGGGCGCGCCCGCTCGAACAGATCGATCACGACCTCGGTTGCAGCGACGATTGAGAGGACGCCGCGGGCCGCCGTCTCCGGGTCGGAGACCGTAACGCGGATGACGTCACCGGCAATGGCGACGTCGGTCGTCCATGGCGCGGCGCGCAAGCGGTCGACCAGTGCGGCGACCAGTTCGTCCTGGCCCGGCGCGGGCAGGATCCGGATGATCGGGCGGGCGTGCGCGGCGAGCAGATCCTCGAGCGGACCCTCCGTCACCCGCCGCCCCCGGTGGATGATCGCGATCCGGTCGCAGATTCGCTCGACATCGGACAGGACGTGGGTCGAGAAGACGACCGTCGCCTCGCCCCGCAGGCCGGCGATCAGCTCGAGCAGGTCCCGCCGCCCCTCCGGGTCCAGCGAACTGACCGGCTCGTCGAGAAACAGGATCTGGGGATCGTGAAGCAGCGCCTGGGCGATTCCGAGCCGCTGCCGCATCCCACCCGAGTACCCGCCGATCCGACGCTCAGCCGCACCCGACAGCCCGGTCACGGCGAGCATCTTCCCGACTCGCGACCGGAGCTCGGTTCCGCTCAGGCCATGTAGCCGGGCCACCAGCTCGAGGAGCTCGCGGCCCTTCATCCACGAGTAGAACCGGGGGTCCTGGTCGAGATAACCGAGGCGACGGCGGAGCTCCGGCTCGTCCAGGCCGACCGGGACGCCGACGACCGACGCCGTGCCCGCGGTCGGTCGCGCGAGGCCGGTCAGGATCCGGATCGTCGTGGTCTTGCCCGCGCCGTTCGGGCCAAGCAGGCCAAAGATGGACCCGCGAGGCACGTCCAGGTCGAGCCCGTCGAGGGCCACGATCGAGCCGAACCTCTTGGTCAGTCCGCGCGCCTCGATCGCCTGCCCGGAGGTAGGCCCCGCGCCGGTCACGCCTCCTCCCGGCCGGCGACGAAGTAGAGGATCGGCCCGACGATATTGAGGAGCACGATGATCAGCACCCAGACGAGCTTGTTGTCGCCGCGCACCCGTCGCTCCTCGCGCTCGAGGTCGTAGAGCGCGGTGATCATCAGCCCAAGCTGGATCAGGATGATCGGAACAAGCAGCGCGATGATCTGTTCGGTCTTCAGATCGGCCATGGGCCACAGCGTAATCGGCCCGCAGCACGCCTCGGTGCGAGGGTCGCCGAAACGCATGCGCAGCCGCACGTATTCGACCGGTTGGGCGGTGCGCCCCTGCTAGACTCGGCGGGCCGCTCACCTCGCGGCGGACCCCAACGTGAAACGAGCCGGAGAGACCCATGACCGACGATCGCGAGCGCTGGGCGCTCATCCTCGGCGCTTCGAGCGGGATGGGCGAGGCCACAGCCCTCGCCCTCGCGGCGCGAGGCTACAAGATCGTCGGGATCCATCTGGACTTCCGGGCCGCGCTGGACCACGTCGAGGACGTCAAATCGGGCATCGCGGCGGCCGGCAGCGAGGCGCTCTACATCAACATGAACGCGGCCGACGATGAGAAGCGGGCCACAGCGGTCGAAGCGATCCGGACCCGGTTCGAGAAGAGCCGTGCCGCGGGTCGCCGGCCCTACCTGCGGGTCGTGATGCACTCCCTGGCGTTCGGATCGCTCGTCCCCTTCATCGCCGACGACCCCAAGGACGCCGTTGATCGCAAGAAGATGGAGATGACCCAGGACGTGATGGGCAACAGCCTCGTTTACTGGGCCCAGGACCTCTACCACGCGGGCTTCCTCGAACGCGGCTCGAAGATCTTCGCGATGACCTCGGAGGGGACCGACAGGGTGGTTCCCTCGTACGGCGTGGTCTCCGGCGCCAAGGCGGCCCTCGAATCGCACGTGCGCCAGCTGGCGATGGAGTTCGCTCGGCGTGACACCGGGATCGCGGTGAACTCGATCCGCGCCGGCGTCACGGACACGCCCGCCTTGCGCAAGATCCCCGAGGCGGCCCGGATGGTCGAGATCACGCTCGCTCGCAACCCGCACGGGCGGTTGACGACGACCGCCGACGTCGCCAACGCGATCGTGACCCTATCCGAGACCGACTCCGACTGGATCAGCGGCAATGTCATCGGTGTCGACGGCGGCGAATTCGTCACCGGCTAATTCGGCAACCTCAATGGAAAACCGCGACTCGCGCACCGAAGTCCGAGGCGACGCCCCGCGAGCCATCGGCGTGAGGTCCAGAGTGATCGTCGTTGGGTCAGTCAATGTCGACCTCGTGGCGACTTCGGATCGGCTGCCCTCGCCGGGCGAGACTATCACCGGCGCCACGTTCTCGCGCCACCACGGCGGTAAGGGCGGCAATCAGGCAGT
>JBBSCI010000004.1:0-40114 GCA_038250445.1 Candidatus Limnocylindrales bacterium | reverse complement strand
CAGGTGGACGAGGCCCTACCGCTCCTTCGCCGGGTGCTGACGGAACCGGACCTCTATCGACGCACGGCTGAGAGGTCGTACGAGGCAAGCCGAGCCTATACGTACCCGCGAATCCACGCGACGATCGCACCTTACCTTGCCGCCGAAGGGCCCCCGCCGGCGCTTGTCGGCCCAGCCACAGGAACAAGCGAGCGCACGAGCGAGCGGTAGGCGGTCGCAGCCTGCGGCCAGCCGAAACGCTCGGCGCTCGTTCGGGCAATCCGCGCTCGCCAGGCGGGTCCGTCGGTGCCGAGGCGATCGAGTACCGAACCGATGGCAGCAGCGAGGTCCGGCGGCTCGACGGAGGCGGCGATCGCCCCGAGGTCGTGTTCGCGGATCAGCCGCTCCATCACTTCAAGCCCCGCGACGACGACGATCGGGGTGCCGGCGGCGAGCGCCTCCCAGAACTTGTTCGGCGTCGACAGGCGCTGGTTCATCGAAACCGGGGGGAGGGGGATGATCGCGACCTCGGCCGAGGTTGTCCAGGCGCGGAGCTCGTCCGGATGGCGGGCCGGCAGCGTGAAATGGCGCCCCTTGAAGCGCGGATCGTGGTCGCGCGCGACTGCGGCGGCCATCCCCCGGCCGAACCCGAGCAGGACGAGCGCAGCATCCGGGACCGCGAGGACGGCCTCCGCCGCCTCGTCGAGGCCGAGGCCCGGCCCGAGGCGACCCTGGAAGAGGACGATCCGGGTCGAGGCCGGCAGGCCGGTCGCAGCCCGGAGGTGGTCCTGCGGGTCGGCGGCGGACGAGGCATCGGCGGGTTCCGGCAGGTTTGGAGTGACGAGCGGCTCGCGACTGAGTCCCCAGCGGGCACCGAGACGGGCGGCCAGCGCCTCGTTGACGGTGACGATCTCGTCGGCGGCTCGTGCCCAGCAGGCCTCCGTCCGGGCGTTCCGACGACGGATCGGTCCGGGAACGGCGAGCGCGTCGTTCGATTCGGCGACGTCGTCGATCGCGTCGTAGATGACCTTGGCCGACGAACCGCTCGGCCCAACCGGCGAGCGGTCGCGGGCGGCGAGCGCGGCGGTGATCGTCAGCGAGCCGCAGGCGTGGTACAGGTCCGCCGGAGCCAGCTCGCGGGCGAGCGTGGACCACCAGCCCCGGACGGTATGGGGCCAGAAGAGCCATCGGCGCTCGGTCAGCAATGGCGCGGCGAGCATACGAGCGGCGCGGCGCAGCGCGCCCGCCGGGCCGCCGGCCGGAACCCCTGCCTGCTGGGCACTCGCCGACGATGCCCCCGTCGCGGCGTCGCTTGCGCCCAGGATCGCCCACGGGCCCGACGGCCGATAGCGGCGCAGCTCGATCTCGCCCACTCGTGCAGCATCCGGGACGGGCTCACCGACCGAACCGGGCGCGCCGGGGGCGACCGGTTCGCGTTCCGGCAGGCCGGGCGCGGCCACCGCGGCGATCTCGACGGCGTAGCCCTCGGCGGCGAGCGCCCGGGCGATGCGGATCGAGCGCGAATACGGCGCGGCCGGGCCGCCGACGAGCACGACCGCCCGACGCCGCCGCCCCGCCTCGAGACCGGCGCTCACCACGGGCGGCCCGTCAGGCGGCCGTATTCGGCGAGCAGGACCTCGACCTGCGCCTCCCAGCTGTACGTCCCGTGGGCGGCCGCGAGCGCGCGACCCCGATACGCCGCTCGCTCTTCGTCCGGCGCCTCGAGGATCGACCGGACGGCAGCGGCGATCGCCGCGGGCGAGGTCGGGTCGCAAACGAGGCCGCAGCCCGTCTCGCGGACGATCCCCGCCATCCCCGGCAGGTCGGACCCGACGACCGGCACGCCCGCGGCCATGGCCTCGAACAGCTTGTTCGGCGTCGTCAACCGGTGGTTGAGCGTTGTCGGCTGGATCGGCATCGCGACGACATCCGCCGAGCCGACCCAGTCGAGCAGCTCGGTCGGCGCTACGGCAGGCAGGACGAAGAGCCGGCCGGCGAGAGCGGGTTCCGCGGCGCGGCGCTCGAGCTCCGCCCGGAGCGAGCCGTAGCCGAGGAGCGCGAGGACGGCGTGCTCGGGGAACGTTGGCAGCGCCTCGATGAGCTGCTCGATCCCGCGGTCGCGCGAGAGCCCGCCGTGGTAGAGGACGACCCGCGTCGTCGGATCGAGGCCGAGACGGTCGTGGAAGAGCCGCCGCGGCGCTGCAGGCACATCGCGGCGGTACGAGCAGTTCATGACGATGAGCGGCCGCGGCACGCCGAACCGCCGCTCCATGACCTCGGCGTACGGCTCGTTGACCGTCACGACGCGGCTCGCCTGGCGCGCCCAGCGTCGCTCGACAGCCGCGAACAGGCTGCGCGCCGGGCCGGGCAGCCGCGCGACGTTCGCGGCGTCGACGTAGATGTCGCGGGCGTCGTAGACGACAGCGGATCCGTCGCGGCGGCCCAGGTCGAGCCCGATCGGGATGCCCATGTACGCCATCGCGTGGACGACATCGGCCGGCGGGGCGACGGGGCGGCTGGCGAGGCGCTGGGAGCGAACGGTGAGCGCGATCGCGGCCAATCGGACGACCGCCGACGAGGCCGATCGGAGGCGGCCGGCAGCGGGCGCGCGTGGCTGGGGCGGCGGACCCGCTCGCTCGCGCGGCGCCGTCGCCGACCGACGCCGGAGACGCTGCGCGAGCCAGCGCAGCGGCCCGGGCAGTCCGGCGAGGGCCGACACGGGCACCCGGATGATCTGGTAGCCCGATGCGTGCGCCTCCTCGTCGGGCCACCCGGCCTCGCGGCGAGCGAGAACCGATACTGCGTGGCCCCGGGAGGCGAGCGCGCTGGCGATCCGCCAGGCACGCGAGTCGAACGCCCCGCTCGACGGAAGCACGAGCGTGGCTCGCTGCGAGACCGGATCGCCCGCGCCCGGCTCGTCCGTCATCCGCCGGGCTCGAGGCGCCGGTAGAGCTCGACCAGGCGGGCCGACTCCGTCTCCCAGTTCCAACGCTCGACCGCAGCCTGGCGGCAGCGCGCCGCGAGCGTGGCCCACGCGTCTGGCGAGAGCTCGACGATCTTCCGGATGGCGAGCCCGATCGATGCAGGGTCGGCCGGGTCGCACAGCTCGCCGAGCGGCCGCTTCGGGTCCTCGGCGACGATCCCCCGCATTCCGGGAAAATCGCTGGCAACGACCGGCACGCCGGCGGCGAACGCCTCGAACATCTTGTTCGGCGTCGAAAGGTAGTAGCTCTGGCTGTGGGCCTGGATCGGCATCGCGGCGACGTCGACCGAGGCCACCCAGCTGACGACGTCCAGCGGCGGCACCGGGCCGACGACGTGGATGCGGCCGCCGAACCGCGGCTCCCCGGCGAGCCCCTCCGCCTCGCCACGCGACGGGCCAAACCCGAGGAACGCGAGGTGGGCCGCCTCGAGACCCGGTTCGAGCATCGCCTCGGCGAGTTGGCGGACGCCGCGACCGGGCCGCAGGCCGCCGTGGTAGAGCACGATCGGCGCCCCGGGCGGGATGCCGGCCGCCTCGCGAATGGCGTCGGACCGCACCAGCTCGCCGATCGGTCGTGGCGGACAGTTGTGGACGACGACGACCTCATCCTTGCCGAGCCGCGGGCCAAGCTCCGCCGCGTAGCCGTGGCTGACCGTGACGAGGGCGTCGGCCTCGGCGGCCCAGTCCCGTTCCCGACGAGCGAGCCAGGCGACCGCCCACCCCGGCCGGCCGACAACCGCGCCGGATGTGATGAAGAGCTCGTGGCTGTCGTAGACGACGCGGGCGGTGCCACCGTGCATGTCGCGGCCGAAGATCGCCGCAGGCAGCCCTGTGAGGTCGTGGCCGTGGTAGACGTCGGCGGGACCCGCCTCGCGCGCCGCAGCGCGGGCCCAGCCGAGGTTGCCGAAGCGCCACATCGCCAGCCAGTCAAGGCCGTCCATTCGCGAGCCCGGCGCCCCCCGCGGATGGCGGATCCGCGACCAGAGTCGCGACGGGGCGCGAAACCAGCGCCACCAGCGGTTCCAGCGCGGCATCGGTACCCGCACGATCGCGAAGCCCTCGCGCTGCTCACGTTCGACGACCTGCGGGGTGCCCGGACGGGTGATCCCGAAGATCGTCACGTCGTGGCCCGCCTCACCGAGCGAGCGGGCCTCCTTGAGCACGCGGGCGTCGACGAGGACGTCGTTGCGAACGAACATGATGACCCTCACGGGCGAGCTGCCTCGAGCGCGGCGACGATCGCATCGGCGGCCCCGGCCGGAGCGATCCTGAGTCCGGCGGCCCGTTGCCGTGCCAGGTCCCCGGACGAGCCGATCGGCGCCAGACGATCCAGCTCCGCCGTCGCCCGGGCGGCATCGAGCCCCACGACCACCATCGAGCCGCCCGACTCCCGGACCGCCTCGACCCACTCCGTCGTCCCGCGGAGGATGAGGCACGGCACGCCGAGCCAGGCCGCCTCGCGCTGGACCCCGCCTGAATCGGTGAGGACGGCGGCAGCGTGGAGCTGGAGGGCGAGCGTCGTGCGATAGGCCTGCGGCTCGACCACGCAGACGTCGGCCGCCAGCTGCACGCCAGCGGCGTCCAGCGCGGCGCGCGTCCCGGGGTGGAGCGCTAGGACGACCCGCCGGTCGGGACGCCCTGCCGCCGCGAGCAGCGCCGCCCATGCCCGGATCGCCGCAGGGCTTCGGTTCTCGGCCCGATGGATCGTCGCGAACAGATAGCCCCCGGGCGCCAGTTCGACGCCCAGCCGGCCGGCGATCGGCGGAAGGGTCGTCGCGCCGTCGCGAACCTCCCCCGCGATCCGTGCCGCGAGATCCAGCATGACGTCGCCGACGAGGACAACGCCGTCGCGGATGCCCTCGGCTGCGAGATTCGCGACCGCGGTCGGCGTCGGGGCGAAGAGCCAGCGCGCGACATGGTCGGTGAGGACCCGGTTTGTCTCCTCCGGCATCCGCCGATCGAAGCTCCGGAGGCCCGCCTCGATATGCGCAACGGGAACGCCGGCCGTCGTCGCCGCGAGCGCGCCCGCCAGCGTCGAGTTCGTGTCGCCGTAGACCAGCACGGCGTCCGGGCGCTCGTCGGCGAGCACCCTGGCAATCGCCGGCAGCATCCTGCCCACTTGCTCGGCTGCCGCACCACCACCGATGCCCAGCGCATGATCGGGCTTCGGCAGTCCGAGCTCGGCGAAGAAGTCGCCCGCCATCGCATCGTCCCAGTGCTGCCCGGTGTCGACGAAGACCGCGCCGTGACGGGCGCGCAGCACGGGAAACAGTGCGGCGGCCTTGATCAACTGGGGGCGCGTCCCGACGACGCTGACGATTCGCACGGGGTCAGCCTAGTGGCTGGCGAACACGAAGGTGGCAGCGGGCAGCCGCCGCGCCGAGGCGATCAGGTCGCCGTCGGGGCCGTCGCAGCGCGAGCACGGCCCGGCACACCGATGCCGCGGTAGGCGACGCTGTCGGGCAACGCCAGCTCGCGAAGGCTGTCCCGGCCGTCGAAGATGACCGCGAGATCGGGAAAGAGACCGGGATCGAGCGTCGAGAACAGCGGATCGGCCGTCTGGGTGATGATCGCCCGGAACGGGCCGGGTTCGCCCCAGCGGTAGGCAGCGACGCCGGATCGCTCGACATCCTCCGCGCTCACGAGCGGGTCAAAGGCGGAGACGACCGCGCCCTGGTGAGTCAACCGCTCGATCAGGGGCAGCGCACGCGAGTAGGCCAGCTCCTTGACGCCGTGACGGTAGGTCAGCCCGAGGACGAGGATCGGGACCCCCTCCAGCCCGCCGAGCTCCTGCTGCAGCGCCTTGATCGCAACCCCGATCTGGCCGTCGTTCGTCCGTCGCGACAGCTCGACGAGCTCCAGCTCCGGCGCTCGCGACAGCAGGAAGTGCGGATAGACCGGGATGCAGTGGCCGCCGACACCGAGACCCGGCTGGTGGATGTGGGAGTAGGGCTGGCTGTTCGCCGCGGCGATCACCTCATGGATATCGACGCCGACCCGCTCGGAGTAGCGAGCGAACTCGTTGGCGAGGGCGATGTTGACGTCGCGGTACGTCGTGTCGGCGAGCTTGCTGAATTCGGCCGCCTCCGCGCTCGACATCGCCACGATCTCGGTATCGAGAACGGCGTCGTAGAAGGCGGCCGCGCGAGCCGTCGACGCCGGCCCGATCCCACCGACGAGCTTCGGGTAGGTCGCGAGGTTGCGGAGGGCGGCGCCGCTGTAGAGGCGCTCAGGAGAGAACGCGACGAAGAAGTCCTCGTCGGCCCGGAGGCCGGAGGCCGCCTCGAGCCGCGGCGTGAACCGTTCGCGGGTGTCGCCGACCGGCAGCGTGGTCTCGAAGATGACGAGGGAACCTGCATGGACGCCCGGGGCGATCGAGTCGACGGCCGCATTCATGTAGCGATAGTCGGGCTGCTGCTCGTCGTCGAGCATGACGGGCACGATGAGCACCACGACGTCGGCCTCGCGGGCCGCCGCGGCGCCGTCAGTCGTCGCCCGGAGGCGGCCGCGCTCATGCGCCGCGCGTACGAGCTCGGCCAGGCCCGGCTCCTCCTCGACATGCGATCGGCCGTCGTTGATCGCGTCGACAACCGCCTGCTGGACGTCGACAGCCGTTACCTGCCAGCCATGATCGGCGAACTGGGCGGCGAGCGGGAGGCCCATCTTGCCCGCGCCGACGACCGCGACGCGACCGGCCGTTCCGGGCTCCCCGACCCACGGGCTCACCTGGACGGCGGGCTCGTGGGTGCAGGTGCGGGCGGGCAGCTCGATCGAGCCGCCGATCAGGGACTGGACGGACGTCGGCCGCGACACGATCGTCATGCGAGAGCAAACCTTGCGGACAGCTGCGAGAGGTCGATCGCGTTGCCGCTCTCCGCCGACTCGAGGAGTGACGTGGCGACGGCCACGGCCCACAGACCATCCTCGGCATCGACGACTGGCCGACCGCCGAACCGAACGATCCCGAGAAACGCCTCGAGCTCCTCAGCGAGGGGCTCGGCCGAGTCGACCGGGACCTCCGCGACCTCGCCCTCGAAGGTCGGCGCGTAGCCGCCGATCAGCCGCGGGTTGGTCGTATCGGTCGCTTTCGTGAACGTCAGGCGCTGGGTCAGGTAGTCGAGCTCGAACATCCCCTCCTCGCCGACCACGACGAGCTGGCGGCGCTTGGCGGGCGTCAGCCAGTTGACGTCGAGCATGCCGGTCGCCCCGGAGGGGAAGTGGAGGAGGCCGAAGAGCAGGTCCTCGTGGCTAGCGTGGATTCGCTGGGCCGTTTCGGCATACACCCGGGACGGCCGTTCGCCGGCGATCCAGGACAGGATGTCGACATCGTGGGTCGCGAGATCGATCGTGACGCCGACGTCACGAATCCGGGCCGGGAACGGGCCGGCGCGACGCGACGCGATCGCGTAGACAGCCGACAGCCAGCCGGCGTCGACGAGCCGGCCGAGCTCGAGGACGGCCGGGTTGAACCGCTCCACGTGTCCGACCTGGACCGGGACGCCATGCTGGCGCGCCGCGGCGACGATCGCCATCCCCTCGTCGACCGTGGCCGCGAGCGGCTTCTCGACGAGGACGGCCGCGCCCCGCTCGATCGCCGCGAGCGCGAGCGGGACGTGGGCGGTGGTGGGCGCCGCGATGATGACCGCATCGAGCTCCGCCTCCGCGATCATCGCCAGCGGCTCCGCGAATCCCTGAGCGCCTGACGCCGCCGTCGCGCCCGACAGGGCCTCCTCGACGGGATCGGCGACCGCGGCAAGGCGAAGGTCCGTTCGCCCGGCGAGGATCCGGAGATGGTTGCGGCCCATCGACCCGAGGCCAGCCAGGCCGACGCGCAGCGGCCGATCACCGGCCGGGCGCCAGGCACCGATCATCGGGCGGCGACACCGGCGTTGGAAGATGCCTCGGCCGTGGCGCTGCCGGCGACGGCATCGCCTGCGTGGCGCAGGACGGCCGAGCGCAACGCGTCGATGACCTGGCCCTGCTCGTCGTCGGTCAGTCCCGGGAACATCGGAAGGGCAAGGGTCCGAGCCGCGGCCGCGTCGGTGACGGGCAGATCCGCGTGCAGGCCGCGCTCCATGATGTATGCCTGACGGTGAACGGGGATCGGGTAGTAGATATCCGAGCCGATGCCGGCCTCCCGCAGCTCCGCGAGGATCGCATCGCGCGAATCACCGACATCGACCGTGTACTGGTGGAAGACGTGGTTCCGGCCGTCCGGCGTCACCGGCAGGCGAACGGGGAGATCGGCGAACGCCTCGTCGTAACGGGCGGCGATTGCCTGGCGCCGGGCGGTGTTGCGCGGGAGTTTGCCGAACTGGGCAAGCCCGACCGCCGCCGCGAGGTCGGTCAGCCGGAAGTTGAAGCCGAGCATCTCGAACTGGTAGCGCCCGCGCATGCCCTGGTTGCGGTAGAGGCGCAGCCAATCGGCCAGGCTGTCGTCGTTCGTCGTGACGAAGCCACCCTCCGCCGTCGTCATGTTCTTCGTCGCGTAGAGGCTGAACGCGCCGACGCCGAAGCTGCCGGCCTTGCGGCCGCGGAACGTCGCGCCGTGAGCCTGGCAGGCGTCCTCGACAACCGCCAGGCCGTGGCGGTCCGCGATCGCCCGAATCATGTCCATGTCGGCCACGAGCCCGAAGAGGTGGACCGGGCAGATCGCCCGGGTTCGCGGCGTGATGGCCGCCTCGATCTTCTTCGCGTCGATCAGGTAGGTGTCTGGCTCGATGTCGATGAAGACCGGCGTCGCGCCGGTGTACAGGATCGCGTTGGCGGTCGCCGCGAAGGTGTGGGAGACCGTGATCACCTCGTCGCCAGGCTCAAGGCCGATCCCCGAGAAGATCGACATCAGGGCAACGGTTCCGTTGGCCATCGCGACCGCGTATTTGACACCGATGAACTCGGCCCACCGCTCCTCGAGCTCGGCCACCTTGCGGCCCTGGGCGATCATCCCGCTGCCGAGGACCTCCCGGACCGCGTCGAGCTCTTCGGGTCCGAGATCGGGGCGTGCGATCGGGATCATGCAGGTGCTCCTTGGCGCGGCCCGGTTCGCTCCTCGAGCGTCTCGGCATCCGGGACATAGGCATAGTGGCGTCCGCAGTTCTCGCAGAGGAGGTCCGTGTGGGCGGCGTAGCGGCCCGGCTCGGCCTGGACTGGATCGCCGTTGGCGTCCAGGAGACGCGCCCCGCAGGCACAGACCCAGCCGATCCGGTGGGCCGGGCTCCCCGCGACGAGCGCATGGTTCGGGACGTTGCGGGTGACGACTCCGCCAGCCCCGACGGTCGCGAAGCGGCCGACCTCGACGCCGGCCACGATAACGGCCCCGGCCCCGATCGAGGAGCCATAGCGAACGAGGATCGGCGAAACCTCCCAGTCCGCGGCTCGGGTGAGCTCCCCGGTCGACGTGATCGCCCGCGGGTAACGATCGTTCGTCAGGATCGCCGCGGGTCCGATGAAGACGCCGTCCTCGACCGTGACCCCGTGGTAGATCAACGCCGCGTTCTGGATCTTGCAGCGGTCGCCGATCGAAACGCCCTCGTCGATGAACACGTCACGGCCGACGACGCATTCCGCACCGATCGTGGCCCCGTTCCTGATCTGGGCCCGATGCCAGATGCTCGTGCCGGCCCCGACACTCACGTCGGACTCGAGATCCGCGGTCGCGTGAACGCGCGCGGAGGGATCGATCACAGGTGGGTGGGCTCCTATCAGCGGGACCGGCTCTCGGACGACCATCGCGGGGGGCGCAGGCCGGTCGTCGAGTATAGCCGAGGCGTGAGCGGGAACCCGTCGTGACGCCGTGGGACGCGACGCGGCGACCGCCTACTTCCGGCGCCGGAAGATCGACAGGACGAGCCCGAACGCCGCCCCGAAAGCGATCGCGCCGCGCCAGTCGAGGAGCACTCGGACGTTGCCCTCGACGCGACGCGCGATGAGCAGGACGACGCCGGTCGTCCGTTCGAACCGGACGTTGTTTGCGACGATCGTCCGAACGCCGGACTGCTCGATCCGAACGTCCCGAGCGAGCACGGTCCCAACAGCGCCCTGGGTCACCCGGACCTCGCCGCCCAGCGCCACGCCGACCGCCCCCATCTCGACCGAGACGCGATCGCCCCGCGCGTAGCCGATGCCGCCCTGCGAGACCGCAATGTCGACGGCCCGGGCGCGGCCGATGCCGCCGCGGCTGACGTCGAGGTTCGTCGCGATGACGTCGTCGGCCCCCCGGCCACGGACGACCACCGAGTCGAGTCGCGTGAGCGCAGAGTCGCGCCGGGCGGAAGACGCTTCGGGAGCTGTCGCCGGCGCCAGGCCCGGCCGGGCCTTCGTGGCGGCCTTTCGGCTCGTCGTCTCTTTGGGGCGGATGACGGCCGGCTTGGCGCCAGCCACCGACTCCTCTTCGGCTGCGGCGGGCTCGTCCGCGGCGGCGGGTTCCTCCGCCACCGAGGCGGGCTCGTGCGCGGAGGCTTCCTCGCTCGGCGTCTGCTCGGTCTTGGCCGGATCTGTCTTCGCCGCTTCCGCCGCCGCCTCGAGAATCGCGGCCTCCTCGGCGCTCGCGAGGTGATCCGCAGCGCCTGGCTCGTCGGCGTTGGGCGTCTCGTCGGCCTTCGGTTCGTCGGCTGCGGCGTCGGACTGCTCTTGGTCGGGCATCGCTTATCTCGCTTCGTGTCGGCGGACTGTTCCCGGGCAGCCTACCGAACAAGACGGCACAAGTCGACCGCTGCTGTATCCTGCGCGTCGGACCTCGCCGGGGATCGTTGACGTCGCCCCGACGAAGTCGCCAAGGGGCGCGCGCCGAAGCGCGACGCATCGAGGGACCCATGGAACCCCAGAAGCCACGTCGCCGATGAAACGGCCGATCGTCGCGGTCCTTGCCGTTGCGGCCGTCGTCGCCGGTTTCGGATTCGGCATCCTCACCGCGGCGGCCACGCCGGGCGGGCCGACCCAGAGTCCCGGGCAGGTCGCCGGCGCGTCTGGTTCGCCTGCGTCGCCGACAGCGTCGCCGACGCCAACGCCAAGCACGACTCCGACGCCCGTCCCCACCCCGACGCCAGCGCCGACGCCGGTCCCGACGCCGGCTCCCGTTCCCGCACCGTTGACCGGCCGCCTCGTCCCGCCGGCGATCGCCGCCCAGCATCCGATTGCCGTGATGATCGACGATCTGAGCGCCGCCCGACCGCAATCCGGGTTCAGTGCTGCGTCGGTCGTCTGGCAGGCACCGGCGGAGGGCGGCATCCCACGCTACATGCTCATCTTCCAGGAAAACGTCCCGGCCGCCGTCGGTCCGGTCCGGAGCGCGCGGTACTACTACATTGCCTGGGCGGCCGAATGGCGCGCCATGTACGTCCACGCGGGCGGGTCCCCACAGGCACTGCAGACGCTCCGCTCGCAGGGCAGCGGAAAGCTCGTCTACAACGCCGACGAGTTTCGCTGGGGGAAGTCGTTCTGGCGGATCAAGACCCGGTTCGCCCCCCACAACCTGTACACGGATGGCAAGCACCTTCGCAGCCTCGCCAAGTCAGTCAAGGCGACGGACGGGCCGATGAAGCCGGTCTGGACGTTCACGCCGGATCTCGAGGCGACACTCCGTCCTCGGGGCGGCCGGATCGACGTCGGCTATGCGGCCAACAAAATCCGTTACGACTACGACTGGACGACGAACACCTACCTGCGATCGGTGACCGGCGAGAAGAAGCAGGTTGACGCGTCGACGGGCGCCCGCGTCGCCCCCAAGAACGTCGTGATCATGCTGATGAAGTTCGGGCCGTTGAACGACGGGTCCAAGAAGCACCGCCTCGAGGCGGACGTCGTGGGCAAGGGGACCGCCTGGATCTCGACGAACGGGACGACGATCAAGGGCACCTGGCGGAAGGACTCGCTCACGAAGCCGACGGTCTTCTACGACGCCAAGGGCAAGGCAGTGACGCTCACGGTCGGCCAGACCTTCGTCAATGTGATGCAGACGGGCACGAAGGTGACGATCACCGCGGGTGCGCCGCCGCCGCCGCGCACTCCGCACGGCGCGGGAGTGTTCGAGCAGTAGGCTGAACGGTCCCGGGTTGTCCATGGAAGTCGGGGACGGTTCCAGTTAGGGACCGGCCGTATCTGTATTGGTTCGTGTGAGGCCCCCGACCATGGGCGCCTTCGCCGGGCGCCACCGATCAGGGCGGAGCGACCCCCTCCGTTGGGCAGGCTCGTGGACGGTCGCGGAAGCCGACCGAGGGTGAGGCCAACTCGCCGAGATAGTTCCGCTTGGCTCGAACTATCTCGTGGGTTAGAGCGGCGGGCGGATAGTTCCAATGAAGCGGAACCATCTCACGGATTGGTGTTCGCCGGCGTCCAGCCTCGGGACCGCTCCCGATGCCGTCCAAGCGTCGACGCGGCTATATGAGGAACGATGGCGCCCGAAACAGCCGGGTCGGATGTGGCGGGCTCTGGGAGAGGGATACAGATATCGGGAGCTCGCGCTCGGCCCGCTCGCCGCCAACCGACCTAGCGCGACCGGGCGGCCTCGGCGTAGATGGCACGGGTCTCGCGGGCCACGTCGGCCCACATGCGCCGATCGCTCGAGGCGCGTTCGAGGGCGATGCCGGCGAGGGCGCCGTGGACCCGGTCGTCGACGAACGCCGTGGCGAGAGCCTGGGCGAGGCGGGCCGGGTCGCGCGGCTCGACGAGGATGCCGGCGGCACCCACGATCTCTGGCAGCGCCCCGACGGCCGATGCGACGACCGGGACGCCGCAGGCGATCGCCTCGATTGCGGCCTGGCCCGTGCTGTCCGAGAGGACCGGCAGGAGCGCCACGCGCGCGCCGCGGACCAGGCTCGCGAGCCGTTCGTCATCCAGTCGCGGTGCGTAAGCGATCGTGTCGCCGACGCCCTCGCGTGCCGCCGCCCGGGCCAGCGCGGCCCGATCGTCCGGCGAGGCTCCTGCAAAGAGGACCCGCGGCGGCCACGGAGCGTCGTCGGGGAGGCCGTCGGGCCGTCCGACCTCGGCCAGCTCGGACAGGGCCCGCAGCAGCGTCGCGAGGTCCTGGCGAGCGTCGTAGCGGCCCGAGTAGATGACGTAGCGCTCCGGCAGGCCGAGCCGATCACGCTCAGCGGTGGTTCCACGTGCAGTCGCGGCGTCGGCAGCACCGGCGATGCGGAAGGCCGGTCGCGGGGCCAGGCCGACCACGCGGATCCTGTCGCGGCGAAGGTGGAGGAGCCGGCGAGCCGCGACCGCGACCGCCTCGGTCCCGACGATCACGGCACTCGCGTCGCGCAGGAGCCGGCCCCGGAGCCGCTGGCCGAAACGCGACGCCGTTCCATGCTGATAGGCGCCGGGCAGCTCCCACGGCGCGAGGTCGAGGAGCGTGACGATGAGCGGCAACCCGGTGATCAGGGGGATCGACCCGCCGACCGTGTGGTAGACGGCGCCCGCGGCGCCCGCCCGATCGGCCCGCCAGGCGGCCCCGATTGACGCTCCTGAGAGCAGGAACGGATCGACGGTCAGTGC
This sequence comes from Candidatus Limnocylindrales bacterium, assembly GCA_038250445.1. Classification (GTDB taxonomy): domain Bacteria; phylum Chloroflexota; class Limnocylindria; order Limnocylindrales; family CSP1-4; genus CF-46. Next base: position 26,667 of record JBBSCI010000004.1, on the reverse strand, counting down.
CGCGGACCGCAGCAGCCGTGTCGGCGGCAGGAGCCTCCGGCCGACGATCGAGAGGTGCTCGAAGCGCTCGGTTGGATCGTCAAGATCGGATCCGAGGAGGAGCGCGAACGACTCGCCGTCAATCGGCTCGGCGTCGAAGGCACCCAGCAGGCCGTCGAGGTAGCTCGCGGTCAGCGGCGCCCGGTCGGGCTCCTGGAGAGGACGTGCGTCGAGGACGACCCGAACGCCGGGAATCGGATCGCCCGCGCGATCCGGATCGGTCGTCCCCAGCGCGTGGAGTCCGGCGGTCACCGGCCCTCGCCGGCGACGGGCGCTTCCAGCGCGGCCGGCGGCGCGGCGTCCACGGCGGCCCGGCGCACATGGTCGATTCGCCGATCCGGGACGCCCGCGATCGGTGGCCGCGTGTGGCGGCGCCAGGGCAGGCGCCGGCGGAGTTCCTCGGCCCGGAGCGTGATGACGACCACGAGCGCCTCGACGAGGATGCGCCGGCTCATCTTCGACTGGCCGACTCGCCGATCGCGGAACGTGATCGGAACTTCCGTGACGCTGGCGCCGCTGCGAGTGGCACGGAACGTCATCTCGATCTGGAAGACGTAGCCGCCTGCGTGGATGCCGCCGAACGGGATCGATGCGAGCGTGGACGCGCGCCAGGCCTTGAAGCCGCCGGTGAGGTCGCGCGGGCCGAGGCGCAGGACGGTCCGAGCGAAGATGCTGCCGCCGCGGGAGATCACGCGTCGCCCGATACCCCAGTCGACCACCCCGCCGCCTTTCGTGTAGCGGGACCCGATGACGAGGTCGGCCGTTCCGCCGGTGATCGGCGCGATGAGCGATGGCAGGGTGGTCGGGTCGTGCGACCAGTCGGCGTCCATCTGCAGGACGACCTCCGCGCCGCCGGCCAGGGCCACGCCGAAGCCGTCGAGGTAGGCGCGGCCGAGACCCTGCTTCTCGGCGCGATGGTGAACGCGAATCCGGCTGTCTGCGGCGGCCATCTCGTCGGCGATCTCGCCCGTGCCGTCAGGCGAGCCGTCGTCGACGACGAGGAGCGTCGCGCCGGGCAACGATTCGAGGATGGCGGGGGCGATCGTCCGGATGTTCTCAGCCTCGTTGTACGTCGGCAGGACGACCCACGCCCCGGCTCCGAGAACTGGGTCGGCGGTCGCGGAGGCTGCCTTGCGGCGCCGCGGGGTCGTCATGGTCGGGCCAGTGTAGACCCGGCCGGCGCCCATCGGACCCGCCCGATCGTCCCCCCGGTACCCCTCAGCGGAAGTAACCCGTGGCGTCGAAGAGAACGTTCGCCGTTGAGCCCCTCGGGCCGTTGAAAACGACGCCGAGGGCCCCGCCTGGGCCGGTAGGGACGGTCAGACCGTTCGCCCGGATGTCGCCCTTGGGGAGGTTGATGGTCGATGTGGCTCCGAGCGCCTTTCCGGCCGGCCCGACGATCACGAGACCGTTCCCCGTCGGGCTCACGACCGTCACGCCACCGGTCACGGCAACCGCGTCTGCCGGGATCGTCCCGCGGCCGGTTGCCTGGAAGGTTCTCGTCCCGCGGCTGACAAAGGCGCCGATCAGGCCGTTGGCGACCCGCGAGTCGAGCAGCCGCGCCGAATCGATCGGGTAGTACGTCGCGCCGGCCGCGCCGTTGACGAAGTAGCCGGTCACATCGAACAGGACGTGGGTCTTCGCTTCGGGGTCGCCCTTCCATACGACACCGAGCCGGCCGCTGCCGTCGAGCTTCACCGTCACAGACGCGGCCCGGATATCGCCCCGCGGCACGTTGAGGTTCGACCCGGGTGGGGTCGGCGCGGCAACGGGACCGATGAACAGGAAACCGGCACTGGACGGCCAGACGACGGTGAGGTTGCCGGTCACCGCGACCGCGCCGGCGGGGACGCCGCCGCGGCCGCGGACCAGGAAGGATCGCGGCACGCTCGACACGAACAGCCCGCTCAGTCCATTGCCGGTCCGCGTGTCGAGGACCCGGGCAGGCGTCAGGGCGGCGAATGTCGCGCCGCTCGAGCCGGGAACGAAATAGCCGCTCACGTCGAAGACGAGACTCGACCTCGAGCCGCCGGTTCCGGTCCACAGTGCGGCCAGCGAGCCGTCCGCGCCGAGCTTCACGGTGACCCCGGCGGCGCGAACGTCGGCGGCCGGCACGTTGACGACCGACGACCTCGCGACGGTCGCTGTCGACGGGCCGAGGCTCGCAAACCCCGCGGTCGACTGGCCGACGACGGTGAGGGTCCCTGTGACGGCGACTGCGTTCGACGGGATGCCTCGGATGCCCCTGACGGAGAACGTCCGGGGCACGCCGCTGGCAAACGTCCCGCTGAGACCGATCGCCGAGCGCGTGTCGAGGAAGCGCGTCGGATTGATCCCGACGAAGCGGGCGCCAGGTGCCGGCGCCACGCCCGGCGCCAGGTCGACGCCAGTGGCATTCGGTGCGGTGACCGGGCCGACATACGTCGCGGAACTGCTCCGCGACGCCACCCAGACATCCGAGCGGACGTCGGCGATCGGGGCCCACTCGGTGATCGGCAGCGTGACCTTGTACCATGTGTAGCCGCTCGCGCTGACCGGGCCGCCCGTGATCGCGAGCATCGTTCCGGACCCGATCGTCGTGACGATCGGCGCCGAGGTGCTCGCCGCCGAGCGCACGTTCAGGGTGCTCGCGACGACCCGGCCAAAGCCGCCGGGCGCCAGTTCGACGTGCGGGTGATAGACGCTGGACACGTTCCAGGCACCGACGTTGCCGGGCGTGTCGCGGGCGCGAACGCGGAACGCGAAGCCTCGGCCGTCGGCGCCGGCGTAGGTCGCGCTTGTCGATTTCGTGTGGCTGAGCCAGTCATGCCAGGGACCGCCGTGGATCGACACCTGGACGTCGAAGTCGAGGATCCCGCTTTCGTCCGAACCGACCCACGAGACGGCGAAGGACTCGGCCCGCTGAACGGCGGCGATCGCCCGGATCCCGGCGAGCGGGATCGTCTTGTCGTTGAGGAAGTTCTCGGCGAGCGCCTGGCGCATCTCGATCCTGTCGGCGTCGTAGCCGAGGGCCCAGATTCCGGCGCCGCGCAGGCCCATCCGGTTGATCATGTCGTAGCGGAGCTTCATCGAGACCGCGTCGTCGTAATAGATCTGGCGCCAGCTCATCACGCAGCCGTACGTCGAGGAGCAGTTCTGGCGCCGGTAGGCGATCCACGCTGACTGCTCGCGGCTGTCCCAGCGCCTGCCGTACTGCTTGGCATAGTCGAGGACGGTGTCGAAGACGACGGTGTTCGAGGTCCCGTACTTCATCCCGCTCTGGGTCTTCGCGTTCACCTGGTCGGAGACCGTCGACCAGGCCCGGCCGTACCACGGCACGCCGAGGATGAGCTTGGACGGCGCGACCCGGGCGGCATAGGCGTTGACGGTGTCCTGAAGGTCGTAGGCGGGGCCCGCCAGCGGGTCGATCGACCCGGCCCAGCCGGCTCCGGCTGTGCGGTAGTCGTAGCCCATGATGAAGATCGCGTCGGCGCCACCCGGAGCGGTCGCCGCCTCGAGCGGATAGTTGCCAATCGAGCCGGTCGTGTCGAACGTCAGTTGGTAGCCGGGGGCCTGTTTGTCGAGCTCGGCGCGGACCGTCCGCACGAAGGTCGCGTACTCGTCGCCGTAGCCCGTCGCGATCGGCTCGAAGTCGAGATTGATGCCATCGGCACCACGGGCGCGAACGGCGGCGGCCGCCTGCTTGGCGAGGTTGAGGCGTGCAGTTGCGCTGCCGAGGAGCGCGCCCTGGGTCGCGGCCTGACCGGTCGTCCAGGCAAAGACCGAGATCGTCAGGACGACCCGTGTGCCCTTCGCGTGGGCCGAGTTGATGATCGATGTCAGCCGCGAGCTCGTCCAGCCGGCCCAGCCGGTCGTCGGCGTTCCGTTCGGGTTCGTCTTGAGCAGGTTGCCGTTCTTGTCCGCGCCGACGCTGAAGAAGGCGATCGTCGAGAGCAGCTCGTAGTCGAGCTTGGCGTCGCTGAGCTCCCAGTACGGGAGAAAGCCCATGACCTGCCGGCGGAGGCGCGTCCCGTCGAGAGCGACGTTCGGGCTGGGGGGAGGCAGGGCCGCCGACGCGCCGTCGGCCACCGGCGGGTCGGACGGACCTGCGGCCGGAGCGTCGACCGGCGCAGTCGGGGCCGAGCTCGCAGCGGGGCTTGCCGCCGGTTTGCCGTCGCCGTTCGAGAGGAGGTCACGGCCGGAGACCGAGCCGGCAGGCAGCCTGCGCGGGACGACGCCTCCGACCGACCACCGATCGTCGGCGCGCGGCCGGAACGGGACCGTGACCCGGCCGCCCGGCGTGAACGTGATCCGGTCATTCGCGTGGGCGAGGGCATCCTTGTAGTGGATGCCGGGCTGGAGCTGGCCCGATTCGGCCATCGGATCGTCGGAGGGGTTCGCGGCCGGCGGCGGCGCATTGTTGACTGGCGCGGCGGCAGGTGTCGAAGCGGGTGACGTGGCGGGCCTTGCAGCTGCGATCGGGGCTGCGCCGATCAGCTGGGCGACGAGCACGCAGGCTGCAAACGCCGTCGAGATGCCATTGCGCCGCCTCGTTCGGGCCGCCGCAGGCGGCCTCGGGCCAAACGTCACGAGGCGGTTGAGCGTACGGGCTTGGGCCGGCGGAAGGTCACGATCGCTCCTCGAGGGCTCCGCGGTTCGCGGCGAGACGGCCTACGGTACGCCTAGTGCCTTGCGGTGCGCAACGCAGACGATGGTCCCGGTCGTGAGGGGTACAGAGCCGTCCGGTGCGGCCCGCGCCCAGAGAATCGAGTTGGGCGACGCTCCGGCCGCGGTCGTGCTGGTCGGCCGATTACCGCCCCGGGCGAACGACCCCGCCTGATCCGCGGACGCCCGGCGGAAGCTTCGTCCCGGTGACCTGGTGGGTCATGACGTTCACATTGCCGACGATCGAGCGATAGAAGTTCTTGGGAGAGGTCCCGCCAGTGTCGGGGTCGAGGATCGCGGTCCCGGTGCTGCGCTTCGGCGTGAAGACGATGTCGTGGCCGTTATAGCTAGGCACGCCGCGCCACATCTCGAGCAGGGGCTGCGTGGTCGTGAACAGCGCGGATAGGTAACCGCCATGGCTATGACCGCCGGCGATGACAGCGGACGCGCCTGCGGCGAGGAACGCTGAACCGTAGTTGTCGGCGCGCGCCTTCGCGGTGGCGAGCGTCGGCGCGGCGTTGTGCGGCTCGGAGTTGCCCGAGGCGTAGCAGAGGTGGAACAGGAACACGACTGCATTCGGGGCAAAGGCGAGGGTCCTGATCGAGGGCTCGCCGTAGTACTTGAGGTTACCGTGGCCATTTCCGGCGGTCGCGTTTAGTCCGAACCCATCCTTGGTCCTGTAGGCGGGGTCGTACGTGTACGGGCTCGGCCAGCCGTTGCCATGGCCGAGGTAGACGACCACGTTGGCGCCATTAGTCGCGGCCTTGACGGCGCTCCATGTGGCGTTCGGGCTGTACACCTTGAACACGTTCGGCGTGTACTGGATGGCCTCGGCGTACAGCTCGTTGGCGTCATCGAGGTACTGGGGTGTGTCGGCCCCGACGATGATCACGACCTTGGCCGCGCTCGTCTGGGTGGCGGCAGCGACCGAACCGTAGGCGCCGAGCATGGCGACGAGGGAGAGGACAGCGCCGAAAGCTAGCTTTCGCAAGATTGACTCCTGAACGAACGAATCGACCTGCGGGTCGAGATGAGTGCGTCGCAAGCGTCGCGCCTCGACGCCCTCAGAACAATCGCAGGATGGTCCCTGTGCCGATGGCCCCATCGGGCATCGAGACGGTGCGGACCCGAGTGGACCGCTGCGGAGAGGTGCGCGCGAAGAGTCCGCGACCAGTGCGGCGGGGCCTCGGCCGAACTTCAGGCCTTGAGGCGTGCCACCAGTTCGGCCAGCGGCGGGTTCGACTGGTCGCGCTCGGAGAGAATCGGCCGTCCATCCGACGTTCCGGCGATGCGCGGCCACGGAACGCCGACTGCCGGGTCGTCCCAGGCGAACCCCAGCTCGTCCGAGCCGTCGAACTCATTCGTGACGAGATACAGCAAGTCGAGCGGTTCGCGGGCGAGGAAGCCGTGGGCGACGCCGGCCGGGATCACCAGCGATTCGTCGGCCTCCAGCTCGCGGGTCTCGACGAGCGGCCGATCTCCGCTCCCATCGAGAAGCCCGCGGACGTCGACGAGCGCGACCAGCGCCCGGCCGCCGACGACGACCCAGTAGTCGAGCTGGTGGCGGTGGTAGTGGAGGCCGCGCAGGACGCCGGCTGCCGACGTCGACAGGTTGGCCTGGACGAACCGCGGCTCCGAACCCTCCGGTGCGCCGGTCTCGGCGCTGGTCGGCGCGGGAAACGTCGAGGCCCGCCACAGCTCGCGGAACGAGCCCCGGACGTCCGCATGACGGGTGACGGCGCCGTACCTGACGCCTCGCAGCGACGACGGCCGATCCGTCACCTGCCCGCTCCGGCCGCGTCCCGCTGGCGCAGCAGGGTCGGCAGGTAGTCCGCCAGCGCCGTCTGCCAGGAACGGAGCGGCTCACCGCCAGGGAGCGCGGTCGGGGCCAGGACGCCCCAGGCGGGCGGCGTCGAAGCGCGAGACCAGGTCGAGGCCGGGACGTCGAGGACCTCGACGTCCAGCCGAGCCTGCCGCACCAGCTCGCGAGCCCATTCGGCTCGCGACGCGGCGCCGGCGTTGACGATGTGGTGGATTCCGTCGACCGCCGCGCCCCCGATCAGCTCGACGATCCCCTCGGCCAGATCCCGCGTGTACGTCGGCGAGCCGATCTCGTCAGCGACGACCCTGAGCGGCTCCCCGCCGGTGCGCGCCCGCTCGGCCGCTGCGAGGATCTTCGATGGGAAGTCGTTGCCCGGCGGCCCGAACAGCCACGCCGTCCGGACGATCCCGAGAGCCGCCGATCCGCCCACTCCGGCGAACGTCTCGGCCGCCGCGAGCTCTCCCGCGAGCTTCGAGGCTCCGTACGGGTTGAGCGGGGCGGGCTCGTCGTCCGGGCCATAGCCACGACCGTCCGTCCGCCGGCCATCAAAGATTTCGTTCGTCGAGACCACGATGAGGTCGATTCCGCGGGCCGCACAGGCCTTCGCGAGAACCCCCGTCGCCGCGCCGTTCCGGGCCAGCGCGAGCTCGGGATCGCGGGCACTGCCGTCGACATCCGTCCAGGCGGCGGCGTGGACGACGGTCTCCGGCCGGTCGCGCTGGAGGATCGCGCCGATCCCATCTGGTGCATCCAGGTCGAACGCCGCGCGTCCCCAGGCGACCGGCCCGAACGGGCCTGCGAAGGGCGCCTCCTCGAGCGCGGCCACCATGGCCCGCCCGAGGCGGCCGCCCGCACCGGTCACCGCGACCCGCACCGATCAGGCCTCCGACGGGGCGCGGCGCTCCGCCACCGCCTTGCCCTCGGCCAGCCGCGTCCCGTACTGGCGTTCGTAATACGCATCCCAGTCGCCGGACTTCGCCGCCCGCCACCACGGTTCGTTCGCCTGGAACCAATCGATTGTCGTCGCCAGGCCGTCGGCGAACGCCGTCTCGTTACGCCATCCCAAGGCGGCGAGCTTCGAGCCGTCGAGCGCGTAGCGGCGATCGTGGCCGAGGCGGTCCGGGACGCTCCGGACGAGGGACCACGGCTTGCCGAGCCGCTCGAGGAGCGCTGCCACGACGTCGCGGTTCGTCATCTCGGCGGAGCCCGCGATGTTGTACGTCTCGCCGGCCCGCCCGTGGCGGAGGACGTGCTCGATCGCGCCCGCATGGTCGCCGACGTAGAGCCAGTCGCGCTGCTGGAGGCCGTCGCCGTAGAGCGGCAGCGGCTGGTCGTCGATCGCGTTCGTCACGAAGAGCGGGATGAGCTTCTCCGGGTGGTGATACGGCCCGTACGTGTTGGAGCCGCGGGTCACGACCGCGTCGACGCCGTGCGTCGCCACGTAGCTGCCGACGAGCAGCTCGCCCGCCGCCTTGGCAGCTGAGTACGGCGAGCGCGGCTCCAATCTGTCCGACTCGCTCGAGCGCCCGGTCTCGACAGAGCCGTAGACCTCGTCCGTCGACACCTGGAGGAAGCGGACCGGCCGGGATCGTTCGGCGGATGCGGCCACGACGGCCTCGAGCAGGACGTGGACCCCGACGACGCCGGTCCGCAGGAACGCCTCGGGATCGAGGATGCTCCGATCGACGTGTGATTCGGCGGCGAAGTTCACGACCGCGTCGGCCTCTCGGACGAGTGGCTCGACGGCCTCCGCATCGGCGATGTCGCCCTCGACGAAGTTGAAGCGGGCCGCCATCTCTGGATCCGTCTCGACATCGGCCAGATTCGCCCGATTGCCAGCGTAGGTGAGCTTGTCGATCACCGTGATCCGGGCGCCGTCGCGGCGGGCGAGGATGTCCCGCACGAAGCACGAGCCGATGAACCCTGCGCCACCGGTCACGAGGAGATGGGCGCCCGGGCCGAGCTCGCTCACCCCTTCGGCCGCTCGATCGGCGGCTCGAGGCGGCCCGCCTGGTCGTCCTCGCGGGCGAGTTCGGCGGCCCGCAGCAGCGAGGGGACGGTCCCGGCGTCGGCCCAGTGCCCGTCGTAGATCTGGCTGAAGAACCGACCCTCGGGGATGTAGTGGTTGAGGACGTCGGTGATCTCGAACTCGCCGCGGCCGGACGGCGCGAGCTGATCGATGACGTCGAATGCATCGGGGCGCAAGAAGTAGACGCCGATCGGGATCAGGTCGCTCTTCGGCCGCTCGGGCTTCTCCTCGAACCCGACGACCTTGCCGTCGGCGTCGAGCTCGGCGACGCCGAAGCGCTCCGGATCCGGCACGCGATAGAGGAGCGTCCCCGCGCCCCATGGTCCCGCCTCGAACTCTCGGGCCGTGGCCGTCAGGTCTGGCCCGCGCAGGATGTTGTCGCCGAGGATGCAGCAGAACGCCTCGTTGCCGACGAAGTCCCGGGCGAGTCCGATCGCATGGGCGATCCCAGGGGCTCCGTGCTGGTAGCGGTACGTCAGGTCGAGCCCGAAGTGGGCTCCGTCGGCGAGGAGCTCGACGACGTCGCCGACGCTCTTGCCGCCGACGATCACCATGACTTCGCGAATCCCCATCCCCGCGAGCGTCTCGATCGGGTAGTAGATCATCGGCCGGTCGTAGATCGGCAGAAGGTGCTTGTTCGTCACGATCGTGAGCGGGAACAGCCGGGTTGCCGTGCCGCCGGCGAGGACGATGCCCTTCATTCGCGGTCAGGGTAGCAGGGGCAACCGCCCGCTACGGCGCGGCCGACGGCTTGGCGGACGGAGCGAGAGACGGCTTGACCGACGGCGTCGGCTCGATGCACGGCTGCTCGCCCCCGGGCAGGGCGCCGTTCGGCCCGGTGACCGAGCAGTCGATCGGCTGATCGTCGGCCGGTGGCAGGCCACCAACGTAGTCGAGGACGACCAGCACGTACTCGAGCTTCTCGAGGTCGGCCGGCGGCTGGAGATACGCGGTCTGGACGACGCTGTTGGCGTCGCGCCGGACGTCGGCCACCTGGCCGAGCAGGAGGCCCTTCGGATAGGGCGATCGGATGCCGCCGGGGAGCTCGATTCCGGCGGTGACGACCTCGTCTCCCAGCTCGATCTGCTCGGTCGAGTCGATGTTCTTCATAATCAGAGCGCCGCCGAGCTGGCCGATCACCTCGCCGATCGCGCCGCTCGACTGGACCATGCCGATGACGGTCGAGGTCTGGTCTGTGATCAGAACGACCTTGGCGTAGTTCGGGCCGACCTCGATGACGCGGCCGGCGAGCGCGCCGCCCTCCGCGATGACGACGTCGCCCTGCTCGATTCCCGCGTCGGTGCCCTTGCTGATCGTGACGAGCCGGCGGAACTCGGATGACTCGCGGGCGACCACCTCGGCGGCTGCGGTCTTGTAGGCGAACCCGTTGCGCAGCTGGAGAACGCCGGTCAGGAGCTCGTTCTCGCGCTGCGTCTCGAGGAGTCGCTGGTTCTCGACCGCCAGCCGTTCGTTCTCGCGGCGGAGCGCGGTGTTGTCCGAGTGAAGGCGGTCGATGTCGGAGATCGACTGGAAGATCCCGGCGATCCCCTCGGCGACGTTGTCGACAGCGCCCTGGACCGGCCGGATCGCGAAACTGACGGCTCCCTCGAACTCGCGAACGACAGGGTTCGAGGAGAACACCATCATCACGAGCGTCGTCGTCAGAAGCGCGATGAAGACGACGGATCGGCGGCGTACGGCGCGAGATGCAAGCAATGAACTCATCGACAGAAGCCTACCGCGCGTTGAGAACTGGCAACCTTCAGCGCGGCGGTCGCGCGTACGTGTCAGCGACGAGGACCCGGTCCATCGCCGGGTTGCCGAGCTCCTGGAGGACGATGCCGGTCCCGCGGGCGACGCAGGTCAGCGGGTCGTCGGCGATATGGACCGGCATCTGGGTCGCATCGGCCGCCCGCCGGTCGAGGCCGGCGAGCAGCGCACCACCGCCGGCGAGGACGATGCCCTGATCCATGATGTCGGCGACAAGCTCAGGCGGCGTCTCCTCGATCGTGTCCTTGATCGTGTCGACGATCTGCTGGACCGACGGCTCGATCGCCTCGCGGATCTGGTCGGCGCCGACCTCGACGCTGCGCGGCAGGCCGGTCAGCAGGTCGCGGCCGCGGAGCGAGATCCGCTGCTGGTCCCACTCGCCGGGATAGGCCGAGCCGATCGCGATCTTGATGTCCTCGGCCGTCCGCTCGCCGAGGAAGAGGTTGTACTCGCGCCGGGCGAACGCGACGATGTCCTGGTCCATCTCGTCGCCGCCGATCCGGATCGAGCGCGACACGACGATCCCGCCGAGGCTGATGACCGCGACCTCCGTCGTGCCGCCGCCGATGTCGACGATGAGCGAGCCCGATGGCTCGCTGACGGGCAGGCCGGCACCGATCGCGGCGGCCATGGGCTCCTCGATGAGTCGCGCCCAGCGAGCTCCGGCGTTCAGGGCCGCGTCACGAACGGCCCGCTTCTCGACCTCGGTGACGCCCGACGGGATTCCGAGCAGCATTCGCGGCCGCGGGATCAGCCCGACACGATCGTGGACCCGCCGGACGAAGTACTTGATCATCTCCTCGGTCACGTCGAAGTCGCTGATGACCCCGTCGCGGAGCGGGCGGATCGCGATGATGCTCGCCGGCGTCCGGCCGACCATCCGCTTGGCCTCGGCCCCGACCGCGAGGACCCGCCTCGTCTTGGCGTCGATCGCGACGACCGACGGCTCGCTCATCACGATCCCGCGATCGCGCACGTGGACCAGGGTGTTGGCGGTCCCGAGGTCGATCCCGATGTCGCGGGAAAAGAGGCCGAGGAAGCGGTCGAGCATGTGGCGGGAGGGTCCTTCGTGCGGGTCGGGTGGCGTCCGGGGTTCGCAGCGGCTCCACTCTGGCCCGGAGGCCACCGGGGGATCGCGCGCTCAGGATCAGGCGGGGAAGCCCGTGCAGTATACCCGGCTCGTCCGGCCGCGCCGGAACCCCGATTTCGGACGGCGCGCCGGTCGCTTCGGTCCCGTCAGGCTACTCCGCGGCGCTCCGCCGCAGGTCGGGGCGATCGAACGAGACGCCGCGATCCCGGAGCGATACCCACGCGTCGTGGCCGACGACGATGTGATCGAGCAGGTCGATGTCGAGGAGCCGTCCGGCCGCCAGGGTTTCTGCAGTCAGGTGGAGGTCGTCCGGCGACGGCGTGGGGTCGCCGCTCGGGTGGTTGTGAACGAGGATCAGGCCGGTCGCGTTGAGCCTGACGGCGTCGCGGAAGAGCTCGCCCACACGGACCAGCGACGACGAAACGTTGCCCTGGTAGACGGTCGCGACCCGAAGCACGACGTTCTTCGTATTCAGCAGCACGACCCGCAGTTCCTCGCGCTCGAGGCGACCCATCTGGAGGACCAGCCGATCGGCGACATCGCGGGCCGATCGGATCGTCCAGCGCCCGGCCGGCCAGTCCGCAAGAAGCCGCCGGCCGAGCTCGAATGCCGCTGCGAGCTGAGCGGCCTTCGCCGCACCGATCCCGGGCACCGCCACGAGCTCGACATCGCTCGCCCGCGCAAGCCCCGTCAGCCCGTCGTGCCGGGCGAGGACGTCTTCGGCGAGATCGATGGCTGAGCGGCCGCGCGATCCGGCTCCCCACAGGAGCCCGATCAGCTCCGCCGAGCTCAACCCCGCGGCGCCTCGGGCCGCCAGCCGTTCGCGAGGCCGTTCAGTCGGCGGGATCTCGCGGATCGATCGGCCGGACGGCCGCGCCGCGCCCGAATCGAGATCGAGAGGTTCGGCCATCGCGTGACTCCTCTGCGACGGCGGACTCTGGCGTCCCAGGGCCCGAACGACGGAAGCCCGCCGATTCCTCCCGCCATCCGGACCCAGGAACACGGGAACAGTAGCGAGAGGCCCTTATCGGCCGCTCACCCGAGGCTTCATCGGGGATCGCTCGTCAGGCGACCGGGGACTGGATCGCCGCGTGGGCCAGGATCAACAGAACCGCGTTGAACGTCGCATGCAGCCCAATCGATGCCCAGATCGACCCGCGCCGAACGAAGATCCAGCCCAGCGCCCATGCCACCGGCAGGCGGCTGCCGGCGCCAACCACGATCAGCCCGACCACCTGACCGAAGCTGGTCGCCTCGATCCCGACGACGTGGGCGAGCGCGAAGAGCAGAGTCGCCCGGACGATTGCCCGGCTCGCGCCGATCGATCGACGCCAGGCCGTTACCGCGAAGCCGCGGAACAGGATCTCCTCGGCGACCGGCGCGACGATGGCGCCCGTGATGAGTTGCAACATAAGGCCGGGCACCTCGCCGGTCGGTGGTAGAGGGCTGGGAGGCGTGGTCCGGAAGATCGCGAAGAGAATCGCGCCGACGACGAGCGTGACCCCGATCACCGGCAGCGCCAGCGATGCCCCGGCAACGAGGTCGGACAGAGCCTGCCGATCGAATGGACGAATGCCCATCTCCGACCATGACAGAGCTCCCGTTCCGACAACCGTGAGCCGAACCACGCCGATGAAGATCACCGCCGTGAGCAGGCCTCCGATGAGCTGGCCGACGGGCGCCGGGACCTTGATCCCCATCGACCTGACGAAGAGATCCAACAGGAGTCCGACGAGGGCACCGACGAAGTAGGCGACGGCGATCGTCGCCACGAAGACGAGGATCGGCGACGGTCCGGCGTAGGTAGCTCCGCGCGCCCGTCGCTCGAGCGCCTGGTTGCCGGCCGCCGCGATCAGGCCGAGTGACAGCAATCCCGGACCGATGAAGAAGACGAGCAGCGTCGACGAGGCGAGCGCGCCGGCGACCGTGATGGCCAGCCCGAGGATCGAAGCCAGCCAGCCCACAACAAATAGCCCCGGCGCAGCACGCCCCTCGATCGTGAACGTGGAAGCCCCCGGCCGCGGCGGAGGTACGGGCGCAACCGCGTCGTGATCGTCGTCGATCGTCACTTAAGAGCCAGCACCCGTACTTGCGGTCGCCCTCCGAGGTCGAAGGGGGAGGTCCCCGACCCCATTGGCCCGAGGATTCCGAGGATTTTTAGGGCTGGGGAATGTCCTGTGGCGCCGGCATTGGGAGCGAACGCGGCCCCGACGATCGGGCCGAACGGGACGCTGGCCCATCCGCGACGGCAATGCGTCCGGTCTCGTCGACCGAGCCCGGAAGCGGCGTGATCGGCGTCGGTCGCGGCCCGGCAATCGCTGCCGCCGGCATGTCGCGGCGCTCGAAGTCCTTGCCGCACCAGGCGCAGAGCGACCAGTCGAGTCCGACGAGGCGACTGCAGTTCGGGCAAACGCGATTCAGGCGAGTCCGGCAGGTGGGGCAGATGATCCACTCGTCGTTCACCCGGCGGGCGCATGTCGGGCAGCTGTGAATCGCCTCGACCTCGGCGAGGAGGGCCTCCTCGGCGAGATTTCGCTCGTAGACCTCGCCGATCTTCTCGTGCGGCCGGATGATCTTGTAGACGAAGACAGCGAGCGGGAACAGCGGGGCGAAGACGATCACGAAGCTCGCGGCGACGTACGGCAGGATCGGATTCTCGGTTCGCTGCTGCATGTCGCGGAAGGCCCAATACGCGGCGGCGAGCCAGAGGATGATCAGGTAGATAAGGATCGCCTGAAGCGCGAGCTGGACCGGCGCGCTGCCGAAGAACCCTCCGAGTGCCTTCCCGATCTCGCCGAATATCGCGTCCATGCGGTTTGGTGGGTGCCTCCGAATCGATCAGACCGGTCGGTCGTGCGGTCCTGTCCGGGCCGCCATCTGCGCTCGGCGCAGTGTAACAGGGCTCCTGTTGGAGTCCGGGTGCCCTAGACGCTTGCCGCTGTTTCGGCGTGACGCGTGGCGATTCGGTCGAGCAATCCGCCCCCGATCATGATCACGGCGCCGACCGCGACGACGTAGACTCCGATCAAGGCGTCGTATGGCCCGACGAGGTACGGCCAGACCAGCCCGGTCAGCAGGCAGGCGAGGGCGATCGATGGCAGGCCGACCCTGACCCACCGCGGCATTTGCGCCGCGAATAGCGCCAGCAATGCGATGCCGGCGAGCAGGGCGAGGATGATCAGATGGCCCGGGCCGGCCAGACCCCATTGGTCGAGATAGCCGCCGATCTTGCCGTGGCCGATGACGTAGGTTGCCCACGGCAGCAGGAATCCGAAACCCGAGATGCCCGCGCCCAGCACGACGATCCGCGTCGGTGCCTCGATGGCCATGCCGAATGGGCCGGTCCCATCGCCGAGCCGGAGCTGGAGCCGCTTCGAATGGGTTCGCTCGCGCGCCGGGCGGCCGTCGCTCTCGTCCGACTCAGCGCTGCGGTCGGCGTTGGCGAGCGGCAGGGATTCGCCCGGCGGCAGGACCGCCGATGGCGGCAGATACGCTCCAGCGACGACGCGCGGCGCGAGCTGCTCGACGGGCTCGACGACGCCGAGCGGTCGCGATGGCGGCCAGGTCGGATGAGCCGGCCAGCTCGGGGCAGGCGGGGCGCCTGACGGCTGGTTCGACTCGGGGGCGGGCGGCGGCCAGGCAGGAGCGGCCAGGGGCACGGGGGCCGGAGCAGCCAGGGGCGCCGGGGTTCTGGCAGGCGCGGGGAACGGACTCGATGACTCGGGCGGCTCGGTCACCCAGGTCGGCGCGGGAGACGCGGCGGGCGCCGCTGGCGTGGCAGGCTCCGCAAGCGCAGCCTGCTCTGGATCGTCAAGCACCCATGTCAGCGGCGCCTGCTGGCTGGCGACGGTCTGACGAGGCCGCTGCTGGCGCGGCTGGCGAGGTGCCGGCGGGGCCATGACGCCATCGATCGGACCGGGCTTTTGCGCCCGGACGGGCGGCGCGGGCCTGCGGGCAGGCGGGAGCACGTTCGCCAAGCGAGGCGGGAGCGGCTCCTCGAACGCCAGCGATGTGGGGGCGGAGTCGGCCGGGGGTGGATCGTCTGGCCTCGCCGTGTCATGGACCGGTGGGAGAACTGGCTCGACGTGGGTGAACGATCGAGAGACAGTGGCGACCGAAGCGACCAGTGCGCCGCACGACGGACATGCAAAGCGGCCTGGGGCCAACGGCGCATCGCATTCCGGGCAGACGACTGTCTTGGTCGCCATCGATCACCTCGCGTTGATACCCGGACCCTCCGGGCCTGGGTTCTACAGGCTGCCACCTTCGTCGGGGATGGACCAATCCCCCGGACGGTGGTGCACCGATGCCCCGAACGTCCCGGTCGCTGCCCGTCGATGGACGTACTCGAACGTCTGGATTGCGCTTCGAACCGCCGTGAACAGGCCGGTCAGGGCCAGCGACGCCAACCAGATCGCCACGAACGGCAGGAGGTTGAGGACGACGGTCGGTGGATCCACAAGCCGATCGGAGAGGGCGGCGATGACCCGCGACCAGGCGATGCCTGCCGCACCGACCGAGCCGGCGATGACCGCCGCCAGGAGGCCGGTCGTGAGGAGCCAGGCGAGCAACGTCGAGCCCGGCCTCCGGAAGACCTCCCCTACGGCCGCGAGCAGCGCCGAGCCTGTCGACACCCGGTCGAGAACGATCCGCCGGGCGGACAGGCCGCCGACGAGCTCGCCGAAGACCCACGTCACGCCGATGATCGCGAGTTCCGGCGCGGCTTCGAGCGCCACCCGAAGGGCGAGCGGCGTGTCGACCCCGGCCGGCCGCGTCAACTCGGCGTAGGTGATCGAGATGATGACCACGATCCCGACCCCGATCGCCACCGCCAGTGGCAACCAGGCGATCAGGCGAGCGGCGAGCACCCTCCCGACGAGGACCCGATCGCGCGAATCGATCGCGGTTGCGGCAGGCGTCACCGCCGGGTCCGCGCCTGCCGATGACGCGAGGCCGGGCGGCGGCCCAACTCCCTCCTCGGCGGCTCCGGCCGCCTCTTCCCGGATAAGTGCGAGCTCCGTGGCCGAGGCGACCCAGCCCCCGACGAGGACCCAGCCGGACAGGACGACGACCGTTCCGACGAACAACGCGATAGCGTCCGGCCCGATCCGACCGAGCGCGACCGGAACGATGATCGGAGCGAGGACGTTCGAGATCGCAAGCGGCGACGGCAGCAGGACGATCGGCAGGACGAAGACGACGAAGCCGCCTCGGGCGAGGAAGCCCACGAGAGCGAGCAGCCACCAGGCCGGCTTGCCGATCGTTGCGAGGAGCGAGGCGAGGACCGCCCCGCCCCGGTTCACGGCGCGGCGCTCGGCGACGCGGACGGGCTGGGCGACGCCGCGCCGACGAGGGCCTCGAGCTGGCCGAGGGCCTGCTTGACGAGGGCGATCTCCTCGCCATATCGAGCGAAGTCACCGTCGCGGAGCGCCTGCTGGGCGAACTCGAAGTGGAGATTCGCGTACTCGACGAGCGCCGCTACGTCGCCCGACGGTGGCCCCGAGCTGGGTCGGGGTGTCCCCGTCGGACCAGGGGTCGGCGAGGGACCCGGTCCCGGCGTGGGCGTCGGCCCCGGCCCACCGCTCTGGTCGCGTAGCAGCTGATCGAGGGCCTGGCGGAGCGTGTCGCCCCAGACGACGGTCGTCGGCGACGCCACGATGATCTTCTGGAAGGCCGGGAACTTGGCGCTCGTCGCCTGCAGATAGACGGGCTGGAGGTAGACCAGCGAATCGCCGACGGGGACGACGATCAAGTTGCCACGGATCACCTTGCTGCCGGACTGGCCCCAGAGCGTGAACTGCGCGCTGATCTCCGAATCAGCGTCGATCTGGGCCTCGATCTGGGCGGGGCCGAACACCGACGTCTCCGTCGGGAAGCGGTAGACAAGCGTCTTGCCGTAGGCGTCGCCGTCGTTCTGGGCCGCAATCCAGGCAATCATGTTCGGGCGATCCTTGGGGATCATGGGCTGGAGGAGGAGGAACTCCGGGTTGACCGCCTCCGGCAGCGACATGATCACGTAATACGCCTCGCTCGGCAGACTGGACTCGGAGGTCTGGCCGCCCGGCACCGTCCAGAGGTCATCCTGCGAGTAGAACGTCAACGGGTTCTGGACGTGATAGCGGCCGTAGACCCGCGTCTGCACGTTGAACAGTTCCTCGGGGACGCGCAGGTGCGGGCGCAGGTCAGAGGGGAACTCCGACATTGGGTGGAACAGCGTCGGGAAGACGCCCTGCCAGGCGCGGATGAGCGGGTCGGTCGGGTCGTTCGCATAGAACGTCATGGTCCCGTCGTATGCGTCCATGACCACCTTGACGCTGTTGCGCACGTAGTTGACCGGCGACTCGCCCAGCCCGGTTGGCTTGACGCCCGCGAGGTTCAGGTCCTGCGGATCGAACGCCTGGGCGTGCGGGAAGCGGTCACTGGCCGTGTAGGCGTCCTGGATGTAGGCGAGCCGCCCATTGGCCTTGATGACCGCGTACGGATCCTTGTCGTACAGCAGGAACGGAGCGATCCGGGGAAGCCGGTCCCCGATCGAGCGATGGAAGAGCAGCTGGCTGTCGCTAGTGATCTGGTCGCTGATCAACAGGTTGAGATCCCTGAAGCGCAGCGCGAACAGGAGGCGTGACAGCGTCGTGTCGAGCTTGATTCCCGTGGTGCCCTGCCAATGCGTCTCGACGACCTGATCGCCCCCGGTCGCGGTCTGGCCGCGCGGATAGTCGAACTCGGCCTGGCGGGCGCCGGTGACGACGTACGAGCTGGGCCGCTCGCCGAAGTAGACTCGCGGCTCCGTGATCTCCGGAGCGCCAGCCGACGAGATGGGCGGCAGGTCGCGGATGATCAGGTGCGGCTGGCCCTGCGTTGCGACCTCATTGACGGGGACCATCGCGACGCCGATGCCGTGGGTGTAGATGACTCGCTCGTTGACCCAACCGACGGCAAGTGGGTTCTTGTCGAGTGCGAGCTCCCTGACCGAGAGCATCACCTGGCGGGTGTCCGCGCCGAGCGGGTAGCGGTCCGTGTCGACGTCGACGAACTCGTAGTACTGGCGGATCGTCTGGAGCTGGTTGAGTGTGTCGCCGAGTGGCCGGTAATCCCACAGGCGCGCGTTGAGGAACGTCGCCTGGTGCTCCTTGATCTTGGCCTCGGAGAGGGGCGCCTCACCGCGATAGTTGCGGGTCTCCCAGTCGCCGAGATCGAACGCGAGCCGGGTCATCGCGATGTTGTTGGCGATGTAGGGCTGCTCCTGGGCGAACTCGTTCGGCCTGACGGAGAAGTACTGGACGGCCGCCGGGTAGATCCGACCGATGCCGATCGAGGCGATCAACCAGACCGCGACCGTCAGCCCGAGCGGCCACAGGACCCGGGAGAACGCGCCTCCGATGAGGAACGCCGCGGCGATCGCCGACAGCCCGGTCAGGACGTCATAGGCAAGGAACTGGGCGTTGAAGTCGGTGTAGCCGACGCCGGTCGCGATGCCGCGGTCGCTGTACACGAGCTCGAATTTGTCGAGCTGGTAGCCGAACGCGATCGCCATGAGGACGAGGCCCGCGAGGGCGCCGAGATGGACCCGGACAGGAGTGCTGAAGACCGGGCTGCCGTCGAGCCCCGCGACGAGGTAGCGGGCACCGGCGACCACCAGAGACGCGATGATCAGTCCGATGAGCGTCACCTGGACGAATCGCAGGAACCCGAGCTCGAACAGGAAGAACGAGATGTCCCGCCCGAAGATGGGGTCGGTGACCTTGTCCGCGCCGGCCGGATCGAACGGCACGCGGTTCATCCAGAGCAGGACGGTTTCCCAATTCGAGGCCAACGCGCCGCCGACCGTCAGGGCCACGAACACCGCGACGACGACGATCACCACGCGGCCGACCGGCGTGGCGTTTGGGAGCTCATACGGTGTTGCCGGACCCGGGCCGCGAGGCCTTTCGTCGGGCCGTCTGCCCAGCACCCCGCGACCCCGCGACCGCTGCTCCGAATCCATCACCGCCTCGTTCAGGCGGTCGATCCAGCTGCGTACCGCGCCGCTCGCCCCTGCTCTGTCGGCCGGGGGGGCCAGCCTGCCGGCGAGCCACAGATTGCCCAGCAGTAGTACGAGGGCGAGCACGAGACCGACGACGAAAAGGCCGACCTGGACGCCGAGCCTGGTCCAGAACACCGTCTCGTAGCCGACGCTCCGGAACCAGATGGCGTCGGTCCAGAGATCGAGCCCGACCGCCAGCATGATGACGACGAACAGCACCGCGATGAGCCCGACGGCGATCGCGAACTGGCGGCGGACGCGAGGACCACCCCCGTCGTTCGGGCCGCCTACCGGCCGCCTGCGGCGGGGATCGCGCGGCGGCCGGCCCGAATCGAATCCGCCGGCTCCGCGATCCCGGCCGGCCGGGCCGATCGGAATAGGTTCTGAGTCAGAGTCGGATTCTGGGTCGTCGACGGCGTCGATCACGTCGGCGTCAGCATCCAGTCCACGACGAGACTCGGGTTCGTCGGTGGCGGCGTCCTTGTCGTCGTCGTCGGAAAGGGACGCATCGGCTGGTTCCTGAACGCGGCGGCGTGGCTGGCCGCCCGCGGCCTCGGCCTGTCGGCGACGAAGTTCATCGAGGAACTCGTCGAACATGTTTGGCACTGTGCCGCGAGTCTATCCTATGGGCGGCTGAGGCCCTCGATCGACCGCCTGAACCCGGCCAGCACCGTGTCGGCAAGCTCGTTCGGCCGCATCGTCGCCTCGCGGGCCGGCTCCCACTTGAAGGCGGCGCGGATGGCGGCCGGCACCCGCCACGGGCGGCTGGGGTCGTCGGCGGGGATCACGGTCGCCAGCCGGATCGATAGACGACCCGCGTCCTCGAGGATCATCCCGCTGAGCGCGCCGGCCAGGGACGGTCCGAGGCGAGCGAGCGGAGGATCGGCCGGTGGACCCGCCGCCGGGGCGAGGTCGCGGAGCGGAACGACACCCTCGTCGTCGGCGATCCACAGCAGCGCCAGCCACCAGCCGTCGTCGGTCGTCGACGGTTTCGACATGCCGGCTCGGAGCACGCGATCACCGACACGGACCTCGTGCTCGCGGATGAACGACGGACCCGGAGGAGGAAGGCGATCTGGCACGGCCGGAGGATAGCCGGTCGCGATCAGGTGGTCGGCTTGTCCTCGACGGGCTCGGCCACGGCCGGCGGCGCATCGGCGGCGGGCGGCGGCGCGTCGTCGGCTGAAGTGGGCGGCACGGCGGCCACGGCCTGGCCGGCATCTGGCGACGCAGCAGCCATGGCGCTGGGATACGGCGCGTTCAGGATCTCGATCGGGATCAGCGACTCGACGGCGTTCTCCGAGGCGATCGCTTCGACCTCGGCGTGGAGGTTGGCGACCTCGGCCTCGATCTCGAGGCGGAGCATCTCGCGGCGGACTTCGGGCGTCGGCAGAGACACCGAGCCGGGCGGCGCGGGCCTGTCCGAGCCCTCGTCGTATTCGCCGCTGAGCCACGACATCAGGCGGCTCCGGGACTTCGTCTTGGCCGACTGCGTGCTGCGGACGATCGCCTGGGCATCGATGGCGGTGACGCCCGGCACGAGGTTCTCGCCGTCGCCGATTAGCTTCGCACCGCACGTGGGGCAGGCGGCTTCGTGGTCCGATGGCAATTCGGCCGAGCACCACACGCAACGAGGCTGCGAAGCGGACGCGCCCGATGTCAGTTCGTCGACCATGGCTAACACTCTACTGCGCCTGTGCCGGCGCGGAATACCCCGATGGTCAGGGTATCCCTACTCCCACTCGATTGTGGCGGGAGGCTTGGAGCTGATGTCGTAGACGACGCGGTTGACGCCTGACACCTCGTTCACGATCCGGCTCGAGATCTTGCCGAGGACGTCGTAGGGGAGCTTCGCCCAGTCGGCCGTCATTCCGTCCTCCGAGGTCACGGCCCGGATCGCCACGACGTTGGCGTAGGTTCGGCCGTCGCCCATCACCCCGACCGATCGGACCGGCGTGAGGATCGCGAAGCTCTGCCACAGCGAGCGGTAGAGGCCGGCGGCCTTGATCTCGTCGATGACGATCCAATCGGCCTCGCGAAGGGTCTCGAGCCGCTTGGCGGTCACCTCGCCGATGATCCGGATCGCGAGGCCCGGTCCCGGGAACGGCTGACGATGGACCATCGCCTCCGGCAGACCCAGCTCGAGGCCAACCGCTCGGACCTCGTCCTTGAAGAGGTATCGGAGCGGTTCGATGAGCTTGAAGCGCAGGTCGGCCGGCAGGCCACCGACGTTGTGGTGGGTCTTGATCTTCTGGGCGGCTTTCGTCTCCGAGGTCGCGCTCTCGATGACATCGGGATAGAGGGTGCCCTGGGTGAGGAAGTCGATCCGACCCAGTTTCGTCGCCTCCTCCTCGAAGACGCGGATGAACTCGTCGCCGATGATTCGGCGCTTCTGCTCCGGGTCCTCGACGCCGGCCAGCCGGGCCAGGAACCGCTGCCGCGCGTCGACCATGACGAGGCGCATCCCGAGGTGCTCGGCGAAGGTCTCGCGGAGCAGCTCCGATTCCTTCTTGCGCATCAGCCCGTGGTCGACGTAGATGCAGGTCAGCCGATCCCCCACTGCCCGGTGGACCAGGGCGGCGGCAACGGCGGAATCGACGCCGCCGGACAACGCGCAGATCACGAGCCCGTCCGACCCGGTTGCTGTCGCATGCGCATCGACGCGGGCGCGGATGTCGGCGACCGTCTGATCGATGAAGTTGGCCGGCGTCCAGGTCGGACTTGCGCCTGCGATCCCGACGACGAAGTTGCGAAGGACGTCTCGACCACGGGGCGTGTGGACGACCTCCGGATGGAACTGGATCCCGTACAGGTTGCGCGAGATGTCGACGAGCCCAGCGAACGGCGACGAGTCCGTCTGGGCGGTGGCCCGGAAGCCGGTCGGCAGGCGGGTGATCGAATCGCCGTGGCTCATCCAGACCGGCTGATCGGGATCGAGGCCGGTGAACAGGCCGTCGTCGTCGGTGACGGTCACGGTCGCCGGGCCGTATTCGCGCTTCGCTGCAGGGAGCACGTCACCGCCGAGCTCGTGGGCCATGAGCTGCGCCCCGTAGCAGATCCCGAGAACCGGGATACCGCCGAGCCAGACCGCGGGATCGGGACGGGGCGCGTCCTCGTCGTAGACGGAGCACGGGCCGCCGGAGAGGATGATCCCCTTTGGCGCACGGCGCTCGATCTCGGCCCATGGCGTGTCGTGTGGCAACAGCTCGGAGTAGACGTTCAGCTCGCGGACACGCCGGGCGATCAGCTGGGCGAACTGGCTGCCGAAGTCAAGCACGACAATCGTGTCGGGCTCGACCAGTCGGTCGTCATCGGTTCGGTCGGGCGCCGGTGCCTTGAGCGCCGTCTCGAGGTACGCCTCGACCTCCGCGTCGTCGGGGGCGAGCACGCGATGGCCCGCGTCGGCCGCCTCACCGTGGACGGTCTTGCCTCGCCCGTCCCCCCGAGCCCTGGACGCCCCTCTGGAGCTTTCCGATCCCTCTTCGGTCACCACCGATGCGCCGCCCTCCGTGCCCTCCGCCCTGGCCCAAGTCTACGGGAGGTGGCGAGCCTGGGTGCGAAGAGGTCAGTCGCGATTGCGCATCGCCTCGGCAGCCATGTCGAAGTACGCGTGCAGCCGGGCCGCAACTTCGGGTGACGGCGACGTGGCTGCGATCGCGGCGCGCATGTGACCCAGCCACGCGTCGCGCTCGGCCGGCCGGATCGCGAAGGGTGCGTGGCGCATCCGCAGGCGAGGGTGTCCTCGTTCGGCGTCGTAGGTACTCGGGCCGCCCCAGTACTGGGCGAGAAACAGGGTCAGCCGATGGCGGGCACCGGCCAGATCGGGCTCCGGGTAGATCGGCCGGAGTCCCGGATCAGCCGCCACGCCGTCGTAGAAGCGGCCGACCAGGGCCTCGAAGAACGGCATGCCGCCGGCCGCCTCGTAGAGCGAGATCTCCTTCGTCACCCGGCGATTCTAGGTCGCCGAGCGGCTCAGGCGGCGCCGGCGCCGGCGAGCGGGGCCGGCCACCAGTGTGAGCTGCGCCGCCAATCGTCGAAGCGAATCCGCCCGTCACTCACCCCCAGCAGCGCGTACATCGCGACGGTCCAGACGAGGAGACCGGTCCCGGCGGACAACGGATCGGTACCGAGCAGCATTGCAAACAATCCGGCGATCGCGATGCCTCCGCCTGCCTCGGCAATGCTCACCGCGAGCTCCCGACCCCATGTCCGGCCGCGGGCGACGCCGACCAGGGCAATGACGTGGGCGATGCCGTACGCAACGACGATCGGGACGAGGATCCAGGCCCCGGCCGGTCCGATCGCCGGGGGCAGCACCCCCAGCCCGAACGCCGTGACGGCGGTGCCCGTCAGGAAGAGGAGGAACGAGGCGGCGAGACGAGAACCGCGATACATGGCGATGGCTCCTTCTTGAACCGGCGTGTGGTGATCACGACGGTAGGAGCGATCGCGATGCCGGGCCATCGCCGAACGCCGATAGCGGCCTCGACGGATGACGATGCCCGGCACATGGTCGATAGGCTGCGGTCGTTCCGGGCCGAGCCCACGGGACGCGATGACGGCCGGTGCCACGTGGCTGCCGGCCGTCGATCAGGCTGCGTATTCGATTGTTCTTCGATTGTTATTCAGTTATGCCGGGCGCGAGGAGGGTCAGGCGGCCGACGATGGAGTGAAGTTCAGGCGCCACGTCGGATCGGGTTCGACGACCCGGTTGGCCGTCTCGCCGTGATCCTTCGCAAGGGAGGCGAAGAAGGCGGCGCGGCGGTGCGACACGATCCGGGCGTCCTTGCAGGTGCACCCGGCGACGAGGCAGGCGCGACGAGCGTCGCGGTCGGTGGCCCGGGACAGGGGCTCCGTCTGCAGGCCGTCCATCGCGCTATCTCCTTCGTCGTTGCTGCGTCTTCGGCTTCCGCCCGGACGATCGGGCTTCACCCCTGAGACGTTATTCGGCGGTGTGATTCATCGGTATCGCTATCCGCCTGTTTCGTATTACGACCGATGACGTATCAACGCGTCGGTCAGTTGCACGACAAGCCTCAAGTGTCGGCCAGCCGACGCCGAACGTATCCGGGACGTGAAAGCGGCGCCGAGGAGGAGGGATCGGCGCCGCTTGGAGTGGCCATCGGATCGGAGGGTGGAGGGAGTCCGATCGACGTCCATATGAAATTCCGGCGAAGGAGTCGTCAGCGCGGGCGAGCGGTCCTGACGCGGGGTCGCGGTCGACGCGATCCACCGAGCTGACGCGCGGCGAGATCGATGACGATCAGCGTTCCCAGCGAAATGATCAGGGTCCCGAGTGGGTCCATGTGAGCCATCCTTCGTGATGCGGCCTCGTGCCGTATCTGAACCATCAACCCGCGGGATGGCCGCCGCCATCGTCCGAAGGTAGGGACCCATGTGCGACATCTGACGTAGTTCCCTCGTGAGTGTTGCTCAGACGCCACGCCCATCGTCGCCGGCGACTGGGCGGAGGCGGAACACCGGTCCTCGTCCGAGGCCTTCCGAGGGCGTCCCGTAGCGGAGGATCAGCCTCGTGACAGCGGCATTGCGATCAGCCCCGAGCAGCGGCTCGGCGCGGAACCTTGCCGATCGCTTGCCGATCGTCACCGTGCAGGCGGGTTCGGCCTCGAGGTTCAGGGCCCAGTTGGCGTCGGGCTCGGTCGCCGCAATGAGCAACGCGCCGTCGTCTTCCTCGATGAACCCGACCGCGGCGCGGGCGGGCTGCCCGCTGATGCGGCCGCGCGTCTCGACCATTGCGACCACCCCCCAGCCGGCCAACTGATCGCCGACGTCGGAGGCGGTCACGAGCGGCGGCTCAGCGGCTCCGCTGCCAGGCCTTGCCCTCGGTCTGGACGGACGGGGCATAGACCATCTCGACCCGCTGCATCTCGGCGATCGTCCGCGCCCCTAGGGCTGCCATCGACTGGCGGAGCGCTCCAGCGACGTTCTCGCTCCCGTCGGTCACGTGGGCGGGCCCGAACAGGATCCGCTCCAGCGTCCCCGTCGTGCCGACCCGGATCCGGGTCCCGCGGGGCAATGTCGGCGAGGGTGCGGCCATGCCCCAGTTCGCGCCACGGCCCGGCGCCTCCTCGGCGCGGGCGAGCGGCGAGCCGATCATGAGCGCGTCGGCGCCGGCCGCGATCGCCTTGGCGAGTTCGCCGCCGCGGCGCATCCCGCCGTCGGCCACGACCGGGACGTAGCGGCCGGTCTCGGTGAAATAGGCATCGCGGGCGGCCGCCACGTCGCTGATCGCCGTGACCTGCGGGACACCGATGCCGAGGACCTCCCGAGTCGTGCACGCGGCACCGGGCCCGACGCCGACGAAGACGGCCGCCGCGCCCTGCTCCATCAGCGCGAATGCCGCCTCGGCATTGGTCGTGTTGCCGACGGCGACTGGGATCGGCATGAACCCTGTGAACTCCTCGAGCGACAGCGGATCGTAGGCCGTCGCGAGATGCTGGGCGCTGCTGACCTGCGACTGGACGAGGAACAGGTCCGCGCCGTGCTCAGCGCAGAACGGCCCGAACCGCCGAGCCGCGGCAGGGGTCGATGCGACGGCCGCCTTGGATCCGGTTGCGAGGATCTCGGCGATCCGGCAGGCGACGAGATCGTCGCGGATCGGCTGGGCATAGGCCTCGGCGAGGAGGTCCTGGACCTCGGTATCGGGCGCCTCCGCGATCCGGGCGAGGACCTCGTCGGGCTCGTCGTAGCGCGTCTGGACGCCCTCGAGGTTGAGGATCGCAAGGCCGCCGAGCCGGGCAAGCTCGCCGGCGAACCGCGGATCGACGACGGCGTCCATCGCCGACGCGATGATCGGGATGCCCAGCGAGATGCCGCAGAACTCGATCGCGAGCTCGACGTCGGCTGGCTCGATCGTGCTCGTTCCTGGCGCCAGCGAGACATCTTCGAAGCCGTAGGTCGGGCGGATCGAGTCCACCTTGGAATGGAAGATCCGGCGCTGCGCGGTCGAGCTGGCCTCGGTCTGATCGAGCACTGCCTCTCCTCAAAGGTGATGCGAGTCTACCGCGCGGGCTTGCCGGGCGGGTCGGCCTCGCCGGCCCGTGCCGGCTTGCCGCCCAGGATGGCCTCGATCGCGTGGAGCTGCTCGAGGTGCATGACGTCGTGGACACCGGCGAAGAGCAGCCACTCGCCGCAGCGCAGCCGGCCGACGAGCGGGTGGTCCAGCGGGCATGGCTCGGTCTCGTGGCCGGCCACTGTCCGCGCGGAACGCTCGATGAGCCGCTGGCTCT
>JBBSCI010000003.1:0-40306 GCA_038250445.1 Candidatus Limnocylindrales bacterium | reverse complement strand
TGGCGTTCTTGATGTTCCGCCAGTGGCCGCCGTTCGCCGACTTCTCCGATTGGAAGTTGAGGTGCGAGGCCAGGACGGCCGGCCCCGTCGTGCGGTAGCCGCTTCGGCAGCCGATGTTCTCGCCCCAGTTCCAGGCGTCGTAGCCCGCGCGGCGAAGCCGGTCGCCCGGGTCCCCGTTGAGGAAGTGGCTGCACGCGTTTTTGGTCGCGAGGTATCGCGCATAGGGACGGGTTACACGATCCGAGATCCCCGGGGAGAGGCGGAGCGAAGCCACGTAGGCGCTGTAGCGCCCGCTGCCGTAGCCGCGACACGTGCCGTTGTTGAGGACCCAACCGCCGGTGCGGGTGCAGTTCACCAGCGACAGGTAGTACTGCTCCTCAGGGAGCCAGTAGCGGGCGACGGCCGAAGTTGTGACCGACCTGACCGCCGGAATCCTGACAGTTGAACTGGTACTGGCGGCCGCCGGAGCTGCGATCAGCGAGGCCAGCAGCGAGGCCGCAACGAGGGACCCCACGAGCGACCGCGATCGCGTGCTCAGGTGTAGATGACGACCAGACGCCCGCTGGGCGCCGCTTGTTGGACCGAGCAATTCTCGTGCCTCCTCTCTGCCGGAACGCCGTGCAGGAAGCACGAGCGACGGTGGATGGGTCGAGCCGGCAGACGCTGGGACGGGACGGGGCTTTCCACGAGCTGGGCAACTCAAGCCGGTGAGCGGCCGGAGGACGACCCGGTGGAGGCGGGTCTGGTTGACTGCCGGTGCGACGTCTCTGGTTTTCGGCCTTCTGGGTGGCGGAAACCCCGATTGCCGGAAGTATGCCCGGCCTGTCCAGTGCCTGCATCCCCCGGAATGACCAGCCGAACGGGGTCCAAAGGACATACGACCCGAGACGGACCTCTGTCGCCACCCGCCCGCAACCGACGATGCGGCTCCGCGCCCGTCTGGCAGTTAAGCCGAAGCGAGGACCACCTCGAGGATCCCGGCTCCGTAGCGCTCGAGCTTGGCCGGACCCATGCCCTTGATCCGCCGCAGCCCAGCGACCGATGTGGGCAGAGCCTCGTCGATGGCGTAGCGGGTCGTCTCCCAGGCGACGACGTAGGCAGGGACACCGTCCGTTCGCGCGCGTTGCGATCGCCATGTCCTCAGCGCACCGAGGAGTGGCGTCTCGCCGTCGCGTGGCACCGGCGGAGCAAATCCATCCGGGAGCTGGACCGTCCGAGTCTCGGTGGATCGCCGCGAAGGGGTCCGGACGGCACTCCCCGCTCCCCCACCCTGACGCGGGATCAGCCCGTCGAGGAAGCGACTCGGTCGTCGGCGCGACTCCCGGCCACGGGTCTCGCGCTGCTCGGCCCACGACAGGACGAGGTGGACCCGCGCCCGGGTGATCCCGACGTAGAGCAGCCGTCGCTCCTCCTCGAGCGCGGCGTCGTCATCGAACGCCTGGCGGATCGGCAGCGACCCCTCCTCGAGCATCGGCAGGAAGACCGCGTCCCATTCGAGCCCCTTGGCCCGGTGGTACGTGACGAGCTCGACGCCGTCGGCCGTCGTCGACCCCTCGGCCGTGGCGCGCCGCCCCAGCTCCGCGACGAGGGCGTCCTGGTCCGTTGCCGTATCCGCGCTGACGATGTCCGCGATGATGGCGCCCAGGGTGTCCAGCGCCGCCGCTCGCTCCCGTGCCTCGCCGCCCGCAGGCGTGGCGCTCTCCTCGTAGCCGAGGTCCTTCGCCCAGAGCGCCCGGATCCCCGAGGCCAGCGCCTCGCCGGCCGCACCCTTGGCGCGACGGACCAGCTCGATCGCGGCTCGGACATCCGGCCGGCGATAGAAGCCCAGGCCGCGAACGCGATACCCGATCTCGGCCCGGGTGAGTGCCGCCTCGATCGGCGCCAGCTGGGCGTTCATCCGGACGAGCACCGCGATCTCGGATGGAGCGGTCCCGGCGTCGATGAGGCCGCGGATTCCGACTGCCAGCGCCGCCACCTCCGCCTCCGCCGTGACGTGGCGGCTGATCGTTGGTCGCGGCCCGGGCGGCCGGGTCGCGGTCAGCCGTTTCGTCCGGCCGCTCCGCGCGATCAGCCGATTCGCCAGTTCCAGGACCTCGGGGCTCGAGCGGTAGTTCTCCGTCAGGGCGATCACCCTCGCGCCGTCGTGTCGTTCCGCGAACGTCGTCAGGTACGCCGAAGAGGCCCCGGTGAACGTATAGATCGTCTGGTCCTCGTCGCCGACGACGCAGACGTCGGGCCGGTCGGCGGTCCACAGCTCGAGAAGCCGCTCCTGGAGGGAGTTCGTGTCCTGGTATTCGTCGACGCTGAACCATCGCTTGCGAGCCCGCACGATGTCCGCCGCCTCCGCGTCGCCCTCGAGGAGTTCCACGGCCCCGATCAGCATGTCGTCGAAATCGAGCCGGCCGGCGCGTGCCTTCGCCCGCTCATAGTCGGCGAAGGCGCGGACGAAGAGGTCGTCCGGCAGCGGCGGCTCGCGACCCGCCGCCGAGGCGGCCGCCTCGTACCCGCGGGCGTCGATCCGCCGGCTCT
This sequence comes from Candidatus Limnocylindrales bacterium, assembly GCA_038250445.1. Taxonomy (GTDB): domain Bacteria; phylum Chloroflexota; class Limnocylindria; order Limnocylindrales; family CSP1-4; genus CF-46. The sequence goes on along the minus strand of JBBSCI010000003.1, from coordinate 37,777 downwards.
TCGCCCATTCGATCTCATCCGCGAGGTCCTTGGCGGGCGTGAACCGGTAGTGGCCGGGCAGGCCGCGGGCGATCCTCGAGAGGATCGGCAGCTTCGAATCGAGGATCTGCGGGAGCGGAGCGCCGTCGTGGTGGAGCGGCCAGAAATGCCGGAGCTGGCTGAGTGCGTGAGCGTGGAACGTCCGGGCGGTAACGCCCGGCAGCCCGAGCGACCGGAGGCGATCCATCATCTCGTTGGCGGCCTTGTCGGTGAACGTGACGACGAGCACCTGCTCTGCCGGGACGGCGCCCGAGGCGATCGCGAACGCCGTTCGCCGGCTGATCACGCGCGTCTTGCCGGTCCCTGCGCCGGCGATGATCGCGACCGGCCCCTCGACCGCAAGGACCGCCTCGCGCTGGGCGTCGTTCAGGCCGTCGAGGAGCCGCGCCGGCGGTGCGAGGGTGGGCACCGGCCAAGGCTAGCAGCCACGCCTTATCCGGGACTCATCGCGGGAGGTAATCGGGCGGCCCTACTGGTGGTGACGGCGAGCAGCGTGACGAGCACGCCGCGACCGGCTCCGGCTCGATATCCCACGCCGCCGATCATCCTCCATCTGCGTCTACGCAGGACCTCCGCGGCGTCTCCATCCCCTGCTCACAATCGGGCCGGAGGATGAGGTTCACCAGGCGGTCGAACGGTCGCCACCATTGGAGAATGAGATATCACCATGAACGGACGAACAATTGCCGGCATTGTGCTGACGCTGCTGCTGGTGGGCGGCGCGATCGCGATCGGCGTCGCCGCCTACAACGCGGGTGTCACCCAGGGCCTCGTCAATAGCGGCCATGTGGTCGTTGCCCCGGGCTATCCGGAAGGGCCATTCGTCGGCGGCTACGGGTCCGACCGCGGCGGCTTCGGGTTCTTCGGCTTCCTCGGGACCGTGTTCTTCATCTTCCTCGTCATCGCCCTGCTCCGAGCCGTCATCGGCGGCGGCCGCGGCGGCTGGGGCAGGAGCTGGGGCGGACCGGGCTGGGGCGGCAGGGGCGGCCCATACGGTCACGGCCCGTGGAGCGACCGGGCCCGCGAGATCCACGACGAGCTGCACCGCCAGGTCGGCAAGACGGACCAGGATCCCAACGACCAGCCGCGCGGCTGACCTCCTCGGCGCCGGCCTCCATCGGGGGCCGGCGCCTCCTGCCAACCGCCTACGATGATCGTCCGATGAAGACCATTCTCGTCGTCGACGACGAACCGAAGATCGCCGCTCTCGCCCGCGACTACCTCGAGCACGCGGGCTTTGCCGTCGTCACTGCGGGCGATGGTCGCGCCGCGATCGAGGCGGTTGGCCGGTCGAGACCCGATCTTGTCGTCCTCGACCTCGGCCTGCCGATCCTCGACGGCCTCGACGTTACCCGCCAGATCCGCCGCGATTCGTCGCTGCCGATCGTGATGCTGACCGCCCGTGACGACGAGATCGACAAGCTCGTCGGGCTCGAACTCGGCGCGGACGACTACCTGACCAAGCCGTTCAGTCCGCGCGAGCTCGTCGCCCGGGTCAAGGCAGTCCTTCGCCGGGTCGAGGCCGTCGGTCGCGAGATCATCCGGTCCGGCGACCTCACCCTGGACGTCCCGCGGATGCGGACGGAGATCGCCGGGCGGCCCGTTGAGCTGACCTCGACTGAGTTCCAGCTTCTCGCGACGATGGCCGCCCAGCCCGGCCGCATCTTCACCCGCTCGCAGCTCCTGAACGCCGTCCATGGCGTCGCATTCGAGTCGTACGAGCGGGCGATCGACACCCACATCAAGAACATCCGCCGCAAGCTGGAGCCCGATCCGCGCGAGCCGCGCCACGTCCTGACGGTCTACGGGGTCGGCTACCGGTTCGCGGACGACCGCCCGTGAGCGGGGCGCCGGCTGGCCGCGGCTGGCCGCCGCACAGCCGCGGTCGGCCGCCCTGGGCCGGCCATCGAGAACGGCCCAGCTGGTGGCCGGCCGGGGAAGCATGGCCACCGCGCGGCGGCCGCGGGCCGTGGATGCGGGGCCGGGGTCCGATGCGCCGGGGTCCGATGCGCCGGGGATTCGGCTGCCTGTTCGCGATCGTGTTCCTGTTCGGGATCGCCGGCATCGTCGGGCTGGTCGCGAGCGTCGTCGCAGCGGCTGGGCCGATCGGCGACGTCGCCCGGCTCATCGGGCTGGGAATCATCATTGCCGCGATCGTCACGATCGTCGGGACGGGTCGGACGTTCCGCCGCGTGGCCGTCTCGCTCGACGATCTCGTCGACGCCGCCGGCCGGGTCGAATCGGGCGATTACACGATTCGCGTCGCCGGGCCCCCCGACGGCCCTCGCTCGATGCGCGACCTCGCCAGGGGCTTCAACGAGATGGTCACCCGCCTCGAGGCCGACGAGGCCCAACGACGGACGCTACTCGCCGACGTGAGCCACGAGCTGCGCACACCGCTGGCGGTCGTCCAGGGCAACATCGAAGCGATGCTGGACGGGGTCCACGAGGCCGATGAGGCCCATCTCGGCGCGATCCTCGAGGAGACGCGCGTCCTCGGCCGGCTCGTCGACGACCTCCGGACCGTCGCCCTCTCGGAGAGCGGCAGCCTGCCCCTGCACCGCGAACCGAGTGACCTCTCCGTCGTGGCGACCGACGCAGTAGCCGGCTTCCGACCGGCAGCCGAGGTCGCGGGCGTCGACCTCGCGATCGAGATCGGCGACGACGTCCCCTTGCTCGATGTCGATCCCGTCCGTATCCGCGAGGTCGTCTCGAACCTTGTCGCAAACGCTCTGCGCAACACGCCGGCCGGTGGATCGGTGGCGGTTGACGCGCGGGTCGGCGATGGCGGCCGAGCGGTCGTCGTCATCGTCCGGGACACGGGCTCGGGGATCGACCCGGAGCTCCTCCCGCACGTCTTCGACCGCTTCGCGAAAGGGGTCGGGTCGCGCGGCTCCGGGCTCGGCCTGGCGATCGCCCGGGGCCTGGTCGAGGCGCACGGCGGAACGATCGACGTCGAGAGCACGCGCGGCAGTGGATCGACATTCAGGTTCCGGATCCCGATTGCCGCTGAGCGATCGGCCTAGGCGATCCGGGCCCGGCTCGGCGATGCGAGGGCCGTGTCGGCGATCGCGACGAGCGAGGCGAGCGCGAGTCCGACGATCGTGGCGATGATCGTCGCCTCGAACCCGGCGAAGGCGATGATCGGGGCGAGGCCGATGCTGCCGAGCACCTGTGCCCCGGCGAGCGACGCCGAGAACATCGCAAATGCGCTGCCGCGATCCGCGTCGGCGGCCCGCCGGGAGAGCTCGACGAGGATCGGCGTCGCGATCAGGCCGGCTCCCCCGCCGGTCAGCGTCCCGGCGACGATCAGGATCGGCGTCGTCGGCGGGAGGACGAGGAGCCCAATCGCGATCGCGGTCATGACCAGTCCCGTCAGGATCAGCCAGCGCGACTGAATCCGATCGACCAGCCAGCCCGACGGGATGCGCAGTGCGAGCAGGGCGATGCCATCGGCGACGAAGAACAATCCGACGTCGGCGCCCGCGAGCTCGGCCCGCTGCGGGAGATAGGCCGTCACCACACCCCAGTGGGCGACGTACAGGAGCGTGATGACGAGCAACGGCGTCCATTCGCGACGATACGCGAAACCCAACCGCCGCTTCGCGACGGCCAGCCCGGTCGCGACATCGGGGTTTGCGGCGCGAGTGCCGGCATCGCCCACCGTCGAGGAACCATCCGGGGCCGAAGAATCGTCCGGATCGGGGCGGTTCGCGATCGGCCCGGCGAACAGGACGACCAGGCCGGCGACGACGATCCCGGACACGACGAGCGCAACTCTCTGGAGCCCCGCGCCTTGGCCGAGGATGAGCAGCGAAACCGGCGCCATCACGATCGGCGTCAGGTTTTGGGCGCTGCCCACGAACGCGAGTCCGAAGCCTAGTCGGTCCGGCGGGACGAGCCTGGGGACGAGCGAGAGCGCGGCGGGAAGCGTCATCGCAAGGCCGATCCCCTGGCTGATCCGGGCGACGACGAATGGCAGCCGATCCGTTGCAGGATCCACACCGGGCACCGCCAGGACCCCCGCCCCGATGAGGTAGGCGACCGCCCCGGCTGCGAGGATGCGCAGTCCCCCGAACCGATCGAGCAGCGCGCCGCCGACGAAGGCCGCGGGGACCTGGACGAGGGCGGCGACGCCGACGATCAGCCCGATCTCCTCGTCGCGCACACCGGCCCGCGCGAGGGCGACCGGCAGCGATGCAGTAAAGCCGTGGAAGCCGGCCTGGAGGGCAAACAGGGCGAGGGCGACCCGAAAGAGCATCGGCCCATCATCGCCGAGCGTCAGGGTTGCGCGTTGGCCATGCAACCCGTCAGGCTAGCCGCCATGGCTGGACGACACCGCCGCTCCTCATCCCATCCCAAGTCCCGAATCGTCGCGATCGCGGCCGCGCTGGCATCGGTGATCCTCGCGTCCACGGCGGGCACCGCCGCTGCGGGCGACTTCCCCGCCAAGGACAGCCGCTATCACAACTTCAACGAGATGGTCGCCGACATCCACGGCGTCGCGGCCGCCAAACCGGCGATCGTCCAGGTCTTCTCGATCGGCAAGAGCTACCAGAAGAAGAACATCTGGGCCGCAAAGATCAGCGACAACGTCGCCACCGACGAAGACGAGCCCGAGATCCTGTTCGACGCGCTCCATCACGCTCGAGAGCACATGACCGTCGAGCAGGCGCTCTACACCCTGCACATGCTCGCCGACAACTACGGCACCGACACGACGATCACGAACCTCGTGAACAGCCGCGAGATCTACATCGTCTTCATGCTCAACCCCGACGGCGGCGAGTTCGACTTGACCTGTGGCGGCTCGCATGCCCCCTACTGCGCCTGGCGCAAGAACCGTCAGCCGAACAGCGGCAGCTATGGCACCGACCTCAACCGCAATTACAGCTACCGCTTTGGCTGCTGCGGCGGCTCATCGGGCAACCCGGGGTCGATCACGTACCGCGGGCCGTCCGCGTTTTCCGCTCCCGAGACGCAGGTCCTCCGCGACTTCGTCAACAGCCGGGTGAAGAACGGGGTTCAGCAGATCCGGGCCCACGTCACCTTCCACACCAACGGCAAGCTGATTCTGTGGCCCTACGGCTACACGAAGACCGATATCCCGGCCGACATGTCGGTCGATGACCACAGCGCGTTCGTCGCGATGGGCAAGGGAATGGCCAGGCTCAACGGCTACAAGGCCGAGCAATCGAGTGACCTCTACATCACCGACGGCGACCAGATCGACTGGATGTACGGCGTCCATCGGATCTTCTCGTTCACCTGGGAGCTCTTCCCGCCGGAGACGGCGTCCGTGTGGACCGATCACTACCCGGCCGACGAGAACATCGCCCCCCAGACGGCCAGCAACCGCGCTGCCCTCCTCTACCTGATCGACATCGGCGGCTGCCCATACCGGGCGATCGCCAAGCAGGCCACGCACTGCGGCGCGTTCAACGACGACTTCGAGATCTCGCGCGGCTGGACGGCCAACCCCGCCGGAACGGATTCGGCGACGAGCGGGGCCTGGGCTCGCCAGGATCCCGCCCCGACCTCGTCGGGCCGCTACCCGATCCAGCTCGGGACGGCATCGTCCGGCGCACTGGCGTTGGTCACCGGTGGGCCGGCCGGCTCGAGCCCGAACCAGTTCGACCTCGACGGTGGGACGACGACGATCCGGTCCGCCCCGATCAAGCTGCCATCCGAAGTCGGGTCGCTGGCGTTCCGCTACTACTTCGCTCATGGATCGAACAGCTCGAACGCCGATTCGTTCAAGGCCTGGATCGAGGTCGGCGGCGTCCGGACGCTCGTGTTCCGCAAGATCGCCTCGCCGCTCCTGGTGCCCGGCAAATGGACGAAGGTCGGCGTGCCGATCACGCAGTTTGCCGGCCAGACGATCCGCATCGTCTTCACCGCGACCGACGGCGGCCCCGACAGCCTGGTCGAGGCCGGCATCGACGACGTCCGAATCGAGTCCTCGGGCCAATAGCCTCGCGGAGTCCTCGGACCCATGGCCTCGCGGAGCTCCGCCTTGGACGTCGGAGGGCGGGTGCCGGTACACGACATAGGGTGGCGGGCTTGTCGTTCCGTGCTTGCGGGGAACCCCTCCTGGGCGGGTGGCGTCAGGGCGCCAACGCGGACCTACCTGGTCCGACAGCCCAGGAGACACTCCGATGCGGCGACTCAGCATCATTCTCCCGGCAACGCTGCTGGGACTCCTCCTTACCGCTGGTCCGACGCTCGCCTGCGGCGGGCTCATCGGGCCGAACGGCGCGGTCAACCTCCTCCGGACGACGACGTTCGCCGGCTACCACGGCGGCAACGAGCACTACATCACCTCGTTCGAGTTCGCTGGCGGCGGTGGCGCCTTCGGTTCGATCACGCCGCTGCCGGCGGTTCCGTCGAGCGTCGAGAAGGGCGGCGACTGGACCCTCCAGCGGCTGATTCGCGAGACCGAGCCGCAACGGCTCTTCGCTTTGGACGCATCCGCGGCACCGTCGGCGTCCATGGCCGCCGAGGAGATCATGAAGGTCAAGATCGATGCCCTCGACATCACCGTACTGCGCGGGGGCGCGGCGGCGATCGGGACCTGGGCGACCGACCACGGCTTCCGCCTTCCGCCCGACGCGCCAGAGGTCCTCGATTTCTACGCACAGCGCAGCCAGATCTTCCTTGCCGCGGCATTCGACGCCGACGCGGCCGCCGAGCGCGGCCAGCAGATCGGCGACGGCACCTCCGTCCACATCACGATCCCGACCGACAACCCATGGGTCCCTCTGCGGATCCTCGCCCTCGGCAAGACCGGCAATGAGCGCGTAGACGCCGATGTCTATCTCATGACCGATGCCTCTCCAGTGCTGCTCCCCAAGCCGACAGGCGAAAACGGGATGCGGCTCGACTACAACGCACTGGCGAGCCTGAGCCTGCTCGACGACCTCCGCTCCGACCGCGGCATGGAGTGGGTTCCGGCGACGGCGTGGCTGACGAAGGTCGCCATCGACTCGTCGGCGAAGGGCCTCTCCTACGACCTGGCGATCGACGCCAGCGGCGCCGGAGCTCCGTCCCGGATCGATGCCGGCCTCGAAATGCCGGGTTCGTCGATCAACGTGAAGGGATTCGACATCGGCCGCCTGCTGATGGCCGTCTTCTTCTCATTGATGGGTGTCGCGGGGATCTTCCTGATGACCCGCTTCCGCCCGTCCGACGCGCTCCGCTGAGCCGAGCCCGAATCCATGTCCATTGTTCGCGCCGTCGCTGCCCTCGGTCTCGGGCTGGCGGCGGCGCTCGGGGCGGCGGTGATTGCCGGGGCGGTCGGACGCTCTGAAGCGCCGATCGTCGTCGACATCACGATCCACTACTCGCACTTCGAGCCGGCCGCCATCAGTGTCCCGGCAGGCCGGCCCGTCACGTTCGTCATCCACAACACCGACCCGCTCGACCACGAATGGATCGTCGGCGACGCGGCGCTCCACGCGCGCCACCGGACCGGGACGGAACCATTCCACAACGCCCGGCCGACGGAGGTCTCCATCGGCCCGCTCCTGGAGCGTCAGACGACCGTGACGTTCGCCACGCCAGGAACGCTGACCTTCGTCTGCCACCTGCCCGGCCACGAGGCCTTCGGCATGACCGGGACACTCACGGTGAGCGGCGGCTGAAGGGATTGAAGGGTGCCGGCGCAGCGGCTCCCAATTCCTACCACACAGGAATCTTGGGAGAGGCCCGAGGGGCCCAGAGGCGCGAGCGACGAGTGAAGGCCCCGCCCTTGTGGGCGGAGCCTGCTCGACTCGGTCGTGGCGATGGACTGGACTTACGGGCTGCCGAGCGGGATCTCGGTGACGAGTATCCCGTTGACGATCGGGTCGTCGCCGCGTTGGGCGACGAACGAGATGTCGAGGACTCCGTCGGTGACCTCGACGACGACACTTCGATCGAGTGCGTGGAACCGTCCGCCGGAGGCGGCGGCGACGTCGAGCTGCCAGATCAACGGCGCGTCCTCGAACGCCACGCTGAAGACGCGCTCGCCGGCACTGGCGAAGTCGAGATCTGCAAAGGACATGTCGACCCGATAGGTCCCGTTGGGAACGGTGAACCTGTAGTCCGCCACGCCGGTTCGGTCATTCTGGTAGAGAGGATCTCGCGTGGTGCCCACGATGTCGCTTGACGTCGATTGGGTCGTACCGCCCGTGTACCCGAAGCTGCCAGTCGCGAACGCCTGATCGCTCGAGAACACGATGTCGGTCGCCGGGTCGGTGTAGGTGGAGCCACCGGCGTTGACGCCCTGCTGGTAGGCGGGGACAAGGAGCTCGACCGGCACCTGGACGCTGCCGAGATCGGGGTCATTCGTCTGGACGACGAGGATCGCCCGGTAGGCACCGGGTGCGAGCCCGCTCGAGTCGACGTGGACATCCACCGTGACGTCATCGCCGGGTGCGATGGAACCCGTCGCCGGGTTCACCGATAGCCACGAAACGTCGCTGAACAGCGGCAGGCCTGACTCGACCAGGTACGCCTGGCCGGTGTTCTGGCTGCTCAGCCACAGGTTGCCGACAGCGTCGAGCTCGACGCCCGCACCGTTGCCGAACCCACCCCCGGGATGGGGCAGGGCCATGGAGGCCGCGCAGGTCGCCGGATCGATCAGGTAGATCGTGTCCGTCTGACTGTTGGTGGCTTCCCAGAGCATCCCGAACGAGCCGTTCCAGGCGAGGCCGGAGATGTTCGGATCGGCGGGCTGGCACTGGCTGAGCGTCTCACCCGGGGTCGGGTGCGACGGGCCGGCCAGCCGATAGACGATTCCTTCGTTCCAGCCGCCGATGTAGAACACGTCGGCGATCGGATCGTAGGCGAGGCCGCGCTGGCTGGTGCTGTCCCACGGCGACCCGGTGATCACCTGCTCGACCGAGCCGTCGGCCGGATCGAGCCCGTAGATCCCGTTGTCGCCGCCGACGCTCACCTGCCACATGAGGTTCCGGCCGCGATCGAAGGCCATGTCCGCGGCCCAATCACCGAACGACGTCTCGAACGAAACGCCCGTCGGAGTGCCGGCCGGTGAGAACTCCGTGTCGTGGGGTTTCGGTGGATCGGACAGCCAGACATTTCCGTTGAACCCGACGCCCCACGGCAGTCCGACCCCGGTGGTCGGCCAGCTGTCGAGAACGTCGCCGGCAGTCATGATGCCGCGAGGCACGCTGACCGCCGGACGGTTGGTTCCGCGCGTCGTCTTGGCATTGGGATCCTTGACGCGAACGAGCGACCGGTTGCCCGTGACGCCTGCGAGCGTGGTGTTGCCGAGATCGACCTCGCCGATATCGAAGGTCAGCGGGATGTGACCCGGGTTTCCGGCGCCATGCTCGTTGACGATGCTGATCTCGCCGTGGGCATCACGGCCCGGCGTCAGAACGAACGCGAGGAGGGGCCACGTGACCTGGCCGTGCGGCTGCAGCTTGTGGAGGAGCGCGTCGGGGACGGGCGTCGTGGCACCGGCTATGACCGTCTCGTTCCTGGTGATGCCGACCCATCCGTCCTTGGCGAACTCGACGGGCCAGGTACCAGCGGGCCCGATGAGGGTGTAGGTCCCGTCGCCAGCCGTCGTCGCATTGACGTCGAACGGCGCGCCGTTCCACTGGCTATGGAGCGTCACGGCCACGCCGGGCACCGGGATTCCGAAGGGATCACCGGGAAGCGGGTCCGGACTGTGGGCGTCGACAACCCGACCCGAGATCGCGCCCCACGAATCGGGTAGGGCGACGGTCAGGACCACGTCGACCGTCACCTGGTGGGGCTTCGGGGCATTGGTGATGAACACGACGGAACCGCGGTACTCACCGGGGGCGAGGCCCGGGTCGCCGATCGTCAATGTCACCGGCCTGCTGCTACCGACCGGGACCGAGCCGGAGGTTGGGGATTCGCTCAGCCACGGGACGTCCGTGAAGAAGCCGGAGCTGATCCCGAATGCGAGGTTCTCCCACAGCTCGACGCCGTCGGGGACGCCGTCGCTGTCTAGATCGGCGCTGTTCTGCGCGTCCAGGTAACCCTTGAACGCGGTCTGCTCGCCGTTGGCGATGACGAGTGCCGCCTGGCCGTCATCCGGACCGGGCGTCGTGTACCCGGCGAGCTGCTCGGTATCGGCTAGCCCCGTCACGCGCTGGCCGTAGACCCCGAAGCCGACGTTGTCGAGCTCGGTGGGCTCTGGCGCGACCTCCGGGAAGGTGAAGGCCGGATGGCCCGGCTCCCACCAATGGACCGGCGACGGATTGGCGGTGACGCTCTCACCGAACTGGAAGCCGAGTCGCTCCCAGAGCGGATGCGTCGGGTTGAACTCGACGACCCACGTGTCGAGAACGAGCCGGCCGCCGCCATCGACATAGGCGTTGAGGCTGTCGAAGAGCGAGAAGTCGGGAGCGAAATTGTCATCGGCGAAGATCACGAGGTCCCACGTGCCCGACTCGAGGTCGGACTTGAAGCCGTCGAAATCGCCGTCGTAGTGGGCGGTGTACGACAGGCCGAGCCGCTGGAGGGCCTGGTCGACGTACGTGTTCGGGGCTGGGTGGACGGGGTCATCCGCGTAGACAAGGACTGACGTGGCGGCGGCCGGATGGGCAGCCGTCCAGCGGTAGACCTTGGGATGGGCGATGGCCGTGCCGCCGCCGTTGCGCGGCAGGCTGATCGCGGGCTTGACGTCCTGCCGCCAGGCGCCGCTGCCCTGGACGTTGACGCTGATGATCGGCGGGCTCGAGCCGCGGCTCCGCTCCTTGGCTTCCCAGAGGAGCCTCGCGGTGCCGGTGTTGCCGATGTTCAGCGTCCTGGTCACCGGAGCCGCCCCGAAGTCGAGATTGACCTCGATCGGGTCGTCGTTGATCGTCGGGACCGGGGCGCTGAGGCGGATGTTGCGGGTCACCACGGCGTGGTTGACAAGCGTCAGCGCGCTGATCCGCGTGACGTAGTTCGTGGCTGCGACCGTCAGCTGATACGTACCGGGATACAGACGCAGGCTGTAGGTCCCGTCGTCGGCCGTCTTGGTCGAGCCGAGTCCGGGCGACGCCGCGACGGTCGCGCCCGCGATCGGCTCGCCGTCGTTGCGGTCGGTCACGGTGCCGCGTACGACGCCGGACTGCACCATCTGATAGCGATAGGCCGCGTTCGGAGTGATCAGGGAGTCGGAGAACGAGAACTCGAGGGCGTCCGTGCCGGTCGCGTTCTCGATGCCGATCGTCGCTCCCCGGCCATCACCCGGGTTCGCCGGATTGTTGCCGTAGAGGATGTCGACCGTCTCGCCGCCCTCATAGAGCTTGACCTCGAAGTCGATCGACTCGGTCGCTCCGCGCACGGCGATGTTCGTGAACTCGATGACAAACGTCCGGTTGCCCGGCGAGCCCAGTGTGGCGTACTCGATGACGCTGTCGTCGGCGACATACATGTCGCGCCACAGCACGTAGATCGCCGCGTTCGGGTTGGCCATGGACGGGATCGCCAGCGGGAACGGGTTGCCCCTGTCGGCGCCGAGGAAGTTCAGGTAGCCGTTGTCGGACAGGAAGACCTGTTCGTAGCGCTGGCCGTAGAACTTGAATGAGAACGGCAGGTGCAGCCGTCCGGAGAAGTCGTCACCGAACAGGGCCGTCTGATTGGTCGCATCGACCCAGTTCGGAATGAGCGCGCGGCAGCCGTGACCGAACTGATCGATCTTCCGGGCGAGCGTGAAGTCGAGGACGATGTTGTGCCTGACGATCTTCACGCCGTCGGCGATGCCCGGCTCCGTGCAGCCGCCGGCCGAGGCCCGGATCGTGTACGTCCCGATCGGCAAGGTCAGCCGGTATGCCCCCTGGGCATCGGTGATCGCCGGCGGGACCGGGGTCCCGATCGCGACGACGGCCGCACGCACGAGCGGCGAACCATCCTCGGCTGCCCGGACGTGACCGTTGATTCGGTAACGCGGCAGGGCGACGAGGTTGAAGTTTCGAGTGGTCGTGTGATCGGTGGTGATGACGACGCCGGTAACGAGCTTGACCGCGTACCCGAAGGCCTCGGCATGGACGTCGTACGTTCCGGCCGCGAGGAACATCTCGTAGCGGCCGGCCGCATTCGTCGTGACGGTGAAGTCCCGGAACCCGCCGCTGGCGGTGACCTGGGCCCCGCCGATCGCATGGCCTGTGGTTGCGTCTCTCACGATTCCGGCGAGGGTCCCGCCGGTCGCGACGAGGTCGACGGCAGCCTTGGCGTCGATCCGGCCATCGCCGTAGACGTTGTTCGGGTCGCCGTCGTCTGCGCCGCCGCATGACAAATCGATGCGATCGATCGCCGTCTTCCGAACGGCGTCGGTGATGGGCGTGTAGTTGTTCGGGTCGCCGATGAGGGCGGGCTTGGCCGACAGGATCAGCGCAATCGTGCCGGACGTGTGCGGGGCGGCCATCGACGTACCGGAGAACGACGCGTAGCCGCCGCCGGGGACGCTCGAGATGACGTCCACACCCGGGGCGCTGATATCGGGGTTGATCTTGCCGTAGATCGAGGGGCCGCGGCCGGAGAAGTCGGCGATGTTGTCGTCGATGTCGGTCGCGCCGGCGCTGAAAGCCTGGGTGAAGTCACCTGGCGAGCCGCCCTGGCCGCACTCGGGGCCGGGGTTGCCGGACGAGAAGACCGGGATGATCCCGGCTGCGCGCCACGCCTGGACGATCGCGAGGTAGAACGGATCGCCGGGGCCGCCTCCCCACGAGTTGTTGACGACGTCAGGGCGCTTGGAAGGGTCGGGATTGTCGCCGTTGAGATCGGTCGGGGCCAAGATGAACTGGCCGGCCGAGAGGAGCGACTCCTCGGTGCAGCCGAAGTCCTCGCAGCCTTTCGCCGCGATCCAGCGCGCGCCCGGGGCGACGCCAACGTCGGGCGTGAACGGGCCGGGCCCGTCGCCGCCGACCATCGTCCCCATCGTGTGGGTTCCGTGGCCGACGTTGTCGCACGGCTCGCCGCAGGCTCCCGTCGGGTCCCACCAGTTGTAGTTGTGGTCGAAGTCGCCGCCGCCCAGGTTGCCCCGGTACTGCGAGACGAGTGCCGGATGGGTGAAATCGACGCCGGTATCGACGCTCGAGACGACGACGCCCTGGCCGAGGACTCCCTCGTTCCAGGCTTCCGGGGCCCGGATCTTGTCGACGCCCCATTCCGGATCGCCGCTGGCCGCGAGGATCGCGGCCTTCTCCTCAACCGGCTTGACGAGCGGATACAGCTTCGTCGCCCGAACGGCCTTGACGCCTGGGAGCTTGGCGAATTGCTGCGCGAGCTTCGAATCGCCCTTGACGACGAGGACGTTTGTGAGCCAGTAGCTCTTCGCCTTCGCCTGCGACTTCTTCGCCAGGGCGATTGCCGCTGCCTGGGACTTCCTCGCGTTGGTAGTCAGAGTGTCGAGGACGTAGGCACCGCGCCTGGCGTGATCGGAGATCTTCGCGGCGCCGCCAAGGTTCGGCTTCGCGCTGAACTCGACGACGAATCGGTCGGCGGCCCCGGAATCCAGAGCCGCAAGCAACCCCTTGTCGACGGCTGCCGACGTGCCGACCGATGGCTGCCCGCCGTTGGCGGCGGCCGCTCCGAGGGCCGTTCCAGCCTGTCCGACAACGAGAAACAGCGCGGCAATCGCCGCAAGTAGACGACGCCCCATTGCCGCGACCCTCCCTCCGAGACCGACTGGCTGACCGGCCACGAATGCTACTCCGGGCGCGTCGCACATTTGTCTCTGTTTCCGCCACGGAATCCGGCTCTACTACACGGGCGCTGGCCGTGCAGCAGGGCGGGCCCGGCTATCCTCGAACGAGGATGTCAGCGACCAGGATCCGGGCTGCCGTTCTCGATCGGCCGGGCGTCTCTAGCCGCATCGAGGAGCTGGACCTCGCCGAGCCCCGGGAAGGCGAAATTCGCGTTCGGATGCTCGCGTCCGGGGTCTGCCACTCAGACCTGCACGTGCGCGACGGCGAGTGGGACCGCCCGGGGCCGATCGTGATGGGCCACGAAGGCGCGGGCGTGGTCGACGCGCTCGGCCCGGGCGTGGACGCGACGGCGACGGGTCTCCGGGTCGGGCGGCTCGTCGCGCTGGCGTGGACGACCCCGTGCGGCCGATGCCGGTCCTGTCTCGCCGGGCGGACATGGGAATGCCCCGACTCGCCTTCGTACAGCCACCGGATGCCGGATGGCACATCCCGACTCAGCCGGCCCGAGAGCGGTGACGAGGTCCTGAGCTACTGCGCGATCGGGACGATGGCGGAGGCCCAGGTCGTCCCGGCCGTCGCCGCGATCCCGATGCCAGAAGGCACGCCGGCCGCCGTCGCGGCCCTGATCGGTTGTTGCGTGGCGACGGGCGTCGGGGCGGTGACGAAGACGGTCCCGATCGAGGCCGGCGAGCGCGTCGCGGTCATCGGCCTGGGCGGCGTGGGGCTCTCCGCGGTGATGGGCGCCGCTCTCGCCGGCGCGGGGCGAATCGTGGCGGTCGACCGGATCGCGGCGAAGCTGGACCTCGCCCGGGAACTTGGCGCAACCGACACCGTGCTTGCCGCGAACGATGCTGCTGCGACGATGGCCGCGATCCGCGATGCGACCGCCGGCGGGCCGGACGTGTGCGTCGAGGCGATCGGCCTGCTGTCGACGATCGAGATTGCAATCGGCTGCCTGCCGAACGGCGGGACCGCGCTGCTTGTCGGCATGACGCCGTTCGGGGCACGGGCGTCGTTCGAGGTCTTCCCCTTCGTCGACGGCGGCCGGCGGATCGTCGGCTCGAACTACGGCTCCGCGGTGCCCGCAGTCGACTTCCCGCGCTATGCCCAGCTCCATCTCGACGGCCGCCTGCCTCTCGACCGACTCGTGACCGGACGGATCGACCTCGACGGGTTGGAGGCAGCGTTCGATCAGATGCGGCGCGGCCAGGGCGTCCGCTCGGTGATCGAGTTCTGAAGGAGTTCCGTTCCCCGACCCAGGCCGGCCCTCCGCGGCCCACAGGCCCACCGGCCCACCAGTCTTAGCCAAATGCCCGCCGGGTGAGCGTTCGTCAAGGAATTCTTCCCATGTGCCCGCCAGGACGACATCTGGCACAAACTCGGCGGCTCAATCGGGCGGCTCATGCACGCGACCTCTGAGCGGCGCGCCAGCCGCCCTGACTTACGCTCAGGTGGCGGGCATCTTCCACAAATCGCCGGCGGTAAGGGCCTGGCCACCCATTCATCCGGGACTCTTATGGCCCGATCGAGGCGTCGCGCGGCCGGGCGACGAGCTCGACCAGCACAATCGGTGGCCGATCTGCGCGTGGTCGCGCTCCTAGACTGCGCCGAAGGGCCGGGCCAACTGACCTACGAGTCCGCCGGCGAATATTTGGCCAGGTCGGCTGCCGCTCAGTCGCTTGGTTGCCGCTCTCGGAGCGCCGTCCGCGCCTCCCACAGCTCGGGGAAGAAGACCTCATCGACCATCTCGCGGAGGTAGGCCGCACCGGCCGTGCCGCCGGTCCCGCGCTTCGTGCCGATGACGCGGAGCACGACCTTCAGGTGCCGATATCGCCAGAGCGAGTACGTCTCGTCGACGTCGACGAGCTTCTCGGCCATCTCGTAGGCATCCCACGAGGTCTCCGGATGCTCGTAGATCGCGACGATGACGTCCGTTACGTCGGGATTGGACTGGTACGGCAACGACACATCGCGCTCGAGCACCTCCCGGGGCACCGCCATCCCGCGCCGGGCCAGCCAGCGCAGGAACTCGTCGTAGAGACTTGGGCTGTGGAGCGCCGCCTCGAGCTCCTCGCGGATCGGCGGCACGTTCCGGAAGACCTCGATGACCCGGGCGTCACGCTTGCCGAGCGCCATCTCGAGCAATCGATTCTGGTGCGACTGGAAGCCGCTCGCGGGTCCGAGCGCGTACCGAAATTGGGCGTATTCGGTCGGGGTCAGGGTCGCCAGCACGCTCCACTGGTTGAGCAGCTGGGTCTGGATGTGCTTGACCCGGGCGAGGATCTTGAACGAGCTCTCGAGATCGTCATGGCGAACGAACTCGATTGCCGCACGCAGCTCGTGGAGCATGAGCTTGAACCACAGCTCGGTCGTCTGGTGCTGGACGATGAACAGCATCTCGTCGTGATGCGGCGGATCGCTCAGGGGCCGCTGCGCGGCGAGGAGGTCGTCGAGATCGAGGTACGTCGCATAGTCGAGGTACTCCCGCCCCGGCTGGCGGCCGTCGTCTGGCATCCGGACGAGGATAGTCCTCAGGCCGGCGGCCCGGGCTCCTCGATCGGTGGCAGAAGCGGCGTCCCCGTGATCAGGCGCGATCCCCGGCCGTGGGTGAAGAACGACCACCCCCAGCGGGTGACGACGACGATCCGGTTGGCAAAGCCGATGAGATACGTGATGTGGATCAGGAGCCAGAGCATCCAGGCCAAGAAGCCACCCTGCTGCCCGAACGGGCCGAGCCACGGGATGTCGGTGACGCCTGACGCCCGACCGATGACCGCCACGTCGCCGCGGTTGCTGTAGCGGAACGGCGGCGTCGCGGCACCCGACAGGCGACGCTGGATCGTCTTCGCTGCGTACGTTCCGCCCTGGATCCCGCCCTGGGCTACGCCCGGAACCGGGCGTCCCTCCTTCCACGGCTGCACCGCGGCGTCGCCGACGACGAAGATATCGGGGTGGCCCGGGATCGTGAGATCGGGCCCGACGATGACCCGGCCGGCTCGATCCGTCTTGGCCTCGGTGGCCTGGGCGACGGACATGGCGAAGGACGTGACGAGAACGCCGGCGGCCCACAGGACGGTCCGCGCCGGCAGCGACTCCTCCGCGTCTCCGGCCGCCAACCGGACACCGCGGTCATCGACGTCGATGACTTTTGTCTTCGTGCGGACGACGACGCCGAGGTGTTCGAGCTGGCGCTTCGCCGACGCCGATCGACCCGGCGGGTACGGCGGCAGGATCCGATCGAGCGCCTCGACGAGGTAGATCCGGGCCTGGCTCGGGTCGATCGAGCGGAAGTCGCGACGAAGGGTGTCATTGGCGATCTCGCCGATGGCGCCGGCCAGTTCGACGCCCGTCGGGCCGCCACCGACGACCACGAACGTCATCCATGCCTCGCGACGAGCCGGGTCGGCCTCGCGCTCGGCCGCCTCGAAGGCGATGAGGATCCGCCGACGGATCTCCGTCGCGTCGTCGATCGACTTGAGGCCGGGCGCAAAGCGCGCCCATTCCTCGTGGTCGAAGTACGAGAAATGCGCACCGGTCGCGACGATCAGCGAGTCGTAGCCGATCGGCCCACCGTCCGAGAGGACGACTTCCCGACGCTCGGGATCGATGCTGACTGCTTCCCCGAGCAGGACCGTCGTGTTCTTCCGCTTCCGCAGGATCGAGCGAAGCGGCTGGGCGATCTCGCCGGGAGCGAGGGCGCCGGTCGCGACCTGGTAGAGGAGCGGCTGGAACAGATGGAAGTTGCGCCGGTCGACGAGCGTGACGTCGACCCGCTTGTCCTTGCCGAGCTGGCGCGCCGCATAGAGCCCGCCGAAGCCGCCACCGACGATCAGGACCCGGTGGTGAGATTCGGGGTCAGGCTGCGCAGTCACGACCCCCCGAGTCTAGCGGCCAACGATGGTTCGGAGCGGTGCGGTCCGGGGCGTTGAATTCGGCGTACACTACGGTGCCGCAAGGCACCGCGGTAAGCGTTTGAGAGGGCGTTACCGTTGATCGAAACCCCTGAAGGAACCGATGAGCTGCTCGCCGTCTGGCACGAGGCGCAACGGGTAGTCGACGCCCTCCGGCTCGACGCTCCCGGCAGAGCCGAAGCCGAGGATCGGCTCCACGACGCTCGCAACGCGCTCTACGATCGAGCCCAGCAGCTGGAGCGGCTCCTCGCGGACAGCGATTCGAACGACTGACGTCGTCGGTGTCGCAGGTGAGACCTACGGCACAACGACTGTCTGGGCGGCGAGAATGCCGTCCGCGTCACCGAGCGCGTCGATGACGATCGAGTAGGTCAGTCCGGAGGCCACGCAGCCGATCGCGACCTCGCCTGAGCCCGGCGGTCCGCCGGCCTCGAGGATGCCGGTCAGCGTCGGCGATCCGTCCCTGGACGCTCCGGTGATCGTCGGGAAGGCACGGATCAGGACGCCGCTCCCGCCGACCCCCTCGAGGTCATAGCTCACGTTCACCGTGTTGCACGTCGCTTGGACAGCCCCGATGTCCGCGAGGCAGTAGGACTCGGTGCCGAAGCCGAGGATGCGGCCGCTGCATGCGGCCGGCCGTTCACCGCCGATCAACGGGAGGAGCGGAGGCGCGAGCGCTCCATCGGCCTGGTGGAGGAACGGTGACAGTGCCGACTCGAGGGTAAGCACCGGGCTCGTCGCCGTTGCGAGAGCCGCCTCGAAGAGCTGCACGCCATAGCCGGTCGTGAACGTCCCGACCGGGCTGACCGAGGTAAACGCCCCATCGCCCGCGACGACCTGGTAGTGATACTTCGTGGCGGCAACGACATGCAGCTCGGCCACGATCATCGGGTCGCCGCCCACGGTCCTGCTCGCCATCGACGTCGGCCCAAGGACCGTCGCAGGCGTGCCATCGGCCTCCCAGAACTTCACATCGACGGGAGCCGGACTCGCGACGGTGAATCCGATGAGGGCGACATTCGGTCTGTCGGAATCAACGAATCGGACGTTGATCGCCGGTCCGAGCGACAGCGTGAAGATCGGTGGAGCCAGCTCGAAGACGCCCTCGACGCCGCTCGGGCATTCGGGCAGGGCCGGATTGACGATGCAGACCGTCAGGAACGGGACGAGATCGATCCCGCCGATCGTCCCGGGGTCGATGGTGGCCGGGAGTTCCGGCTCCGGCGGCGAAACCGTGCCTGGTTCCTCGGCGCCGCTGGGGCTCGGGCCGGACGACGACCCGGGGCTCGCCGACGATCCGTCGCCCGGGTCGGGCGGAAGCGGGGGCACGTTCGGCGGTACGACGATGGGAGGCGGTGCGCCGCCCGGCGGGAAGACCCACGCCGCCGGGATCCGATTGCCGCCCCCGAAGGCAAGGCCGAAGGCGTCGACGATCGACGCCGGCCACCACCCGCCGCGGTACGAGCTGCCGCGACCAATCGGGTCGATGACGTAGTACGCGGCGGGGATGTCGCCGTTGCCGGGATAGAAGCCGTCGAGATAGATCGCGTGGCCGCCGGTGAAGCTCGGCTGGAGGCGCAGCTGCTCGGGGATCTGGCCGTACACGCCCTGGATCACTGCTCCGTAGCCGGCGCCGAGGAGGTGCCTCAAATGGCCCGGGGTCAACGATCCCGTCGAGAACTGGACGCCGTAGCCGTGGAAGACGGCGCGCTGCAGGTCGTGGATGTCGGTCCCGCCGACCTGGTCCGACTGGAGCGTCCGAAGGATCGATCCGCTCGTGACGATGCCGAAACCGAGACGAGCCAGCATCGCGCCCGCGGCCAGCGTGCAGTTCGCTCCCGCGAACTCGCCGCCGTCGAACTGGCTGACCGGATCGACCCGCGGGAAGCCGAGGGGGGCCGTGCCTGCGGGCGGCTCGTCGTCGATGAGGGCGGCCGAGGCGTCGCCCAGGTCGGCGGCCGGCAGGCCCGAAACGGCCGTCGCCGTCTTCTGGGCGTCGATCAGGTCGAAGGCGGCGACCGTTCCTGCCGAGGTGAGCGTGTAGTCGGGCGCGATGCCGGCGGTCGGGGCCAGCCGCGGTCGGTTGAGCGCGGAGGTCACGCCGAAGGCCAGGATGCCGCCGACGAGAGTCGCGACGAGGAAGACGGCGAGCTTGGGGAGGATGCCGGCGAGGGTCGTCATTGACATGTGACCAGGAATCTGGCCGCCGCGGGCTTCGACTTCAGCTTCGCGAAGTTCGTTGCCACGGCCGAGATTGAATAGAACGACGTCGGCGGGGACAGCTTGTCCTTGATGGCGTCAATCGTGGCCTCCCACTGCCCAGCGGCGTTCTTCTTCATTGCCCTTGCTGCGGAGCTGCCGGTCGCTGCGTTGGTCCAGGTGAGGAGGACTGATGCGACCCTGGATTCCGGGTCACTCGCCGTGACCGTGACGACCGTAGCCGTTTCCTTGATGGCACAAGCCTGGTCCGTCGTGATCTTTGCCGGAGTCGGCGTCAGGTTTGCGACCGTCGGTGGGGTCGTGTCGACCGGCGTCGGCCGAGGCGTTGGGCGAGGCGTTGGCCGCGGAGTCGGGCGCGGTGTTGGCTTTGGCGTCGGCTTGGGCGTCGGGGGAGGCGTCGGGGACGGGGTTGGCGATGGCGTCGGCTC
The DNA here is from genome assembly GCA_038250445.1 of Candidatus Limnocylindrales bacterium. Classification (GTDB taxonomy): domain Bacteria; phylum Chloroflexota; class Limnocylindria; order Limnocylindrales; family CSP1-4; genus CF-46. The sequence continues at coordinate 17,506 of JBBSCI010000003.1, read as the reverse complement.
GAAGCTTCCGACGATCGTGAGCGTCGCCCCGGGCGAGCCCTGGATCAGCTGGGCTACCTCCGGCTGACAGTCGGCGACCGGCAGGGTGTCGATCGATTTGACGAGGCGGATCGCGGCTGCGGACACCCACGCCTCGTTCCGACCCGGGCTCGGGAAGTGGATCCGCAGCCAGGCGCCGTCGGCGCTCCGCCCCGTCACGAGCATCTCCTGGCCGGGCGGGACCTGGGTGAGCGCCGGACCGTCCTTCGGGCACGGATAGATCTGGAGGGCGCCGGGGATCGGCGCATTCTGATTGAACACCCCACCGGCTCCGGCCCCGAGCAGGCTGCCCACGACGACGCCGGCGACGACCAACGCACCGGCCACCGGGGCACCACCGGTCGCGGCGAAGAACTTGGCGAGCCAGGCGCCGATCGCGCTCACGGAGCTCCCTCGGTCCAGCGGTCCACGATGGCCCGCGATTCGCCGGGACGATACGCTCGCCTCGTCTCGACTACGCCTCTCATCCGCCGGGCCCCCCGAAGGCCCGGATCTCGCTGATCGAGAGATCGTCGAAGGGGCTGCCCGGATACGAGGTCTTGATCGCGTCGAACGAGGAGACGATCTCGATCCGGACGGTCGTGGCGCCGGGCGTGTCCTCGACGTCGAGCCGCAGCGGTTGCTCCGAATCGATGAGCAGAAAAGGCTCGGGCGGGCCGCCATTGACCGAGACGACCACGTTTTCGGGACGCGCGTTGCCGAGATACGCATCGTGACTCAGCTGATAGCCGGAGTAGATGACGACATAGTCGAGCCGCGAAGGAGCGAATGACACCTCGATCCACTGGCCCTTCTCGTCCTTGGCCCCCTCCTGCCAGCACGTCTGAAGGTTGCCGTCGATCACCCTGTCGGCCTTGAACTTGGCCCGGTTGCCGACGATCGACGAGGCCTTCGCACCCGTCAGCGTCAATTGGCCACTCTCCGTCCCAGGTGAGACGGACCCGCCGGGACTCGTCCCGGGCGAGGGCGGCAGAGTCGGCGTGAACGTCACGCTGGGAATCGTCGTCGCTCCGGGAGGCGCGGGGGTCGGGCGCATGACGATTCCCACGACGACGAACGCGACACCCACCAGGAGGCCGATCACGATCACGATCGGCAACCAGAACGGCAGCCCGCCCGACTTCGTCGCGCGGGTCGATCGCGGACCTGCCGCCGTAGCCCCGCCGGCCGCGCCTCCGCCCTTCGCGTCCCGCAGGTCCGTTCCGCATGACTGGCAGAACACCTTCTGGGTCGGGTTGATCGTGCCGCAGGAAGGACAGGTGATCCCCGGCAGCGGCAGTGCGGACACGATCTGCGCCGCAGGGAACGGCTCAGGTTGCGTGGTCGGTGGCGGGGCTATCGGTTCCGACGGCGCGGCCGGTTCAGGCGCATGCGCATCGGACGGGTCGCCCTCCCATTCGAGGAACGCCCCGCACGAGCCACAGAACTGGTCGCCGGCGGGGTTCGACACGCCGCAGCGGCGACAGATCACGGTCCCCTCGGGCACGGTCGTCAGCGCCGCATGACGAGCGTCGGCCGGTCGTCGTAGGCCGATCGGTCGATGAAGCGCGGCGGCGTGCTGCTGGCCTCGACGACCAGGAACGGCGCCGCGAAGGGCGGGAACACGATGCTCCCAACCGGGCTCGAGACGAGGTCCCGCGCGCCGATGATGTCGTTGTGGAAGACGAGGACCTGGACGCGAAAGGCGCCCGCCGGGTCGGTCGTGACCGTCAGCGGCTTCTCGGTGACGCCGCGACTCCACTTGAGCGCCACCTCGGTGTTGGCCGGGAAGCCGGAGCCGGTCGCGATGATAACGATCCCGGGCCGACCGATCGGCGGATTGAGCTTCAGCTCCGCGCGTGATCCGCCGCCTCGCAGAGCCACGGTCGCCGGCGACCCAGGGGCGTTGTGGGCGACCGTCAGGACCGCGGCGCGACTGCCGCGGTGCGTCGGCGTGAACACAACCGTGACCGGGCAGGACTCCAACCAGTGGAGGGTCCGGGCCAGGCAGGAATTGAGCACGACCTCGAAGTCAGCTGCAGCCGCCCCACTCTTGCTGGCTGCGCCGGCGGTCAGTCCGCCCCAGCCGTTGTTCGTGAGGATCGCGGCCAGCGGTGCGCCGGGGACGCCGATCGCCCGGGTCCCGAAGTCGAGGGCAGGAGCCAGCGCCGCCGCAGGCGGCAGGTCGCGCAGGAACACGTCGCGGGCCTTGTTCGTGTCGCCGGACACGAGCGTCGCCGACGTCGACTCGAACGCAACGAACCGGGCGTTGCCGCCGATCGCCGGCCTAAGGCTCTGGCTGCCGCCGGCAGCGCCGTTCGGCGCGTCGGAGATCCGGATCGTCCGGCCAGTCGTCATGTCGTGGGCGTAGACCTCGAAGCCGCCGCCAGCTTCCTCCCCGACGGAGGCGAGGACCGCGTTGGCGGCAGATGCGACGAGATTCGGCGCGCCAGAAGCGAACGCGACGGTCTGGCCGTCGCCGCTGATTGCCGCCTGGCCGCTGTCGCCGCCAGCATCGCCGCCGCCCTTGGCGGCCGACTCGAGGTCCGTCCGGCCGGCCTGGCGGTCCCGGACATAGACGTTCTGGGCGCTCGGCGTGATGTCGGCGATCAGGTTCGTGCCGCGCGATTCGAACGCGATGGCGTTGCCGTTCGCGGAGATCGCCGGATCTTCACTCGGTCCATTCGACAGGCCTCCCGCACCGGTGCTGATCGGTTCGACGCGCGCTTTCGCCCGATCGAACACGAAGACATCACGCTGCTTGTTCGGGTCGGCGTCAATCAGGTTGCTGGCGTCCGAGGCGAAGGCAAGCACCAGGCCGTCACCAGACAGGGCCGGATCGAAGCTGTTGCTGTTGCCGGTTACGCCGGAGGCGGGAATCGACGCGAGCTGCGTCGTAGCGGCGGCCGTGTCGCGGATGAATACGTTGCGGAAATCGGAGAACGTCGTGTCCACCGCGGTGAAAGCCACAAACGCGCCCTTGTCGGACACGGACGGCTCCGAGCTACCGCACGCGGGCTTGCCGTTCGGAAGGGCCGACACGTACCTGGACGTTCCCGTGGCTCGGGTCCAGAGGACGATCTGCGACTGCCCCGAACATGGCGGAACGAACGTCCCGACGAACGGTGGTGCCGTGTAGGAGAAGGCGACCGCAGAGCCGTCGGGTGCGATTGACGGCTGGAAGGCCTTACCGCCAAGGGCCGGTGCGGCGAAGCCTGGAACCGGTAGGCGGATCATTGTTCCGCCCCGCCGATCCCGGACGAAGATATCCATCGACCGGTTCGCGTCGCCGGCGACGAGGTCGAACGCGACAGACGGAAACGCGACATATCGGCCGTTCGCCGAGATGGTCGGTCCGCCGGCCCGCTGGTCTCCCGCGCCGACCGCCGCGGCGTCCGGCCGTCCCCCGGACGGGCCATTGGCGGGACCGCCGGTCCGATCCATCGAGAGGAGGGTCGTCGCGCCCGATGGCGGAGCCAGCAACGCGGGCGCTTCCTGGCGCGGCGGCCGTATCGGGATATCTGCGGCTGGCCCTGGCGCGGACCTCGCTGCCTCGGTGGGCGCAGCCGGGGGCGACGCGGCACTGGCCAGCGGCAGGGCCATGACGAGGGCGAGGCCGAGGGCGCCCGCGAGCGACCGCAGCCGCAGGCTGCGTGCCATGCCTATGGCCGCAGGTACCCGGAGTAGAGGATCGCGGGGTTGCACGAGACACCCGGCTCGGTGCAGGTGAGCGACATGCTGAGGTTGTGATCGGCGAGGACGACGATCGGCGTGACGAAGTGGAAGTCAAGGTCGCGGAAGTTCTCGAGTTTCAGGTCGATCAGGGGCTTGCCGTCGCGGAGGAGCACGACCGCGCCCTCACGCCCGTTCGGGTTCGAGAACACGAGGTCGGTGACGAACAGGATTCCGGTTGGGGTGAACGTCGGCTCGGCCTGGATCAGCCGACCGTCGATCGGGTTCCCGAGGCCCGGAATGAGCGGTCCCGCTGGTGAGGGTGACGGAGTGACCGGCGGCACCGATTCACCGGGCGCCGCGGTGACGCTCGGGCCCGGGCTGGGGCTCTCGTCGCCGGCGCCTGCCGGGGCCATCGTCGGCAGGCCGGCGTCGTCTAGGGCCGAATTCACGTCGTCGCGAAGATCGGCCAGCGGTGACGCGACCGCATCCGATGCAGCCGACTCGATGGACGGTTTGAGGAGGCCGAGCCAGAGGACGATCAGCAGGATCAGAAGGGCCAGCAGGGCGAGCAGCGCGCGCATGAACCACGGCGGCAGAATCGCTTCCTGGAGCAGCGCTCCGTCGAGCGTCACGGCCGACCCACCCTCGGGACGGACGACCACCTGGAACGGTCGGGTTTGCGGAGTGCCACGCCAGAAGAGCTTCGTCGGCTTGACCCGGACCTTGGCGAAGCCCGCCATGCCCGGCTCGACGACCAGGCCCGGCGGCTTGACGTCGAAGCCGAGGAGCCGGTCGGCGTCCGCGGCCTCGACTTCCGCGTTGAGCCGGATGTTGCCGCGGTTGTCGACCGCGATGTCATGACCGGCCGACCGGCTTCCACGGGAGGTTCGCGGGATGAGTTCGGCGAAGGGTTCGAGGAACGGGCCGACGTCGACGACGCCCTCCTCGACCGTCGAACCGGCGGCGTCCTCCTTCGATCGCGCGTGCAGCCCGAACGGCATCGGGCCGGCCGGAACCTGCGGGCTGCGCGGCGGCCGGAAGGTGATCCGTGCCGTCTCCTCGGCGCCTGGGAAGAGCGAGATCGTCGGCGGTTCGACGGAGGCCCAGCCGGCCGCGTCGCCAAGGATGCTGAAGGAGAACTCGTCGACGACCGTGCCGGTGTTCCTGAGGCGAAGCTCGAGTGTCGCTTCGCCGCCGGGCACGACGCCGATGGATGGGGCGGTTAGCGTGACGGAGGCACCCATTCAGGCGAGTGTAGCGGCCTCGAACCGCCGCGAACACATCTGATCGCGTCTGCAGGGGCGATCCGAAATACCCAGACGGGCAACCGCGATGCCCGGATTGGCGCTCGTTGAGCGCACGTTGAGCGGACGGAAAGGGCGAGCCGCTACGGTCCGCTCCGCTGCCAGAGGCGACACGTCACCTGCCTCCGGCCATACGAGGAGGGGCGTCGATGGTCGCCGAGGCAATCCCGTTCAAGGAACAGATCCCGGTCGTGGTATGCGCGGCAGATCCGCTGTCACGCGCCGGCATCATCAGCCAGCTCAGGCGTGTCAACGGGTTCTCGATCGCGTCGGTCGACGACCCGCCTCCGGGCTCGATCGCGCTCGTTGTGGCCGACGGGATGAACGACGACGTCGCCGGTGACCTGCGCGCGCTGCGCGGCCGCGGCATCAGTCGGGTCGTGCTGCTGGTCGCGCGGGTCGACGACCGGGACCTCCTCGCAGCGGTCGAAGCCGGCGTCTCGGGCGTCATCCGGCGGAGCGAGGCGACGGCCGGCAACATGGCTGCGGCCATTCGATCCGCAGCGGCCGGCGAAGGCACGCTCTCACCCGACCTGCTTGGCCGGCTCCTCCGCCAGGTCGGCCAGCTCCAACGGCAGGTGCTGACGCCGCGGGGTCTGACGTTCTCCGGGCTGACCGAACGCGAGACGTCCGTTCTCCGGTTGCTCGCCCAGGGCCACGACACGGCCGAGGTGGGGCGCCAGCTCTTCTATTCAGAGCGGACGGTCAAGAACATCATCCACGACGTGACGTCGCGCCTCGAGCTCCGCAACAGGGCCCATGCCGTCGCCTACGCGATCCGCGAGGGGCTGATCTAGGGGTTTTGCGCGCGGCGCCGGCGCGCCCGACCTTTGAACGCCCAGCGTTCATACGGGCGGACGGCGTGGCGAAATTGACCCGATTCGGGCCCAAGTCGGGCTCCCGATTGCCGTTTGGATCGCCCAGCGTTCAAACGGGCGAACGACGGGGCTGAATGGGGAGGGATCGGCGGCCCGTTCGCCGTTAGGAACGCCCAGCGTTCAGACGAGGCGGCCGGAGCGGCCCGGGTCGGCCCCGTGGGCCCTTTGCCTCAGCTGTTCTCGGCGTAGTGGGAGTACGAGTCGGGGTTGTTGAGCGTGTCGCCGCCACCACCGGCGAGGCTGAAGAGCTTGCCCACGACCGGAATCTCATCGAGGTACGACATCGCGCCCGTGCCGTATGGCGTCAGGTTCGGCCAGTTCTCCGTGTCGCAATAGGCCCGATCGGTCGTGTGAAGCGCGTTGTGGGTCGACTCGTGAATGATGTCGCTCCAGCGCCGCGTGTCGTTCTCAGCGAGCCAGCCCGAGTTCGCGCAGACGTGAAGATCACCGAAGCACGTCCAGTACAGACGGCCGTTGCCGGCCCCATCGCCGCACCACTTGTGGCCGTCACCGCAGAGCGAGCCGCTCGAGAGGTTGCAGTCGAAGTCGAGGCCTTCGTCCATGTACCGATTGAGCCTGGCGAAGTTGACCAGGACGAGGCGGACGAATTGATCGTCGATCTGACCGCTGTCGCCCGGATCGAAGTAGCGGCGGAACGTCGCCTTGGCCGCTGGGTCCATCGCCTTCCAGCCGGGCTGGAGGCTGCGCATTGCGGACTGGACGTGGGTTCTGGCGATCGGGACGAGCTCGCGGATCTTCACCCTGATCTCCGGCGTGCATTCGGAGAAACCCGTCTTCTCGAACTCGCCGACGACGTCGATGAGATTCATGGCGCGGCGAAGGTCCGAGCCACTCAGCTCGTCGTTCAGGTCGGCCTCGAGATAGTGCCCGGTCAGTTCGAGGTACTGACGCTTGATCTCGCCGATCTCCTCGTGGCTCCGGCCCGACAGAGCGGCGAAGATCGAGTCTTCGTCGGTCCCCCACCGATCCATCGCCTTGTGCAATCGGTCGGCGATCACTTTCGCGCGGTCGACGTTGAGCGCCTCTGCGTCGACCGTCGAGAGCGCCGACTCGTCGGCGACGGGCGACATCATCTCGCTCACCCGCGCCAGCTCCGAGTCGTTCAGCTCGTCGCGGAGCTCGGCGTCGAGATTCTTGTGGAACAGGCTCGTGTACGCCGCCTTGACGTCGCGCATGTCGTTCGCGCTTCGCCCCGATACGGCCGAGTAGATCGCATCCTCGTCCGTGCCCCAGCCGGACATGGCGTCCTCGAGCTTGCGGGCGATGGACTGAGCTTGGTCGGCGGAGAGCGCGCGCTGGACGGTCGCGGTCGAAGGCGTCGTGACGGCTCGCGCGACGACGGGGGCATCTCCCCCGTGAGCGTCATCGGTGTCATGGCACGGGCAGGTTGCAGGGTCCGCATCGCCGCAGCGCTGGACTGTTGCCGGGCGGCCCACCGATGGCGACAGCGCCACCGGCCCGCGGAGCCCATCGACCAGCTCCGTCATCGCCCGATTGCCGACGCTCCGCTGGAGAACGGGGCCGCTGGCCATGAGCCACGCCTGGCGTGACCGTTCGGGCAGGGACGCCACGGTCGCAAGCGGGCCGCCAACGCCGTTGGGCTGCGACCGATCGGCCGGGCGCTGCCGAGCCGGAACCTGAACCGGCGCCGGCGATCTGAACTCAAGCGGGGCGAACATCGGGTGCGCCGGGTCCCAGGTCAGCCGAGCGGCTCTTCCTCTTCCTCCTCGCCTTCGGTGTCCTGACGCTGGACCAGCATCTGGACGGCGTCGTCGTCCTCGAGCTCGCGCTGGGCGCTGGCGTCGGAGGGCGCCGCGCTCGGCGCGGTCGCGGGCATCGACATGACGGCTGAGGCCGTCTGGTCGGCAGCCTGCTCGAATCGGTCCGACGGATCGCTCAGCTTGATGGCGCCGGGGGCGTCGGTGCCGTCGACCGGACCGCTCCGCTGCTGGACGACGTGGGTCAGCTCATGGGCGAGCGTCCGCTGGCCGGTCGCGGACGATGTGTCGAATTGGCCGGAGCGGAAGACGATGTCGGAGCCGACCGTGTAGGCGTTCGCGCCGACCGACTCAGCCGACTGGGACGCCTGGCCGTCCGTGTGGACGCGGACGTCGCCGAAGCCCTGGCCGAAGCGGCTCTCCATCGAGGCCCGCGTCCCCTCGTCGAGGGGCGTCCCACCGCCCTTGCCGACGACGTCGTGGACGGGCGAGGTGTCGGCAGTCTCATCCTCCGCCAGCAGCTGGACGAGGCCGGCGGTGCCGGCGGTGCGCTGGCGATGCATGAGCGAGGCCGCGTCGTGGTGCTGTGCCCGCAGGCCGGCGGCCGGTGCGGATCCGGCGGCGCGATCAGCCTCGGCCAGATCGGGTGCCGGGCGTGACGGGCGGTTGGCGATATCGAGTTCGAAGTCGTGCATCAGACGTCCTTCCCTGGTACGTGTGCAGCATCCGCGAGCGAGGCGCTGAGAGCAATACCGCGGGGGCCGTCGGCGGCCAGTTCTGCCCAATTGGGCACCCCTCGGCCGACCCGGTGGCGGCCCGCTCAGCTCGCGACGAGGTCGAAGTACTCGCCGAACTCGGCCTCGACCGTCAGGCGACCGAGCTTCCGATACTCCCGCTCCGTCGCCCGGATCAGGTCCGGCATGGAGACCAGGCGACCGTCCGCCGCCGCCAGGTAGGCCGCCGTGACACAGATGTTGCGGATGTTGCCGCCGGAGACCTTGAACCGACGGGCGAGGAACTCGAGATCGATCCCGTCCTCGCGCGGCACCGACGGCGGCAGGTTCGCCTCCCACAGGCGCCTGCGATCGTCCTCCTCGGGCATCGGGAAGTCGACGATCGCGTCGAGCCGGCGCGTGAACGCGTCGTCGACGTTCGTCCGGAGGTTGGTCGTGAGGATCGCGACGCCGTCGAACGACTCCATGCGCTGGAGGAGATACGCCACCTCCACGTTGGCATACCGGTCGCGGGCGTCCTTGACCTCCGACCGCTTGCCGAACAGGGCGTCGGCCTCGTCGAACAGCAGGACGCCGTTGACCCGGTCCGCCTCGGTGAAGATCCGATCGAGGTTCTTCTCGGTCTCGCCGATGTACTTGTCGACGACCGTCGAGAGGTCGATCACGTACAGGTCGAAGTCGAGGTCGCGGGCGACGACCTCGGCGGACATCGTCTTGCCGGTGCCGGAGTCGCCGGCGAACAGGCCTGTGATGCCGAGGGCTCGCGGGCTGCGGTGGCCCATCCCCCACTCGCCGACCACCTTCTCGCGGTGGCGGGCACGGGCCGTCAGCTCCCTTAGCTGGCCCTCGACGACCGGCGGCAGAACGAGATCCGCCCAACCCACGACGGGCTCGATCCGCCGGGCGAGGCGCTCGAGGCCCGCCGCGTTCTGGGCGCGGGCTCCGGCGGAGATGTCCTCGACCGTCATCTGCCGCCGGGCCGCGATCGAGGCCCGATGGGCAGCCTGGGCCGCCCGCTTGATCTGTTCGGGCGCCAGGCGGAAAGCGACGGTAACGATCGCCGGATCGAACCCGACCTCCGGTCCCTCCCCCAGTGAGGCAAGCCACAGCTCGTGGCGCTGGCCGACGGTCGCGACGGGAGCGTCGAGGAGGAGGGGCGGCTCGAGCGACCAGTTCGGGTCCCACGCCCGGTTTCCGACGAGCACCGTACCGGGCCGTGATTCGGCGAAGGCTCGAACCGCCCCGGCGCCACGCTCGACGAGGACCTCGATCGGGCCGACGATGAGGCCCGCGCCCAGGAGACCTGCCTCGCGCGACGATGCCTCGGCGATCGCCCTGGGATCGTCGGACGGCCCGAGTCGGCCGAGATCGAGCTCGACCGCCGGTCGCCCGAGACGGGCAAGCGCGGCGCGAGCGAGCGAGTGGCCGGACGCGCCGGAACGTTCGCGGATGTAGACGAGCGGAACCGCTGCGTCGATCGCCCGGGCGAGCATCTCGACGTCGCCGATTTCGGATGCGACCGAGTCGACGAGCAGCGGCTGGACTGCGGCATCCGCGGTGTCGTCCCCGAGCAGGTGGGCGGCGACCCGGTCGGGGACGCGCAGCGAGCGGGTCAGGAACGGACGGTCCGCGTCCTCGACGATCAGGAGGCCGCCGGCGACGAGCGGGCCCCGCGTGCCGAGACGGACGCGGCCGCGACTCGCGCCCGGGCTCGATCCGGTACCGCACAGCTCGAGCGCGAGGCCGGCGCTTGCTCGGCGACGCGAGACGTCGTCATGGAGATAGCCGTACAGCCGCTCGAACCTCGGATCGAGATCCGGGGCGAGGGCGATCAGCAGCAGTTCGACGTCGTAGTCGTCGAGAGCGAACGCGCGGGCCAGACGGCGAAGGCGCAGATCGGCGCCGGCGGCCTCGGCGGCGTCCGCCGCGTCCTCGAGCCGCACCAGCGACCGCGACGCTTCTTCCCCGACGGGTTCCGGCACCCACTGCCCCGTTCCACCGGCGAGCAGACCGTCGACCTGGGCGTCGGAGATGTAGAGGCCTCGATAACGGTCGTTCGGGTCCGGGTCGTCCGCCCGCCGCCGCTCGACCGCGGCACGGACGCGGGCCTCGACGATCTCGAGCCGGGCAAAGAGATGGCTGAGGGACGGTTCCGCCGGGGTTGGCTCCGTCCGCTCGGTCCCGGCCGGCGCCGTCGCGCTCATCCGGTCCGGAGGCCGCGGACTCGAAGCTTGACGCCGGGCTTGTCCTCGGCGCCTGGCGGGACGGTCTCCTCGGGCAGTGGCTCCGGGGGCATGGCCGGGCGCTTGTCGTATCGGCCGCCGCTGACGGACTCCTCCGCCCCGTCGGTCGAGGCGAGCCCGAGAATCGGCCCGAGCAGGACCGGAGGCCCGAATGGCGCACTGCGCGAGACGACCATGGGAGCGGTCACGACGACATCTAGCGACGGCTTGAGCTCGCCGCCCAGGGCCGACCAGACGTCGGCCAGCGAGCGGTCCTGCGATGGCGGCTGGGCGACGTCGATGTAGATCGGCAGGTCAGCCTCGGCGAGGGTGCCGCTGAGCTCATCCGGCTTCAGCATCGCGTTCCTGATGAAGCAGGAGAGGAGCGCCGATAGGAGGCGGTGCTCGTCCTCCGGCCGCTGGGTCCAGGCCGTGACGAGATACGCAAGCCGGAAGCGCCGTGGCGGCAGGCGGCGGTCCTTCACCTTGCCGTCGCCGCCCTTGACGTCCTCCCAGGCGGGCACCCGCCGCTCCAGGTCCTCGCGGATGTCGTAGAGGTACAGGTCGACGGCCGGCCCGCTGCGGCGGGCCACCCAATCCTTCGTCGGCGCTTCGAAGTCGAGCTCGACCGCTGACCCGTTCAGCGCGTCGCGCCGAACCATCTCCTCCAGGAGTTGATCGACATCGTGGATCATCCGACCGATCGTCGGGTCGGGGGCGCCCTGCGACCAGCCGCCGCGGGGCAGCCGTCAGGGCAGGTCGGCTCGCCCTTTCGTGCAACACGGCCGCCCGACCGGGTGTCCTGTCGGGCCTTGTGGAGCGACCCTTGCGGTGGGAGCGTCGGCATATCCGGAAGTCTTCCGCAGTGAAGGGGCCCCGCATGCCGCAATACCTATCACCGGGCGTCTATGTCGAGGAGGTGGAGGCCGGTTCTCGCCCGATCGAGGGCGTTGGCACGGCCGTAGCCGCGTTCGTCGGCCTCGCTGCGCGCGGGCCGGCCAATGCGCCGACCCTGGTTACGAACTGGAGCCAGTTCACCCAGACGTTCGGCGACTTCATCGAGGGCTCGTACCTCGCCCACGCCGTCTACGGCTACTTCCTCAATGGCGGAGGCGCGGCCTACGTCGTCCGAATCGGCGCCGACGGCGCGATGCCGACGGCCACCGGCCAGCTGACGAGCTCAAAGGAGAAGGACAGCCCGACCTACCGCGTGTCGGCGATCGAGGCCGGACCGGGCGGCAATGACATCTCCGTCGAGGTCGCGCCATCCTCGGAGACCGCCGAGAACACGTTCAAGATCATCGTCAACCAGGGCGGCCGGCCCGTCGAGACCTTCGACAACCTGACGTCCAACAAGGGCAAGAACAACGTCGTCACCCAGGTCAAGGCGCAGTCGAAGCTCATCCAGCTCGAGGAAGTCGGCAGCGCGAGCGCCGTCGACCGCGTCCCGGCGGCCGGCAGCGTCAGCCTCGCCGGCGGCGGGACGACCGTGCCTGTCCGCGTCACCCCGGACGACTACGTCGGCAACTCCGCCGATCGGACGGGCTTCGCCGGGCTCGAAGCCGTCGACGAGGTCACGATGCTCAGCGTCCCCGACCTCATGGCCGTCTATCAGCAGGGCAACATCGACCTCGAGGGCCTCCAGGCCGTCCAGCTCGCGATGATCGCCCACTGCGAGCTCATGGGTGATCGTGTCGCGATTCTCGACGCACCACCCGGCCTCAACGCCCAGCAGATCAAAGAATGGCGGGTCGACAAGGCCGGCTACGACTCGAAGTACGCGACGCTCTACTGGCCATGGGTCAAGGTCTTCGATCCGCTCGCCGGCCAGGCCGTACACGTGCCGCCGAGCGGCCATGTCGCCGGCATCTGGGCCCGCAACGACGACACACGGGGCGTCCACAAGGCGCCGGCCAACGAGGTGATCCGCGGCGCGATCTCGCTCGAGCTCAACCTGACCAAGGGCGAGCACGACCAGCTCAACCCGTCCGGGATCAACTGCATCCGGGCATTCCCCGGCCGCGGGATCCGGGTATGGGGCGCGCGGACGCTGTCAAGCGATCCGGCCTGGCGCTACCTCAACGTCCGGCGGCTGTTCAACTTCGTCGAGGAGTCCGTCTTCGAGGGCACCCAATGGGTTGTCTTCGAGCCGAATGACATCCGGCTGTGGGGCCGCGTCAAGCGAACGATCAATTCGTTCCTGCTTCGCGTCTGGCGCGATGGTGCGTTGTTCGGGGCGACGCCCGACCAGGCGTTCTTCGTCAAGTGCGATGCGGAGAACAACCCGCCGGAGACGCGTGACGCGGGCCAGCTCATCGTCGATATCGGAATCGCGCCGGTCAAACCGGCCGAGTTCGTCGTCTTCCGTATCGCTCAGTTCTCCGGCGGCGCGACCGTCGAAGAGTGACCTGGGTCGCCGTCGATACAACTGACTGACCGCCTGGTCGAAGGGAGTTCCACATGCCGACAACCGATCCCCTGCTCCAAGGAAACGTACTGCTCGACATCGACGGCCTCGGCGTCGTCGCGAACTTCACGTCCGTGTCCGGCGTGTCGAGCGAAGTCGAGATCGTCGACAACCCGTACGTCAACGAGCAAGGCAAGATCTACATCGCGAAATTGCCGGGCAAGCCGAAGACGCCGACGATCACGCTCAAGCGCGGCCTTACGGGCGCGACCGAGCTGTGGGACTGGCACACCGCCGTCATGCAGGGCACGCCAGACCGGCGAAACGGCTCGGCGATCCTCATGAACACCGTCGGCGAAGAAGTTCTCCGCTACAACTTCACGAACGCGATGGTCTCGAAGATCAGCCTGTCCGAGGGCGGCGCGACCGCCAGCGGCGTGCAGATCGAAGAAGCCACGCTGTCGTGCGAGACGCTGGTCAAGGGCTGAGCGGACCATGACCCTCGCGACTCGTCCGGAGGCCCTCGAGTTCAGCAGCGCGGGGGGCGCGGAAGCGCTCCACACGGAGTACGCATTCGTCCTCCCGCGCGGCTATGTCGATGGCACCGGAGTGGTCCATCGAGACGGTGTCATGCGGCTTGCGACCGCGCGCGACGAGATCATCCCCCAGCGGGATCCTCGAGTTCGGGAAAACGAGGCGTACCTCACGGTCCTGCTCCTGTCCCGCGTCGTCACCCGTCTGGGTGCGCTCGGCCAGGTCCACACCGGCGTCATCGAGGGCCTGTTCGCCTCCGACCTCGCCTTCCTCCAGGACCTCTATCGCCGGATCAACCAGGAGGGCCACACCCAGGCGTCCGTGACCTGTCCGGCCTGCAACCACGGGTTCACGGTGGATGTGGCGGGTGAGCAGCGCCTGGGGGAATCGTGACGTACGCGACGGACCGTCTCTTCGAAGAAGTTGCGTACGTCGCCTATCACTTCCACTGGCCGATGGACTCGATCCTCGACCTCGAGCATCCACTCCGGCTCCGATTCGTCGAAGAGATCGGCCGGATCAACAAGCGGATTTCTGAGGAGACGTGAAGGTGCGCCTGCCGTGGCCGTTCGGCCGCTCGACGGCGGCGCCGGCCGACACGAAACCTGAGTCGGGGGCACCCGTGCCCGCCGCGGCCCCGTCACCCCCCGCGTCGACGGGCGCCTGGGCGACGCTGCCGCCGATCCAGCGGGCGGTCGGAGCGGCCCCGCTCGTCGCCTCGTCGGAGACGTTCTTCGAGGCCGTGCCGGGCGTCCATCCCCTGCCGCCGATCGTCGAGCCACTCGGCCACGACGTGACGCGGGTCGCTCCGGCGGGGCTCGTTGGAGCCCCGGTCCACACCGTTGCGTCGCTGACCTCGAACGCTGCGCTCGTGCCTCCGCCGGTCCAGCGCCGGCCCGATGGGGCGACCGTCGAGGCCATGTCCGAGTCGCCTGCCCCGACCGCCGCCGCGGACGCCCCCACGCCCGCGCCGGCACCCCAGACCATGGCACCCTCGGCCAGTGTTCCCGTCGAGCCACCGGCCCGCCAGCTCGGCGTCGTGAAGCCGGACGCGGCCGCCCGCCCGCCCGCGCATTCGTTGACTCACGCCGAATTGCCTGCGGGCCCGACGAGTCGCGCCGATGCGCCGCTCGCCGGCCGCCGAACGCAGGTCCAGACATCCCAGGCGGCTGCGCCCACGGCGACGTCGCCCCGGCCGGACGTGACATCGACCGGTCGCCATGCCGAATCCGCCGCGGTGACCGAAGCTGGAACAGTGACCCCGCCGCCGGCCGCTCGGCGTGCCGGCCTCGGCGTGCCGCTGCCGACGGCGCCGAGCACTGCCGTCCTGGCCGACGCTCGTCCCCTTCCCGGGCTCGCGGTTGCGCGGCTAGCGGCCACTACGCCGACTGTCGGCGACCCGGCAGGCTCACATCCGTCGACCAGCGCCCCCGGCAGCCCGACCGCCACGAGCCCGACGGCCGGGGCCGTTCCGTTGCGAACGACGATCCAGCGCCGGATCAGCGGGCAGCGACCCGCCGTGGCGGAGCCGGCGCCTGCCACCGCGGACTCATCCGATGGGCCCGATCTCGCGCCAGCCCGCCCGTCCCTGTCGGCGGTTCCGAGTCCCACTCCGACCCTGCCGGTCCTTCCGGTCGTCGGTCGGCCGACGCCGACGCCCTCCGATGGCCCGGAGCGATCGCCGGCCAACACGTCAGCCGTGCCGTCGAGCGCGCCCGCCTCGATCCCGACCGGCGCCGGCTCAGGCGCCTCGGCTCGCCTCGCGGTTACGGTGGCGCGCACAGTCACGACCGAATCCCCGGCATTGCCCGCGCCGCGTCCCCAGCGACGGCCGCTCGTCGGCAGCCAGCCGATCGGTCCGATCGGTGCCGTCCAGCGCCAGGCCTCGATCGGCGGCGCCTCCACGGCCCCAGTCGGTGCATCCGCGACACCTGCGAGCGCACAGACGACTCCCTCAGCGTTCGGCGGGGCGTCACCCGAGGCATCGAGCGGCGCGATCTGGACGCTCGCCGGCGGCTGGGAGCGTCCGATGCCGACCGTCGGTGGAGACACCGGTCCGGCGGTCCAGCGCCAGGCGTCCGGAGCCCTTCATTTTCCAACTGCTTCCAGAACAGACCGGAGCCCTGCGTGGGGTTCCTCCGGCACGCCGCGGCGATCCGAAGGCGCAGCTGCCCCAATGACTCTCGTCCGACCCGCAGTACCGGCCGCCCAAGCCGCCCCGTGGCAGGAGGCGACCGCCACGCCGTCAATCGCCCGCTCCATCGTCTCGGAAGTCCCCGCGCCCAGCGTCCAGACCTCGCCGTTGGCGGTCGGGATGGTCCAGGGTCCGGTGTTCGGTCCTACCGCAACACCGGTCGTCCAGCGGATCGATAACACGCCGCCGCCGGCCCCTGAAACCAGGGGCGGGTCAGAGCACTCGGACGATGAGCTCGACCAGCTCGCGAGGTCCCTCTTCGGCCGCCTACGAACCCATCTTCGCAACGAGTACATCTACGAGCGCGAGGCCAAGGGCCTCACGTTCGACCAGTCCTGAGGAGAATCGATGGGCGACCCCGCGCTGAGCATCGTCTACAAGTGCACGATCGACGGCTTCATTCCGCTCGGGCTCTTTACAAAGATCGAGGGCCTGGGCTTCGAATACAAGGTGACGCCATATCGCGAGGGCGGCGTCAACGGCTACGAGCACCAGCTCGTTGGCCCGTGCACGTACACGAAGCTCCGCCTTAGCAGGCCCGTCGACTCCGACTCGAAGTGGCTCTCGATGTGGCTCCAGAGCGTTGCCATCAAGGTGGTCCCGCAGACCATGGCGATCACCGCGCTCAACGCGGCCGCCGAGGACATCACGACCTGGAATCTTGCTGGGGTGATCCCCGTCAAGTGGACAGGGCCGACCCTCGACCTCATGGGCAACGCGATCGCGACCGAGACGCTCGAGGTCATCTACCAGGAGATCATCGGCTTCGGCGCGCTCGGTGGGGCGCTCGCCGGCGCGATCACCGTCTCCGGCTCGGTCGGGTTCTGAGGACGCGATGATGGATGCTGTTGGGTCCGCGGCCAGCGCGATCGGCGAGGCCCTCGGGATCATCAAGCCCGACAAAGCCAAGCTCGTGATCGTCGGCCCCAACAAGCCGGACAAGGGCCCGTTCGAGATCGAGTGCATGTTCAACCCGACTGAGTACAGCATCAGTCAGTCAGCCGTGGTCAACAACAACACCACACCCGCGACCCCCGGGGGCACGCCTCAGTACGGCGGCGCCTCCCCAATGACCTTGTCGATGTCGCTCTTCTTCGACGACTACGCATCGGCCAAGGGCGACGTGACACCCAAGATCACGACGTTGCTCAGCTGGACGAAACCGACGAAGAGCTCAAGTGACAAGAAAAAGGCATGTGCGCCGCTGATCCAGTTCAAGTGGGGCGGAAACCCGCAGCTTTCGACCTTCAAGGGATTCCTTACCAAGGTCGATGTCAAGTACTCCGTGTTCCGCAAGGATGGGACGCCCGTCCAGGCGACCGTCGGGATCTCGCTCGAGGGTCAGCATGAGAAGGCGGACGGCACGAACCCGACGTCGCATTCGACGAACAGCCGGCGGACGCACACGACCGTCGAGGGGGACACGCTTCAGTCGGTCGCCTTCGGCGAACTCGGCCAAGCGACCTACTGGCGAGCCATCGCCGAGCTGAACGGGATCGACGATCCATTGCGGCTCGCCCCTGGCACCGTCCTGATGATCCCCAGCGTGGCCGACGCGGCCCGCGGCTCCTGAGACCGATTGATGGCCGTCGACAGCCCCGCCCTGCAGCGTAAGATCGAGATCGGCGGTGCCGAGATGCCCGACGACGTCGAAGGCCAGCTCGAGAGCGCCCTCGTCGTCGACCGGCTTGCAATGCCCGACACGTTCTCGCTGATCTTCCGCGATCCGGACCTCGATGTGCTCGAGCGGGCTGGTCTGGAGATCGGTACGAAGGTCAAGATCTCGACCGCGCTGGATGGC
>JBBSCI010000002.1:0-42837 GCA_038250445.1 Candidatus Limnocylindrales bacterium | reverse complement strand
GTCGTCACGACGGGCTGCCGGCCGGCAGGTTTGCCTCCGGGAACGTGCCGTGTGCCGGACCGCCTGCTGGTGGCGGGCTGCCGGCGGGCGCACCCGCCTCACCCCCGAGGCCTTCGGCGTCCGGCGCTGCCTCAGGCTCCGGCTCTGCCTCGGGGCTGCCGCTGGTGATCCCAGCGGCGGCCGCGGGGCCGGTCGCCCAGGCATCGTTCTCCTCGGGCAGGTTGCGATACGCCGCGAACGCCCGGTCGAAGCGAACGCTCGCCCGGTCGAGCGTCGCCTGGTTGGCCGCCGTCGGGTTCGCGTCGAACCGCGTCTGAGCCTGCGTCCGCGCGGTCGCGGCCCGATCGATCTCCGTCAAGGTGGCTTCTCGATGCGCCGCGCCCGAGCCGTAGACGCTGTCCCACCAGCCCTGGGCGATGACCGCTTCCATCGAGCCGCGCTCGAGGGGCGCTGCCCGCGCCTCAGTGGCGATCCGCGCCGGGATGCCGAGCTCCGTTGTGATCGCCGCGGCCCCCAGGCCCTGCGCGGCGCGGAGCTGGGCCATCCGGAACCACTGCTCCGTATGGCGAGCCTCGTGGTAGACCGTATCGGCCGTGTCCTTGGCATCCGCTGCGCTGATCGAATCGGCGCCGAGCCGGCCGCGCCCGATCAGCATCCGCCAGGTCGGGAAGTCGAAGCTGCCGGCGTTGTTCGCATTCGGATCGAAGGCAGGCGTCACCTCCGGTACGCCGGCCGCTGTGAGGCGTTCGTTGACGAGCTCGACAAGCCGATCGCGGCGGGCCTCGGCTGTCGCGAGCGTCGCCCACTCGTCGATCACCTCGGCCTGGACGTCGCCGCCGAACGCCTCGCCCTCGCCCTCCACGTTGAGGCCGCTCCGGAAGATCCTTGGCAACGTCCGAGGGCCCGCCTTGCCATCGATCGCCAGGGCCGGGTCGCCGGCGCCCTCGGTCGACTGCCATTCCGCGACGGCGAGCACCAGGGCGTCGTCGACGCCTCCCTCTCCGTCGAGCCCGAGCGCTTCCCGGAGCTGGGTGATGATCGCGGGTGTGTAAAGCCACGGCTGGGCGGTGTAGTAGCGCCGTGCGCCGGCGACCTGGGCCTCGTCGAGGAGCGGGACTGCCTCGGCTTCGGCGGGTGCCTCGTCGTCCTGGCGCTGGACCGTCCGCATGATGATGCTAGTGATCGCCCGGTTTCCTGCCGGCCGGAGGTGCTCGATCCATACCGTCGAGCCGCCCATCGCGATCCCGGTGCGAGGCGCTGGCGCCGGCTCGCGCGCCCGATCGAACTCCGGCTTCTCGCGATGGAGGTGCTCCATCTGGCGAGTCTACGCGGCGACCACGGCACCGGGCGGGCAGTCGGCGTTGCCCGTTCATGCAAAACGAACGCGTGTCGCTCCGTCCGACGAGGAGCGTTGCGAGGTCCCGGTCCGGCGCAATCCGCAGTGAAGCCGCGGGAGAGCCGCAGTGAAGAGCGAGCTGCTAGCGTCTGACGTGCCCGCCAGGCTCCAGCCGGCCTCGCCGACCGCCGCACCGACGGTTTGCCGACCACTCGCAGGTCCGCCGACCCGCCCGGGCCTCGACCGTCGGGGCCGGCCCAACCCTCGTGATGCCCGCCTCGTCCCGCCCCAGCCCCGCCGCGTCCATCCCGCCGGAGAAACGCAGGGTCGGCCCGATTCCCCGTCGGCCGGCCGAGAAGGAGTACGCGGACCGTGAACAAGGTCCTACTGACCGGTCGCCTCACGCGCGACCCGGAGATGCGCAGCCTGTCGAGCGGCAAGGCCGTGACGCAGTTCGGCATCGCCACCAACGAGTACATCGGCCAGGGCAAGGAACGGGCCGAGTACCACAACATCGTGACCTGGGATCGGCTTGCCCAGACGTGCGGCGAGTTCCTCGGCAAGGGCCAGCAGGTCGCGGTCGAAGGCCGCCTCCAGACCCGCAGCTGGGATGACGACCGGGGGCAACGTCATTGGAAGACGGAGGTCGTGGCCAACCACGTCGAGATGCTCTCCGGACGTCGGAAGAAGGACTACGAGGCCGAATCGGCGGCAAACGCGCTGGCGAGCCAGGCCACAACCTATGGCGACGACGAGGATTCGGCGGCGGTGGCGGCCGCCGGCGAGCCGCTCACAGCCGACGATGCCGTGGAGAGCGAAGAAGCGGCGACCGTCGCCGCCTGACCAGTCCCCTGCCGAAGTGCCTACCCACACCCGGGCCGGCGGCGGTTTCCCCTCTCCGCCGCCGGCTCGCTCCGCGTCAGGCGCCGGTGGGCGGGACGGTTGGTATGGCGTCGCGTGCAGCGTGTGTCTTCGGACCGACGATGCCATCGGCGTCGAGGCCCTGGCTCGCCTGGAAGCGCCGCACCGCCCCCTCGGCTCCCGGTCCGAAGATTCCGTCGGCATCGATCTGAGAACGGCCGGGCACGGCGGCCGCCGTCGAGGATCGCCGGGCCGCGAACCGCCGGCCCCGCCTGCCGCGGCATTCCGGGGCGGTGGCCTCCAGTCCGGTGTTCGGCGCGGTCCCGGTCTCGCATCCAGTCGACCATGGGGCTCGCCCGACGGGACTATCGCATGGCGCGCCGGCGTCCCAGTGACCGAACGGGCAGATTCCGGGGCAGTTCAGCCCGCGCACGTAGAAGGCCGGGCGGTGGACGCCCGGCCTTCGGCTATTCGTGGCGACCGCGGGAGTCAGTCGCCGTAGACCTCGTGCCAGTCCTTGACCTTGAGGACAAGCAGCTGGCCGCGCTCCACGAACTCCTGGACGGTTCCGGGCCCGGTGCCGGTCGGCAGGCCCTTGGCCGTGTGGACCTGCGCGTCGAACACGAACGAGCCCCGACCGAGGAACTCCTCGGCATCGACGATCCCGCTCGACTCCTCGTCGGTGGTAAGTCGCGCCGGGTCATCCGTGGCGCCTGGGCCGAACAGGGCTGGGTCGAAGCGGGCAACGACCCCGAGCGCCCCGTCGCTGATCCGGTAGGCGACGATGCGAGCGATGTGGTTGTTATTGCCCGGGTCCTCCTGGATGAGGAGGTTGCCGTGCTCGTCGATGCCCATGTTGTCCGGCTTGTTGAGCTTCGGCTCGGTCGCACCAAGCGACTCACTGCCGTCGAGCAGGAGAGTCAGGGTCGCGCCGGCGGCAGGGTGCTCGATGTCGGCAAAGCGGAGCCGCCAGAGTCCCCCGCCATCCCGGGCATCGAGGCCGGTGCCGTCGGTCGCGCCGCCCTCCGTGGTCAAGAAGTAGAAGTCGTTGCGGTGGTCTGGATCCCAGTGGCCATCCTCGATCCGGTTGAGGCTGAGGCCCTGGGCCTTCGCCTGCGCGTTCTGCGTCGCGCCGGTCTGGACCCATGGGATGTTGACGAGACCGACGGGAGCCGAGACGCCCTTCGGGTACGCGACGCGCCACTGGGCGTCGTTGGTCACGGCGGGGTTGGCCGCGTCCAGGACATAGCTGAGCCCGTTTGTGAGGCCGGCACGCGTGATCGGGTCTCCGAACCGCTGCTTCGTCCCGACGTAGACCCATGGCTGGCTGCCGTCGGTAGGCCCGTCTTCCTGGCCCATCACCAGAGTTGTGTCGCTGCGGTTGTCGGCCGGCACCGTGTTTTCCCACTGGAACAGTCCGAGCCGCGGCAGGGCAGTCGCCTGCCCGTCTTCGGTCACTGCGAAGGTCCGGCCGTTATCGCCATCCTCCTCGTTCCCGAAGTAGAGCTGACCTCGATAGCCGCGCTGGGTGTGCTCGTTGTACAGGACGCCCGGACCCGAAAGGGTCCCCGAGCAGAACCGGCCGAATGTCAGATCCTGGGCGCGAGATCCACGAACCGGGGGGCGGTCGTGACGTAGTCGCCGTTGGGATAGTCCCAGAAGCGCACACCGGGATCAATCAGGTCCGACCCGCTCGTCACCTCGAGGGTTCGCGGATCGATGACCAGGCGCGACACGAACGCGCCGGCCTGGCCATGGCGACGGGCGATGCCCTGTGTGTCGCGCAGCTCATGATTCATGTACAGGACGAGCTTGCCGCTGTGCTTCCCGGCGAGCCGAGCAGCGCGGGCCGTCGTCAAGCCGAGACCATCCGGGATACCGACCATCCTGTAGCCGTTCGAAGCACTGCCGTCTCCGACCGTCAGGACCGAGGTGATCCGGACGTCCGCGGCCACCGGCAGGACGTACGGCGCGATCGTGGTGCTTGGGCCAACCGACGTGGGCGACGGCCCGGCGGAGACAGGCGCGACAGCCACTAGCAGAGCTGCCGACGCCATGATCGAGGCGGTGGCCCGACGTCGCTTGGGCATGGTCGGACGCGTGGATGCGTAGTCCAACGGGATCCCTCCAATCTATTGGGGAACGTTCGCCGCACCACCGTGCGCAGCCGCGATCAACGGAGTGTTGCCGGGCGCGTGACCTCGTGTTAACCATCCCGGGACGATGGATCCGACGGGGACGCGCCGTTTGTCGTTCGCGGATTGCCGGTGGCCGGCGCACGTCCCGGGCCTTTGCCGAGTGCGACACTGGCGGCCGCATCCTCTCTCGGCCTGTCGTCCCCGAATTTACACCCGCGGGCCAACGAATTCGAAGAACGACACCGCCAGAATGATGTACACGAGTATCAGCAGCGCCCCTTCGAGCCAGTTCGACTCGCCATCGAGGGCGATGAGGGCGCTGATCCCGACGGCGACGCCGACGGCGGCGACCTCGAGCGGCTGGAAGACGAGATCCATCGGCTGGCCGACGAGGAGACCGAGCAGGACCAGGACGGGTCCGACGAACAGCGCGACCTGGAGGCTCGACCCGAAGCTGACCGCCATCGCGAACTCCATCTTGTTCTTGAAGGCGAGCTGGACAGCGACGATGTGCTCGGCAAGGTTGCCGATCGCCGGGATGAGGATCACGCCGACGAAGAACTCGGACAGGCCGAACTTCTCGATGAACGGCTCAATCGAGCCGACCAGGATCTCCGAGAGGACGGCCAGCAGGGCCGCCGCGCCGAGCAGGACGAAGACCGCCGTGTGGCCGGTCCACGCGGGACCGCCGTGGCCCTCCGCCGGCATGTGACCGCCGAGCGTCTCGGCCGGGTTCGTGAACTGGAAGAGAAGCGAGACGATGTAGCCGACGATCAGGAGCAGGGCAACGAGCGTGGACTCCTCGACGAGGCCGCCGGTCGTCGGCCGGCCCGTACTCGACGCGAACACCGCGGGAATGAAGAGCCCGATCGCGGCGAGGACGAGGAGAGCGGCGTTCGAGCCCGCGACCTGCCGGTTGAAGTGCTGGGTTCCGTTCTTCAGGCCGCCCAGGAGCACGCTTGCCCCGAGCACGAACAGGAGGTTGCCGATGATCGAGCCGGTGATCGACGCCTTGACGACTTCAATCAGCCCGGCCTGGAGGGCGAAGAACGCGATGATCAGCTCGGCGATGTTTCCGAAGGTGGCGTTGAGGATGCCGCCGACCTGCGGGCCGCTGATCGCACCGAGCCGCTCGGTCGATAGGCCAACGACCCAGGCGAGTCCGAGGATCGCCGCCGCCGAGACGATGAAGACGAGCGATGGATCGAGGTGGAGGACGAACTCGAGGACGATCGCGACGAGCGAGACGACGACTGTCCCGACCAGCGCGATCCTCGTGATCGGGCCGAGCGGACCAAGGATCGGGATCTCGCCGGAAGCCGGCGGGTGGGCAGCAGTCACCCCGGAATCCTAGCGATTCTCGGGGGCTCCGTAGAGGCGCCGGCGCGGGATTCCGGTCGCCGCCGACACCCGGCGAGCGGCGTCGCCCCGCGAGGTCCCAGCCGCGATGAGGTCCTCGACGTGGGCCCTGGCGGCCGCCAGCGCCGCGCCCGCCGCGGCGTCGGTCGTCGCGCTGCGTGGCGGGCCCCCGAGCTGCTCGCCGACGACGATCGCGAACTCGCCCCGAAGCGTCAGTTCGCCATCGGCCGCGCGTCGCGCGAGCTCCCCGATTGGTGCCCGGACGACCTCCTCGTGGAGTTTCGTCAGCTCGCGGCAGATCGCCCCCGTCCGTTCCTGGCCGCAGGCCGCGGCGAGGTCCCGCAACGTGGCGGCGACGCGGGATGGCGCCTCGTAGATGACCGTGCCCCGCTCATCTGCGGCAATCCGGGCGATCCGCTCCCGTCGCTCCCGGCCACTCCGCGGCAGGAACCCCTCGAATGACCAGCGCGAGCCGGCCACGCTGCTCGCGGCAATGGCGGCGAGCACCGCCGACGCGCCCGGGAGCGGCACGATCATGCCGCCCTCGGCTGCCCATGCGGCCGCGAGCTCGGCGCCGGGGTCGCTGACGCCCGGGGTCCCGGCATCGGTCACGAGGGCGAGATCCTCGCCGCCGCGAAGGTAATCCAGGAGTTCCGTCGTTCGCGCCGGGCCGCTGCGGGCGTGGTAGCTGATGCTGCGCGTCTCGACCCCGTGCCGATCGAGCAATCGGCGCGTGACCCGGGTGTCCTCGGCGGCGATGAGCGGGACCGCGCGAAGAACCTCGAGGGCCCGCAGCGTCACGTCGCCCAGGTTGCCGATCGGCGTCGCGACGATGAACAGGCGGCCGCCACTCACCAGGCGGCGCAGCAGGTCGGCGTCGGCCGGATCACCCGTGCCTGGAGCCGGGACGACGTCGCGGATACAGGTAGTCGACGCCCGCGGTCCGTGGTCCCAGCTTCGCGATCGGCGGCACCTGTCGCTTGAACTCCGATGTCGCGATCATCCGGTCGACCCGCTCGACGAGCGCCGCTTCGAACCCGAGCTCGACCATCTCGTCGATCGAGCGCCGCTTGTCGACCCGCCAGAAGAGGAGACGATCGAGGACCGGATATGAGAACCCGGCTTCGGTCTCGTCGGTCTGGCCCGGCCAGAGGTCGGCCGAGGGGGCCTTCGTGATGATCTCCTCCGGCACCCCCATCGCCGCCGCGATCTGGCGGACCTGGCTTTTGTAAAGATCGCCGATCGGATTGAACGCGCAGGCGTTGTCGCCAAACAGCGTCGTGTAGCCGATGAGCGACTCGGTCTTGTTGCCGGTCCCGACGACCAGCCCGCCCCAGGTGACCGACCGATCGTAGAGGACCGCCATCCGCTGGCGGGCCATGAGGTTGCCGCGGCGAAGTGGCGTCGCGTCGGGATCGTCGGCGAAGAACGAGTCGACCATTGGGCTGATGTCCACGACCTCAGTTGCGGCCCCGAGGCGCCGGACGACCTCCTCGGCATCGGCTCGCGAGGCGGGCGATGAGGTCCGATACGGCATCATCACGCAGAACAATTTCTCGGCGCCGATCGCCTCGGCGGTCAGGTAGGCGACGAGCGCCGAATCGATCCCGCCCGACAGGCCGAGGACCGCCCGCTCGAAGCCCGCCTGGCGGAGCTGGCCGCGGATGAACTGCCCGATGACGCGTCGGGCGACGGCGGTGTCGATCGCGAGCTCGGTCGGAAGCTCGTACAGCCCGCCCGTATCGATTGCTGCCGGCACGGCGGTCACCGCCGGGCACCCGGGCGGAAGCCGATTGGGCGCAGGATCGGGTCGCCCGGTGCCACGTCGAGGCCCGGCTCGGCACCGTCCTCGGCCGTCGTGTCGGACTCGAGACCGGCGCGCTCAGCCACGATCCGCGCCAGCTCGCGCACGTGCAGCTCCGGCCGCTCGTCGCGGAGCAACGGGAGGGCAACCCGCTCGCGACGGATATCGGCCAGCGAGACGTCGGCCATGAACAGGCCCTCCTCGAAGAACGGCGCCGAGAACAGCGCTTCGCCGCTCGGCGCGATCACCTCGGAGCCGCCCCAGAACGAGATCGATTCGTCGATCCCGACGCGATTGCAGAAGACGACGAACGACGTCGTCAGCTGGGCGTACGTCCGCATGAGGTTGCGCCAGGAGGTCGCCGTCCCGAGACCGACCTCGTTCGTCGCGGCCAGGTCTCGCCCGGGCGATGACGAGACGTTGATCAGCATCTGGGCCCCGTCGAGGGCCAGGAGCTGGGCGACCGACAGGTGCCAGAAGTCCTCGCAGACCGCGAGTCCGATCCCGACCCCGAGCCGCGACGGCGTCGCCCGCAGGAGATCGCCCGCGGCGAAGAACCGCCGCTCGTCGAAGAGGCCGTACGTGGGCAGGAAGAGCTTGCGGTGGACGTGCCGGATCTGGCCGTCCTCGAGCAGCGCCGCCGCGATGAACAGCCGATGATCGGCCGACTCCTCGACGAACGAGACGACCGCCGACAGCCCATCGGTGAGGGCCGCGAGCGTCGCGAGTCGGGGGTCGTCCAGCCGGATCGCGACCTCTGACGCGAGATCCTGGAGCAGGTAGCCCGTCAGACCGAGCTCGGGAAAGACGACGAGGCCGGCGCCCTTGTCCCGTGCCTCGCGGATGAGCTCGTGGTGCAGGGCCAGGTTCTCGTCGAACAAGCCGAGCCGCGGTGCGATCTGGGCGAGGGCGATCCGGAGTGGCTTCACGAGCGGAGCATAGCGGCAGAGGCCGGGCCGGGCACCGCGCGAGACGCCCGATGCGCACCCTCAGGTCGGCGTCTGGTCCACCTCTGTCGGGACGTCCGGCAGCGCCTCGCCGAGCGCCGTCGGGGCCTCGGACGGACGCTCGTCGGCCACGACCGAGGCGGGCGCGGTCCCGGGTGCCGCCGGGGCGCTCGCCGAGGCGCGGCCCGTCGCCTGCAACTGCTCGGCCGAGCCGTCGACCTTCTCAGCGAAGTGGCAGGCGACCTCGTGGCCGGTGGCGATCACCCTGAGCGCCGGGTCGTCCGTCACGCACTCCTCGGGATTGCCAAGGCGGTCGCGGAGCCAGCACCGCGTGTGGAAGCGGCAGCCGGACGGCGGGGCAACCGGCGAGGGAACGTCGCCGCGGAGGATGATCCGCCGGCGTCGCGACTCGACGACCGGGTCCGGGATCGGGATCGCCGAGAGCAGCGCGACGGTGTAGGGATGGAACGGGAACCGATTGAGATCGCGCGAGCTCGCGACCTCGACGATCCGCCCGAGGTACATCACCGCGATCCGATCGCTGATGTGGCGGACGACCGACAGGTCGTGGGCGATGAACAGGTACGTGAGCCCGAATTCGCCCTGGAGCCGCTCGAGGAGGTTGATGATCTGGGCCTGGATCGAGACGTCGAGGGCGCTGATCGGCTCGTCGGCGACGATGAGGTCAGGGTTCACGGCCAGCGATCGGGCGACGCCGATCCGCTGCCGCTGGCCGCCGGAGAACTCGTGCGGGTAGCGCTCGGCAAAGTCCGGGTTGAGCCCGACCGTCGAGAGCAGCTCGCGGACCCGCACGTGGCGCTCCTGCTTGCTGCCGATGTCGTGAATGTCGAGCGGCTCGCCGATGATCCCGCCTGCCGTCATTCGCGGATTCAGGCTCGAATACGGGTCCTGGAAGATCATCTGCATGCGGCGCCGCGTCTTGCGCAGCTCGCTCTTGCTGAGACTCGCGATGTCGATCCCGTCGAACGTGATCGAACCCTCAGTCGGCTCCAGCAGGCGGATCATTGCCCGCCCCGTCGTGCTCTTGCCGCAGCCGGACTCCCCGACGAGCCCCAGCGTTTCGCCCCGGGCGAGGCTGAAGCTGACGCCGTCGACAGCCCGCACGTCGCCGATGTGTCGCTCGAAGACGATGCCCGACGTGATCGGGAACCAGACCTTCAGGTCCCGGACGTCGACGAGCGTCTCGCCGGCTGCTGCCTGCGACGGCACGGGCGCTCCGCCGGCCGGCATCGTCATGCCACGACCTCCTCGGTCGGCTGGAGCTCCTCGATGACCGAGCCCGGCGGCGGCGCCGGGACGAAACCCTCGCGCAGCGGTCGGCCGGCTTCCGCCTCAGCCGCGGTCGGCCGATTGTGGCAGGCGACGCGATGGGTCGCCTCCGGGCCGGAGGTCTTCACGGTGACGCCGGCCTCGAGCGGGATGAGCTCGGGGTTGTCGGTCCAGCAGACCGGCAGCCGCCAGGCACAGCGCGGCGCGAACGGGCAGCCGACGGGCTCCCGGCGCTGGTCGGGCGGCGTGCCCTCGATCGGGACGAGCTCTTCCGGCCGGACCTCATCGAGCCGCGGAATCGAATGGAGCAGGCCGACGGTGTAGGGATGCGACGGCGTGGCGAAGAGCTCCTCGGTCGTCGCCGTCTCGACGATGTAACCCGCGTACATGACGTTGATCCGCTGGGTCATGCCGGCGACGACGCCGAGGTCATGGGTGATGAGGATGAGCGCGGTGCCGGAGTCGGTCGTCAGATGGCGCAGCAGCTCGAGCACCTGGGCCTGGATCGTCACGTCAAGGGCCGTCGTCGGCTCGTCGGCGATCATCAGCTTCGGGTCGAGCGCCAGCGCCATCGCGATCATCACGCGCTGGCGCATCCCGCCCGAGAACTGGTGCGGGTAGTCACGCAGCCGGCTCTCCGGCCGCGGGATGCCGACCATTCCGAGCAGCTCGGCGGCCCGCTTGCGGGCGTCCTGGACGCTCATCTTGCGATGGGCCCGGATCGTTTCGACCATCTGCTCCTCGATCCGGAGGACCGGGTTGAGGCTGGTCATCGGGTCCTGGAAGATCATCGCGATGTCGCGGCCGCGGATGTCGCGCATGTCGCTCTCGGGCAGCGTCGCGAGATCGAGCCCGTCGAAGACGACCGAGCCACGCTCGATCCTTCCGGCAGGCTTCGGCAGCAGCCGCATGACCGCGAGATTCGTGACGCTCTTACCGCAGCCGGACTCGCCGACGAGGCCGAGCCGCTCGCCGGGCTCAACGTCGAACGTCACGCCGTTCACCGCGTAGATCGTTCCCTCGTGCGTGCGAAACCGAACGACAAGGTCGTCGACCGACAGGAGGGCCATCAGCGCTTCAACCGCGGGTCGAGCGACTCACGGAGGCCGTCGCCGAGGAGGTTGAACCCGATCGCGCTCAGCGAGATGGCGGCGCCGGTGAAGAAGATGATCCACGGCGCCTGGCGGTAGTAGCTCGACGCGCCCGTCAGCATCGTCCCCCATTCGGCCGTCCGCGGATCAGCCGGGCCGAGACCGAGGAACCCGAGACCCGCGACATCGATGATCGCCGTCGCCAGCGCGAGCGTGCTCGCGACGATGATCGGGGTCAGCGCGTTCGGCAGCATGTGGCGCAGGAGGATCCGGCCGGTCGGAGCCCCGATCGAGCGGGCGGCCGTCACGTAGTCCGATTCGCGGAGGGCCAGCATGCTGCCGCGCAGGATCCGGGCGAAGATCGGGGCATTCGTCGCGGCGACGGCGAACATGATCTGGAGCAGCCCGCGGTCCAGCCAGACGACGATCCCGATCGCGAGCAGGATGCCCGGGATCGCCAGCAGGACGTCGACGATCCGCATGAGGACCGAATCGACCCGCCCCCCGAACGCCCCGGCGACCGCCCCGATCGTGCCGCCCATCGCGAGGCCCATCACGACCGACACGACCCCCACGAACAGGCTGATCTGGGCGCCGAACAGGATCCTGCTGAACATGTCGTGGGTCTGCTTGTCGGTCCCCATGATGTGGGCGGCGCTCGGCGGCTTGAAGACCTGGCCTGGGTCGCGATCGAGCGGGTCGTACGGCGCGATCACCGGGGCGAGGATCGCCAGGACGACGAAGAGCAGGATGATCGCGAGGCCAAAGAGCGCCGGCCGATTGCGGAGGAGCCGGCGAAGGGCATCGCCCCACAGGCCGCGGCTCGCGCGCGGAGCGGCAACGGTGCCGACGGTCGTGGCCGGAGTGGTCATCTCAGGTGTACCGGATCCGGGGGTTGAGGAAGGCGTAGGCGATGTCGACGCCCAGATTCACGACCAGGAAGATCAGGGCGAAGATGAGGATCGTCGACTGGACCACGAGATAGTCGTGATCCTGGATCGCGTTGACGATGTAGCTCCCCACGCCATTCCACGAGAAGACCGTCTCGGTGATGACCGCGCCGGCGAGCAGTCCGCCCACCTGCAGACCGATGACCGTCACGACCGGCAGCCAGGCGTTGCGCATGATGTGCCGGCTATCGACCCGCCGCTCGGCCAGGCCCTTGGCCCGGGCCGTCCGCACGTAGTCCTCGTTCGAAACGTCGAGGACGGCCGCCCGCGTGATCCGGGTGATGATCGCGAGCGGAATCGAGCCGAGGGCGATCGCCGGCAGGATCAGATGCAGGAGGGCATCGGCGAACCACTCGAGTTTGCCGGCGAGCAGCGTATCGACGAGCATCAGGTTCGTGACGACGTCGAGTCCGAGCCGCGGGTTGATCCGGCCCGTGGCCGGCAGCCACTGGAGGCTGGCCGCGAAGAAGAACTGGAGTGTATAGCCGAGGACGAAGATCGGGATCGAGATGCCCAGCAGAGAGATCACGGTTACGACGGCATCCGGCCAGCGCTGCGGGAACCGGGCGGCGAGCCTGCCGAGCGGAATGCCCAGCCCGATGGCGAACAACAGCGCCGCCGCTGTCAGTTCGACGGTCGCCGGGAACCGCCGGCCGAGTTCCTCGATGACCGGGCGGTTGTTGATGACGCTCTTGCCGAGGTCGCCGTGGGCGAGCTGGTTGAGATAGATGAAGTACTGCTCGTAGAGGGGCTTGTCGAGCCCCATCTGGATCCTGATCTCCTCGCGAAGCTCAGGCGTCGCGTGCTGGCCGAGCAGCGCCGCAACCGGGTCCCCGGGCAGCAGGTGGACGAACGCGAAGACCACGATGGACAGGCCGAACAAGACGGGGATCGCCGCGAGCAGCCTGCGGACGACGTACTTCAGCACGGGTGGGTCGTGGCCTCTCCCGGATGGAGGAATCCCCC
This sequence comes from Candidatus Limnocylindrales bacterium, assembly GCA_038250445.1. GTDB lineage: Bacteria > Chloroflexota > Limnocylindria > Limnocylindrales > CSP1-4 > CF-46. Next base: position 30,095 of record JBBSCI010000002.1, on the reverse strand, counting down.
CGGGGCCTGAAGGCCCCAGGGGGACTGTAGCGCACCGCCGACGCCGCCCGTAGGGCGGCGAGGCACTTGACTAGCGGTCGAGCCAGACCGGATAGAACGGCTCATTGAGGTTACCGGCACCGAGGAAGCCCTTGATGTCGGCGCTCGCCGCCGCCGGCGGCTTCGAATGGACGAGCGGAACGGTCGGGAGATCCGCGGCGAGGATGTCCTGCGCCGCATCCCAGGCCGTCTTCGCGTCCGCATCCGAGGCTGCCGACAGGCCCTTGTCGAAGGCTGCCTTCAGCGCCGGAGGACCGTACGCGAACTCGGGTCCGGGCTTGTCCCCGTCGAAGTGGAAGAACGCGGTGACGAGGAAGTTGTCCGGTCCCGGCCAGTCACAGGTCCAGCCGAGGAGCCACATCGGGTACTTCCCGACGGCCTCGTCGGCCAGGTAGCCCGTCCGCCAGCCGGCGGTCTTGAAGTTGACCGTGAACCCGACCGCCTCGAGGTCGCTGGCGATCGCCTCTGCCAGGCCCTTCGGGTCAGGCATGTACGGTCGGGCGACATCGGACGGATACCAGAACTCGAGCGTCAGGGCAGCGCCCGACAACCCGGATGCGGTGACCTCTTCCTTGGCCTTCTGCACGTCGTAGGTCGGCAGGCCGAGGGCCTTGTAGTACGTGGTTGCAGGCGGCATCCAGTTGTCGGCCGGCTCTGCAAGCCCCGCATAGAACGTGTCGATGTAGCTCTGCTTGTTCACCGCGTACGCGATGGCCTTGCGGATGTGCGGGTTGTCCAGCGGCTTGTGGGTCTGGTTGAACTGCAGGCCACCGTAGTTGCAGGACTCGCCGCGATCGACGACCTGGAAATCGGCGTTCGAGCTGAGCGATGCGATGTCGTTCGGAGCGATCGTCTGGGCGAAATCGATGTCGCCCGCCTCGAGCGCGTTGAGCTCGGCCGCCTGGTCGGCGTACGGCTTGAAGATCACCTCGTCGAGGTGCGGGACCCGCTCTTTGTTCCAGTAGTCGGCGTTCTTCACGATCGTCGTGTGATCGTTCGGAACCCATTCCTTGAACTTGAAGGGCCCAGTCCCGACCATGCCGTTGCCCTGGCCCTGTGCATACGGGCTCTTGCTCGGATCCGCGTTGTCCGCGTCGCCGGCCTTCAGGGCCGTCGGGCTCTGGATCCCGAACTGCGGGAGGGGCGCCTGGGCGATGAGGAAGTTCGACTGGGGCGTCTTGAGCTTGAATTCGACGGTCGTGGCGTCGATCGCCTTGACCGACACGAGGTTCGACTTCTCGGCCCAGCCGAAGACGGCGCCGAAGTAGTAGTTATAAGCGTCGCGAAGCGCCGCCGGGGCGTTCTTCTGGCGCTCGTAGTTGTAGACGACGGCGTCGGCGTTGAAGTCCGTCCCGTCGTGGAACTTGATGCCGGTCCGGAGCTTGAACGTGTAGGTCAAGCCGTCCGCGCTCGGCGTCGGAACGCTCTCGGCGAGCACCGGCTCGATGTCGGCGAGGGTCCCGGCCTTGACGCCGAGGAGGCCCTCGATGACGTTCAGCTGGATGGACGACGAGTTGCTGTCACTGACGAGCGACGGATCCGCGAGGACCATGTCGCCCGGGAGCCCGACGACGATCGAGCCGCCTTCCTTCATTGCCGCGCTCGCCGAGGCCGACGGCTCCGCGCTGGCGCTGCCGGAAGCCGACGCGCTGGCCCCCGGACTGCTGGCCGATGGCGACGGGGACGCTGCCCCACCGCAGGCCGCGAACAGGATCGCGGTCGCGGCGGCTAGCGCCCCGATTCGTAGACGCACCATGAATCCTCCTCCTACTTGTCCATGCTCGACCCGCTGGACGACCACGCGATACGCGGTCCGCCGTGAGGGTCGGGACGGTCGGCGCGAATACTAGCGCGCCACCTAGCCGCTGTGTAACTTCCCGAACTCCCCGGTCTCTCGCCTTCCGGCATCGGTCATGCGGGATCCGCCACGGCGGTCTCGATCACATCCTGGGTGGCGGCAACCTGCTCGACCGTCCGATCGCTGACGTCCTCGGCGAAATGACAGGCGGTCTGGTGACCGCTCTCGAGGACGCGCAGCTGCGGCTCCTCGGTCGAGCACCGCTCGGGGTTGCCGAGCTTTTCACGGAGCCAGCAGCGGGTGTGGAAATGGCAACCCGATGGCGGTGCAGCCGGCGAGGGCACGTCGCCTTTCAGGACCAGCCGCTTCTTGCGGCGGCGGGGATCCGCGTCGGGGATCGCCGACAGCAGCGCCACCGTGTAGGGGTGGCGGGCGTTCTGGTAGAGCTGCTCCACTGTCCCGATCTCGACGATCCGCCCGAGGTACATCACCCCGACCCGATCCGCGAGGTACTGGACGACCGACAGGTTGTGACTGATGAACAGGTACGTGAGCTTGAAGTCCCGGCGGAGGTCGACCAGCAGGTTCAGGACCTGGCTCTGGATGGAGACGTCGAGGGCAGACACAGGCTCGTCGCAGACGATGAACTCGGGCTCGAGCGCGAGCGCGCGAGCGATGCCGATCCGCTGCCGTTGACCGCCGCTGAACTCATGCGGATAGCGTCGTGTGTAGTCCCGACGGAGCCCGACGACCTCGAGCGCGTCCTCGACTTTCTTGTCCCGGACTCGCCGGTCGCGTACGCCCTGGGCGAACAGGCCTTCGCCAATGATGTCGCTGACCGGCATCCGCGGGTTCAGCGATCCGAACGGATCCTGGAAGATGATCTGCATCTTGCGGCGGAGCGGCCGGAGCTCGTCCTGCGACAGGGCGGTGACGTCCTGGCCCCCAAAGATCACCTGCCCGGCCGTCGGCTCGGTGAGGCGCAGGAGCGATCGGCCGAGGGTCGTCTTCCCGCAGCCCGATTCCCCGACGAGGGCAAACGTCTCGCCGGGCTGGACATCGAAGTCCACGCCGTCGACCGCATACACGGTCGCGATCTGGCGACGGAAGAGCCCGCCGAGGATCGGGAAGTGCTTCTTGAGCCCGATAACCCTGAGCAGCGCGCCATCCGGACCGGCCGGCGACGGCTCTGTGGGTGGCGGCCCGTCCGCAGGCTCCTGCGGCACCTGTGTGCGTTCCTCCACCTCAGGCCCTCGGGCTCATGCCGCGCCCGACGTCCATGGCGTCTTCGTGCGTCTCGATGGCGGCCTTGCGCCGGGATTCGCCCGCAGGCGTGTGGAGGTGGCATCGCGCCAGCTGGCCGACGTGGTCCGTCTCATAAAGTTCGGGTGCGACCGTCCGGCAGAGGTCCCAGGCATACGGGCAGCGTGGCTCGAAGCGACACGCCGGTGGGAGGTTGAACGGCGACGGCACGGTCCCCTTGATCACCGACAGCCTGCCACCGCGCTTGTCGACGGTCGGGATCGATTCGATCAACCCCATCGTGTATGGGGCCCGCGGCCCGATGAGCACCTCGTTGACCGAGCCTCGTTCGACGACCTGGCCGGCGTACATGACGACGACGTTCTGGACCATCTCCGCAACGACCCCCAGGTCGTGCGTGATCAGCAGCAGCGCCGAATCCGTCCGTTCCTGGATGGTCTTGAGGAGCTCGAGGATCTGAGCCTGGATCGTCACGTCGAGGGCGGTCGTCGGCTCGTCGGCGATGAGCAGCTTCGGCTCGCACGACAGGGCCATCGCGATCATCACCCGCTGGCGCATCCCGCCCGACATCTCATGGGGGTACTGTTTCACCCGCCGCTCAGGGCTGGGGATCCCGACCAGTTTGAGCGACTCGATCGCCCGCTGCCATGCCTCCTTCTTCTTCACCTTCAGGTGGAGCTCGACCTGCTCGGCGATCTGGTCGCCGATCGTGAAGACCGGGTTGAGGCTCGTCAACGGCTCCTGGAAGATCATCGCCATGTCGTTGCCGCGGATCTTGCGTACCTCGTCGATGGGCATCCCGAGCAACTCTTTGCCGTCGAACCAGATCTCGCTCTCGCCGCTGATCTCGGCCGGCGGGATGTCGAGCAGGCGCATGATCGTGAGGGCCGTGACGCTCTTGCCAGATCCGGACTCACCCACGATGCCGAGGCTCTGGCCGCGCTTGAGGTCGAAGCTCACGCCGTCGACCGCCGGGACGTCGCCGTCCATCACGTGGAACGTCGTGCGCAGGTTCCGGACGTCGAGAAGGACCTCGGCGGGTGGCGGCGAACCGACCCGACGGACTTCGATCGTCTCGGTCATGCGCGCGATCGCGGATCGAGTGCGTCGCGCAAGCCGTCGCCGATGAAGTTGACCGCCAGAACCGTCATGATGATCGCCAGGCCCGGGAAGAACGGCCACCACCAGTTGCCGACGGGGATGAACGTCAGCGCGTTGGTGAGGACGTTGCCCCACGTCGGGTAGATCGGGTTCACGCCGAAACCGAGGAAGCTCACGAACGCTTCGCCGATGATGTTGGCGGCAACGATCAGCGAGGCCGAGACGACGATCGGGCTGATCGCGTTCGGCAGGATGTGCCGGAAGATGATCCGCCGGTCCCGAACGCCGACGGCTTTGGCCGCCTCGACGAACTCTCGTTCGCGGATGGACAGGAAGAGACTACGAACGAGCCGGGCGATTCCCATCCAGCTGAAAACCCCGAAGATGACGATGATCAGCAGGACGTTGCCGTTGCCGAAGAACCGGCTGGCGACGAGGATGACGAACAGGAGGGGCAGGCTCAGCATCACGTCGACGATCCGCATGAGGACGTTGTCCGCGAACCCTCCCACATAACCCGCCAGCGATCCGATGATCGTCCCGATGATGACACCGATGGCCATGCTGCTGAAGCCGATCAGCAGCGATGTCCGCGCGCCATTCACGACGAGCTGGAGGACGTCGCGCTGGAGACCGCCCGTCTCGCCGAACGGGTGCGTGAGCGACGGTCCGCGGCCGGCATAGACCGCGACGTCAGGCTTGGGGACGTTGTTGAAGACGAACGGCGAGATGATCGGTCCGATCAACGCGGCGGCCACGAGGACGATGAGGATGCCAAGGCCGATGAGCGCGAGCCGGTGCTTCCTGAACTTCCGCCAGGCGAGCTGCCACTGGTTGAGCGATTCGAGTTGGACCTCGTAGTCGACTCCGGCCTCTTCCGCGCGGCGTTCGACTTCTTCGACGTTGATTTCGGGTATGGACCCGCCCGGCTGTTCGGTCACGGTCCCCTCAGTACTTGATCCGCGGATCGACGAACGCGTAGGTGACGTCGGCGATCAGATTCGCGAAGACGACGACCACCGAGGTGACGAGGAGGACGCCCATCAGCGTCGGATAATCGAAGTCGCGCGTCGCGTCGATCGTCAGCTTGCCGACCCCCGGCCACGAGAAGATCGTCTCCGTGACGATCGCGCCCGTGAACAGGAACGGGATCTCCAGCCCGATGTTCGTGACGACCGGCAGGAGCGCGTTGCGAAGCGCGTGCTTGAACGTCACGGTCCGACCGGGAAGGCCCTTTGCCTTGGCCGTCCGGACGTAGTCCTGGCTGAGGGCCTCGAGCATACTCGCGCGGACGAACCGGCTGTCACCGGCGATGTTCACGACGACGAGGGTGAACACCGGCAGGATCAGGTGCCGCCCGACGTCGAGCAGCGCCTCGATCGGTTTGGTCCCGAAGTAGACCCAGTACTCGTCGCTTCCGAACGGCGGCGAGAGCCTGGTCGTCGTCATCCCGCCGGCTGGCAGGATGTTCAGGCCCGGGCCGCTGAACAGGTAGATGAGCATGATGCCGAGCCAGAACGTGGGCATCGCATAGCCAACGTAGGCGAAGATGGTGGCGGCTTGGTCGAAGAAGGAGTATCGCCTTACGGCCGCGTAGACGCCGATGACGATCGCGATCGAGATCCATATGATCAGGGCAAAGCCAGCAAGGATGACCGTCGGGAGAGCCGCTCGAATGATGCGGGCGCCGACGGGCTCACCGCTCGTGACCGACACGCCGAAGTCACCATGGGACATCCCGTTCTTCGCGCCACTGAGAGCCTCGGGCAGGAAATTTGGCCAGCCCGTCGGGCCGATGAATACGCCCAGCCCCTGGCCGTCCGGATTGCAGACGCCGAGCCAGCGACAGTACTGGACGGGGATCGGTTGATCGAGGCCCCAGGACTTCTTGAACGCCTCCCTGTCGGCGAGCGTCACGCGCGGGTTGTTCGCGAATTTCGCTGTCGGGCCGCCCGGGGCGGCAAGGAGGATCGAGTACACCACGATCGTGATGCCGAAGAGCACCGGGATCGCCTGGATCACGCGCCGGATCACGTACTTCGTCATGGAGCCACCACCAGCTTCATCTCGGTCTCGTCGCTAGGAGAGCGGCAGGAGCGCGTCGTTTCGGGGGAATGTAGTGGAAAGCCGCTCGGGGCGCTAGGGCCCCGAGCGGATTGTGGCGGCGGACGGAGCCCGCCGCATCAGTCCTGGATGGGACCTACGGGGTCACTGACCAGTCGTAGGCGTTCCACGTGGGACCCTGCGAGGTCGGGTTCCCGGTGAAGTTCGTGACCTTCGGGTTCAGGAGGTAGACCTCCTTGCGGAAGTAGAGCGGGATCTCCATCGTCTTGTCGACGTAGATCTTCTGCCACTCCGCCATGAGGGCCTTGATCTCGGCGAAGTCAACGGTGCCCTTGACGCCGTCGAGGATTCGATCGACGTCGGGGTCCTTGATGAAGCCATCGTTGCTGCCGTTCGGCTCGACCTGGCTCGAGTGATACGTCGCATAGTTGGCGTTGGGGTCGAGCGGCACCGAGAAGGCGTGCTCGGCGATGTCGAAGTGGCTCTTCGACAGAGCGCACGGCGTCTGATCGGTCGCCTCGTTGAGCGTGGCGAAGATATCGGCCGGCGAGACCGCGTTCACGGTCGCGTCGATACCGACGTCTTTGAGGTACGACGAGACCAGGGCCAGCGTGTCCTGGCGGACCTGGCGGGTCGTCGTGCACAGCTCGATCTTGGCCTTGAGGCCGCCCTTCTCGCGGATCCCGTCAGCACCGACGGTCCAGCCGCCGGCGTCGAGGACCGACTTGGCCTTCTCAGGATCGAAGGTGTAGGTCGGCGGGTCGCTATAGAACCAAGCGTTCGGCGAGACGTTGGTGAAGCCGAGGGCGGCGGCGCCACCCAGGAGCCGCGTATTGATCTCGTCCTTGTTGACCGCCCAGCGGATCGCCTCGCGCATCGCCGGATCCGCCATCGGGCAACCCTTGCCACGATCGGGGATGTTCGGCGAGCAGACGTCCGGGTTCCAGTTCGGTCGCAGGAATTCATAGGTCAGCGAGTTGAGCTGCTTCACCTGATCGCCCTGATCGACGATCTTCGGCAGGTCAGCGTCGTTGAGGTCGTTGGAGATGTCGTGCTCGCCACCCTTGTAGCCGGCGATCATCGCATCCGCGTCGCCGTACCACTTGAAGATGAGCGAGTCGAGGTTGGCCGGCTTGCCGTCCCACGGGTTCGTGTAGTTGTCATTCCGGACGAGCCGGATCTCTGCGCCCGGGGTGACCGACGCGTACTTGAATGGTCCCGAGACCGGGACCTTCGGCATATCGGCGGCGCCCATGCCCTTGTGCTGGACGCTCTCCTTGACCGTGAACTTCGAGACGTAATGCTTGGGGAGCGGCGCCCCGTACAAGGCGAGGTAACCCTCGTAGATCTTCGAGAAATGGAGGACGATCGTCTGGGGGTCCGTGCATTCGAGGGTCTTGATGTCCTCGTAGCCGCCGCGGCCGGCGAACAGGCCCGTGTTGTCCTTGTCGATGATCCAGTCCTGCGTGAACTTGTAGTCGTCGCAGGTCAGGGCCTCGCCGTCCGACCACTTCAGGCCGGGTCGCATCTTCCATGTCACGGTCATCGCGTCGCCGCCGTCGCCGGGAACCTTGACCCCGCCGTTGTCGATCGTCGGGATCTCGGTAGCCTGGTCGGGGGCGTACTTGAAGTCGTCCGTGACGGTTACCAGCCCGCCCTGGGTCGCCGACGTCAGGTTCGCCTCGGTGACCTGGCCCTGGTAGTAGAAGTTGAACTCGGTCGCTTCCTGCCAGTCGGCGAAGATCACCGAGCCGCCGGTGGTGCCGGGCTTGCGCACGTCCTTGTACTTCGTACCGAACAGGTCAGGCGTTGCTGGTCCAGCCGATGCGCTGGCCGACTCCGATGGCCCGGTTGAACCCGATGCGGGTGCCGAGGCCGAGGCCGACGACGCGGGTGACGGACTGGCCGACCCACCGCATGCCGCAAACACGATCATCGTGCTCGCGAACAGGCCTATCAAACGTTTTCGCATCTATGCTCCTCCCAATGGGTCTTTGACCCCAATTCCGGTCGCAGATCGCCTCGTTCGGCGCCGCGCCCACCATCGTTCGCCATGGTCTTCCGCTCAGGCGCGCCTGCCGGAATGATCGATTCGATGGTTTGCGCGGGCACACGGTGAGCGTTCGGCTCCTGCGCTGCGGGTACTATGGGCACGCTGCCCATACGTGTCAAATTGCCTCAAGCGGCCGTCCGCTCGGTCCGGCCGGGCTCACCTCCTTCTGGGTCGGATGGATGCCGTCGGGGTAATTCCGGTACAGGCTGCCAACCTCCGACACCATCGTGTCGTATGCCGGAAGGCTGACCAGGTGGGAAGTCGCGATGTAATTGCGCTCGACCCGCAACTCCGCCAGGAGCGCGGTCGAGCCACGCTCCGGGAGAGGTGTCGGCGAGCTGGCGGGAGCCGCCGCGCCGAGTCGCATCGGCGCGATCAGCAGGGCGACGAGCATGACGCTCATTGCCATGCCGCTGGTCGGTGACAGGACTGCCCAGCGGACGCGCCGCCAGCGCTGGATTCGAGCTCGCAGTCGGGGCCACGCATCCGGTGACGGTTCGACCCGGGCCGCATCCGCGCCGAGGCGCCGGAGTGCCGTGATCGCGAGCATCGTCGTCTCGAGCTCGGTCGTGCACCGGTTGCACCGGTTGAGGTGGGCGAGAGCGGCGCCGGTCGCTGGTGCGATCTCGCCGCGATCGACGAAGTCGAGGAGCGCGGGACGGTGCTGCTGACAGGCGCCTGCGCCGATCACGGCGCATCGACCCGGGCTTCGTCGGGTGCGATGGGAAGATATGTCCCGCCGAACCGCCGATCCTGCTCGAGGTGGACTCGGAGGCTGCGCAGGGCGTAGTGGAGCCGGGATTTTACCGTGCCAAGCTGGATCCCGAGGGCCTCAGCCGTCTCGAGGAGGGACAGGGAGTGGAGGTAATAGACAACCACGACACTGCGGTGCTTCTCCGGCAGCGCGGCAATCCCCTCGCGGACGATCTGGCGAAGCTCGGCCTGCTCGGCGGTCTCCGCCGGTAGCGACCGATCGTCAGGCAAGGAGTACTCCACCGCGTCGTCGATCGAGCCGGTCTCGAGCCGCCGCCGCGAGAGTCGCGAGTAGCACAGGTTGAGCGAGACACGGTGAAGCCACGGCAGGGGGGACATGTCCGTGCGGAACTTGTGCCGATGCCGGTGGGCGCGGGCAAATGTGTCCTGGAGGATCTCTTCTGCGGTCAGCCGGTCGCCGGTCAGGCCGTAGGCTGTCCGGTAGATCGCTTGGCGATACCGTGCGAAGAACTCCTCGAAGGCATCAAGATCATCGGCCTGAACGCGCCGCAACAGCTCCGCGTCGATCTTCTGGCTGGCCGACGACTCTGCGCCTCCCACAGTGTCGTTCGTGGTCCGGTCTCCGTGCGCAGGTATCGGCCCCCGGGCCTCTCTTACCTACACGATACGACCTCTTGGACCAAAAGGTTCAGTTCGTGCGGGGATCGGCGCGATTCATTGCAGCGCGCCGGGCCCGGCGTCAGCCCTTGACGAACCAGTCGGCGACGTTCCAGGTGATGCCTCCGAACGGCGAGCCGCCGACGACGTTGCCAGCTTTCGCCGCGTGGAGCTCGACGATCTGCTGGAAGTAGATCGGCATCTCGACGGTCTGCTCGAGGTAGATCCTCTGGAACTCGGCCATCGCGTCCCTGATGACCGCCGGATTGACGGTGCTCCTGACCGTGTCCAGCGCAACGTCGATGCCGACATCGCTCACGCTCGCGTCGTTCTCGCCGTCCGGCTCGAACTGACTGCTGTGGTAGCGGAAGAAGTAGTCGGATGGCTGGGTTGACGAGGCCAGCGACTGAACGGCCAGGTCGAAGTTGGCGCGCCGCAGGCCGCACGGCGTCGCGCGATTGGATCGCTCGTACGCCGCGAACATGTCGGCGGGGTCGACTTCGCGTGGGATGGCCTCGATCCCCACGTCCTTCAGCGAAGCGGCTGCGAGGGCGACGGCATCCGCCCGCGCCTGGCGCGCCGTCGTGCAGATCTCGATCCGGGCGATGAGGCCGTCCCTCTCGCGGATGCCGTCCCGGTCGGTGTCCTTCCAGCCGGCCGCGTCGAGGACCTGCCTTGCCTTGGCTGGATCGAACGCCGGCGCGGACTGCTGGGTGTGGAACCAGGCCGCTGGGTCGACATTGGTCGCCAGCGGCCTGAACGCACCGCCGAGGGCTGATTCAACGATCGCGCTTCGGTCGATCGCCAGGGCCACGGCTTGCCGCATCGCGGGATCGGCCATCGGACAACCGGGGCCACGATCGGCGACCGCTGCGGCTCTCGAACAGGCATCCGGCGACCAGTTCGGCCGGATCGCCTCGTAGATCAGCGAGGGTCGGGTCACAACCTGCGCGCCCAGGTCCGCGACGCCCTCCAGGTCCGCCTCCGTCAGGCCGGTCGCGATGTCGATCTTCCGGGCCCGGTAGGCGACAATCACCGCGTCGCGATCCGGGTACCAGCGGAACGTCAGCGAAGCCAGTTGCGCCGGCTTGCCGGTCCGGGAGCTCGAGTAGTTCGGATTCTTCGCGAGGCGCAGCTCGACGTCGGGGGTGACTCCCTCGAAGCGGAACGGGCCGCTCACGGGAAGCTTCGAGAGTTCGTCAGGGCGAAAGCCCACGCCCTGGGCCTGATCCTGCATCGGGATCGCCTGCAGGAAGTGGCGTGGGAGGGGCGCCTTCATCAGGGTCAGGTAACCCTGGTAGACGCTCTTGAAATGCCAGATCATGGCGGTGTCCGAGGGGCAGTCGAACCCCCTGATGTCGGCGTACCCCGACGACACGACGCCGAAATTGTTGTCGTCCAGAACCCATTCCCATGCGTACTTGAAGTCGTCGCAGGTCAGCGGCTCGCCATCTGACCACTTGAGGCCGTCGCGCAGCTTCCAGGTAACGGTCATCGCATCGCCGTTGTCGCCCGGCAGCTTGACGCCTCCGTTGTCGACCGTCGGGAGTGAAGCGGCGAGATCGGGCAGGTAGCGATCTCCGTGGGTGAACGAAACAAGCGATGCCCAGGTCGCGGACGCCACCGCCGGCTCCGATCCAAGGCCGAGGTAATAGGGGTTGAACTGATTGGCCTGTTGCCAGTCGCCGATGACGATCGAGCCGCCGTCCTTGCCCGCCTCGGGCTTGTACGACGAATCGGTCAGGTCGATCGCCGCGGTCGGCGGCTCGCTCGGGGCCCCGGTCTGGCTCGGGGCCAGGCTCGTCGAGGGAGCCGGCGCCTCCGCCTGGCAAGCCACGAGTGTCACCAGGGTTGTCGCGAGAAGGCCAGCGATGGCTGCCGAGCGACGTCCGGTCAGTCGGGGCACGGCGTCTCGGCGCCGGTCATTCCTCGCCATCGGAGATTCGGCTGGCGCGCGGCCATCGCCTCGTCGAGACGGCGAACTGGGGCGGTGTGCGGGGCGCCGCGGATGATGTCGGGATCGCTGGCGGCCTCGGCGGCGATCGCGTTCAGGGCGTCGGCGAACGCGTCGAGCGTCTCGATCGACTCCGTCTCGGTCGGTTCGATGAGCATCCCCTCCTCGACGATCAGGGGGAAGTAGATCGTCGGTGGATGGAAGCCGTGGTCGATCAACCGCTTCGCGATGTCGAGCGTCCGCACGCCGGTTCGCTTCTTGATGGCGGCTGCCGACGCGACGAACTCGTGCTTGCATGGGCGGTCGAACGGGATTTCGTACGCGTCGGCGACTCGCGCCTTCAGGTAGTTCGCCGCGAGGACCGCATCGTCGCTCACCTGGCGGAGGCCCGACCCGCCGTGGGCCAGGAGATAGGCGTACGCGCGAACGAGGACGCCGGTGTTGCCAACGAAGCTTCGGAGCCGCCCGATCGAGGTCGGTCGCTCGCCGGGTCGCTCGAGTCGGAATGAGCCGTCGTCATTGGGGAGGACGCGCGGCGAGGGGAGGTATGGCAGCAGCCGCTCCCCCACCCCGACCGGCCCGGCGCCCGGGCCGCCGCCGCCGTGGGGCGTGCTGAACGTCTTGTGGACGTTGAAGTGCATGACGTCGAAGCCGGCTTCGCCCGGCTTGAACCGGCCGAGGATCGCGTTGAGGTTTGCGCCGTCCATGTAGGCGAGGGCGCCGGCCTCGTGAACGGCGTCGAGCAACTCGCCGATCCGCCGCTCGAACAGGCCGAGGGTCGAGGGAGTGGTGATCATGACCGCGGCCGTCTTTGGTCCGAGCGCGGCGCTGAAGGCGTCGACGTCGACGCCGCCGTCCTTCGCCGATGGGATCGTGATCGTCCGGAACCCGGCCATCGTCGCCGTCGCCGGGTTCGTGCCGTGCGACGAATCGGGCACGAGGACCTCGTCGCGTTGGGTGTCGCCCCTGGCCCGGTGATACGCCCGGATCATGAGCATCCCGGTCAGCTCGCCCTGGGCGCCGGCCGCGGGCTGGAGGGTCACCGCGCGCATCCCACTGATCTCGGCGAGGATCCCCTCGAGCTCCCACAGGAGCTGGAGCGTCCCCTGGGCAATCTCGTCGGGGGAGAACGGGTGGAGCGAGGCGAAGCCGGGCAGCCGGGCGGCCCACTCATTGAGCTTCGGGTTGAACTTCATCGTGCACGAACCGAGTGGATAGAAGCCCGTGTCGATCGCGTAATTGAGCTGCGAGAGGTTGACGTAATGGCGGACCACCTCGGGCTCGTTGAGTTCCGGCAGCGCCGGCGGCGTCGCCCGGCGAGCGGCGGTCGGAATCCGCTCGAGTGCGCCCTTGGGTGCGTGGGGGATCTTGCCACCGCCGCGTCCCGGCCGCGAGCGCTCGAAGATCGTCGGCTGGAGCTTCTCGCCGACGACGCTCACCTCGAGACTCCCGTCCGCGCGGACTTGCGGGCGATGGCATGCCGACTGTCGCCACGCTCCGCTCCGGCGCCCGCCTCGACGCCGACGGGCGGCCGGCCCGACATCACCTCGTCGAGCGCGGCCACGAATCGGGCGATCTCATCGCTCGTCGTCACCTCTGTCGTGCAGACGAGGAGCGCGTCGGCAAGCGACGGATCGTCCGGCTCGGCGTCGGCGAGGGCGAGGCCGGCCAGGACGCCGCGATCGAGGAGCCGGCGGTGGACGTCGCGCGCGCTCGGCACGCTGATGGCAAACTCGTTGAGGTACGGGCCCGGGTGGAGCCGCTCGACGCCGATCGCGGCCAGGGCTGCCTCCAGCTCCGCGGCCCGCGCGGCACCCAGCGCCGCGACGTCCCGCAGGCCATGGGGGCCGATCGTCGCGAGGTAGATGCTCGCGGCCAGGGCAAGGAGCGCCTGGTTCGTGCAGATGTTGCTGGCGGCCTTGTCGCGGCGGATGTCCTGTTCCCGCGCGCGCATCGTCATCACGAACGCGCGCTTCCCGTCGATGTCGGTCGTCATCCCGACGAGCCGGCCGGGGATCTGGCGGACGAGCGCATCGGTCGAGGCGAGGAGACCGAGATACGGCCCGCCGTACTGCGGGGCGATGCCAAGGGGCTGGCCCTCGCCGGCCGCAATGTCGGCGCCGTAGGCTCCCGGCGGCGCGAGCACCGCGAGCGAGACCGGCTCGACGACCGCGACGAAGAGCGCCCCGGCAGCGTGCGCCAGCCGACCGATCTCCGCCATCGGCTCGAGCAGGCCGAAGAAGTTCGGCTGACCTGCGACCACGCCGGCGACCGGGCGATCCGAATCGGAAAGGAGCTGCTCGAGGGCCGCAAGGTCCGTCGTCCCAGCCTCCGGCCCATCGGCGACGACGGGGATCTCATCGACCTGGAGGCCGCCCCCGAAGTAGGCCTCGACGCTGGCGCGGTAGTGGGGATGCACGGCCCGCGAGACGAGGACCCGCTCGCGGCGGGTCGCCCGGCAGGTCATGAGCGCGGCCTCGGCCGTCGCGGCGGCCCCGTCGTAGTGCGAGGCCGACACGACGTCGAGGTCCACGAGCTCGCCGATGAGAGACTGGTACTCGTAGATGCTCTGAAGCGTCCCCTGGCTGATCTCCGGCTGGTACGGCGTGTAGGCCGTATACCACTCGCCGCGGAGCAGCAGCTGATCGACTGCCGCCGGTATCCAGTGGCGGTAGACGCCGGCTCCAAGGAACGAGGCGAGGTCCGTCCGGTTCCGGGCGGCGAGTCCCTCGAGGCGCGACGCGAGCTCGAGCTCCGGCTCCGGTTCCGGCAGGTCGAGCCGGCTCGCTCGCAACGCGATCGGGATGTCCGCGAATAGCTCGTCGACGCTGGCGATGCCGAGCGCCGCAAGCATCCGCTCGCGATCGTCGGCGGTATGGGGTCCGTACGGCATCGAGGCTAGCCTTCCGCGATCAGCGCGTCGTAGGCGGCGGCGTCGAGCAGGCCGTCGATCTCCTCCTGGTTGGGAGCGCGGAGGCGGATCATCCACCCTTCACCGTATGGGTCGCCGTTGACGAGTTCTGGCTTGGCGGCCAGCGCGCCGTTCGCCTCGATGACCTCACCCGAGATCGGGGCGAACAAGTCGCTAACGGCCTTGACCGATTCGACGACGCCGAACGTCGCGAACTGCTCAAACGCTCGGCCCGATTCGGGGAGCTCGACGAAGACGATGTCGCCGAGCTGACTCGCGGCGTACTCCGTGATGCCGATGGTCGCGGCATCGCCGTCGATCCGCACCCATTCGTGGTCCTTCGTGTATCGCAGATCCTTGGGGACCATCGTGGGCGCTTCCTCCTCGGACCGATGGCTAGCGGAGCGTCGCCTAGGTCCATGGATGGCGGCGTGCCGGATCGATAGGGAGCTCGTTGCGGTTCGGGAGTCGCCTACGGGAAGTCGCTAACTCGGGCGACGGTAGAAGGGCAGGGCGACGACCTCGGCGGCCACTCGCTGGTCGCGAATCTCCACGTCGACTATCGTACCCGGCTCCGCATCGCCCGGGGCAACGTACGCCATCGCGATCGCCCTGCCCAGCGCCGGCGAGTGCGTCCCGCTGGTGACGACGCCGGTCTGGCGATCGCCCGAGTGGACGGGATAGCCGTGCCGGGCGATGCCTCGGCCTTGCATCGCCAGCCCGACAAGGTGACGGCTCGAGCCATCGCGGGCGGCCTTCTCCAGGGCCGCCCGTCCGACAAAGTCGCCCGGCTTTTCGAGCT
Organism: Candidatus Limnocylindrales bacterium; assembly: GCA_038250445.1. GTDB lineage: Bacteria > Chloroflexota > Limnocylindria > Limnocylindrales > CSP1-4 > CF-46. Next base: position 14,739 of record JBBSCI010000002.1, on the reverse strand, counting down.
TGACGATCCGACCTTGGCCGGCGTCGAACGGGTTCGTCTCGAGATCGAGCTCGTTGCCATAGAGCGGCATGCCGGCCTCGAGCCGCAGGGTGTCGCGTGCGCCCAGCCCGACGGGCACCATGCCATACGCCGCACCGGCCTCGGTTAGGGCGTCCCACAGCTCGCCCGCGCGATCACCCTCGACGAACACCTCGAAGCCGTCCTCGCCGGTATAGCCCGTGCGCGCGACGAGCGATCGGATGCCGGCGACCGTGTCCTCGGCGATCGCGTAATAGCGCAGCGCGTCGAGGTCGACGTCGGTCAGTGATCGCACGATCTCGACAGATCGCGGACCCTGGACCGCGACGAGGGCCATCGCCAGCGAGCGGTCGTCGAGAACGGCCTTGAACTTCGTGAGGCGCTCGGCCAGGGCGTCGCTGACTGCCGGCGCATTCGAGGCATTGGCCACGACGAGGAACCGGCCCTGGTCCATCCGGTACACGATCAGGTCGTCGATGATGCCGCCGTCGGCCGTGCAGATCATCGAGTAGTGAGCGCGCCCCTCCTTGAGGGTCCGCGGGTCAGAGACGAGGGCGTAGGCGAGGGCGTCACCGGCCTCCGGCCCCTCGATGAACAGCTCGCCCATGTGCGACAGGTCGAACAGTCCGGCACGCTCGCGCACGGCCCTGTGCTCCTCGAGGATGCCCTTGTACTGGAGCGGCATGAGCCAGCCGCCGAATTCGATGAGCTTCGCGCCGAGGGCGACGTGGCGGTCGTTGAGCGGGGTCAGGCGGAGGCTCAGATCGACGGTCTCCGTCACGTCATGCGCCCTGACTGGCCGGCGCCCCATGGGGACGTCTGGTCGGTGCGGCCGGCCGGATCGCCAGGAGCAATGGCCGCCGCGGCCCGGGCGACGAGCGCCCGCTCCGTCTCGAAGGTCAGCGTGTGCTGTGCTTCGCCGAAGCTGATCCAGCGGACTGCCTCGAACTCGTGGTCGTGGCGGGCGAGGTCGCCGCCGATCGGCTCCATCAGGAAGTAGTGGACCGTCTTGTGGATCCTGAGGCCGCGCTGGACGAAGTAGTACTCGATCGAATCGAGCGGACCGGTGATCCGAACCTCGAGGCCGGTCTCCTCGCCCACCTCGCGGATCGCGGTCTGTTCTCGCGTCTCCCCGGCGTTCGGCGTGCCCTTGGGGAGCGTCCACGTGACGATGTCACGCTCCCGACGGCGCGAGCCCACGACGAGATACGGATCCTCGCCCTCGTATCGAATGACAATTCCGCCGGCGGAAGTGGCGGTCGTTGTCCTCAGCCGCGCCACGGCGCCGTGGCGGCGCTGGACCGGCGGTCCGTCCCGGCGCGGCCGGAACGCTCCCAGTGCATCGCGATCGCAGGACGCGGCCGTCCGTCCGTCGCTCGGCGGGGTCGGGCGGCGCGGAAGGCGCGCCAGCCGCCTCGCAGGCGGGCGAGGACGTTTCCGTCCGGACGGCGGAGGACCGTGGCACGGGTCGTTGCGGCCTGGAACGAGCCCGCTGAGCGAAGGCCCAGTTGCCGCTCGCGCGCCCGCGACGAGGGGTGCACGAATCGGGCCGCCGATCGGGCCGCGTACTTCGCGGCGATGCTGTCCTCCACGGGTCCATGGTACCGCGTCAAACGCCCGTTGCAAGTGACGATCGCAGGTTCGTGGCAGCCTCTGGTGTCAGGGCGCCACGGGCCTCCGCGAGGGCGATCTCCCGCTCGGCCGCAGCCACGTACAGGTCGAGCACCCCGGGAGCATGCGCGCGGAGCGCCGCGAGGTGGGCCTCGAGGGTCCCCTTGTCGCCCCGAGTCATGGGTCCGGTGAGCGCGGCCTGGATCCCGAGGGCCCTGGCGTTGCCCAATGTCTGCTCGATGAGCGGCCCGTAGATTGCCAATGACCCCGCCTCGTCGAGACCGGCGACGCGGCCAAGCTCGGCGATCGCATCGAGCAGCGCGACGAACCCACCGGCGGCGAGAACGGCGGCCGCGTGGTAGGCGGCCTTCGCTCCGCTGGCGAGCCGGACCGGGATGGCGCCGAGGGCCTCGGCCATCTCGGCGAGCAGGGCCGCGAGCTGGTCATCGCCCTCGATCGCGATCGTCGCCCCGTGGAGGGCAGCCACCGCGCGCTCCGTGTCGGCGAAAGCAACGAGTGGATGGAACGAGCCGATCTGGGTTCCGGCTGCCATCGCCGGCGCAAGGACCTCGGGACCGAGGACGCCGCTGGTGTGGACCATCGCCTGGCCGCCGTACATCCTGACTTCGGAGGCGACCTCCGCGATCGCGTCGTCTGGCACCGCGACGATCACGAGTTCGACCTCCTCGACGAGCGCGGTCGGCTCGCTGAACACCCGGCTGACGTCGACGAGGCTTCGGAACCGCTCCCGACGCCCGGCGTCGCGGCTGGCGACGGCGTGGATCGGCCAACCGGCCCGGGTCAGGGCGACGCCGAGGGCAGTCCCGACGGCCCCCGCCCCGATGATCCCGATGATCGGCGGCTGGCCCGGCTCCGTCCGCCCGTGGGGGTGGGGATGATCGTGCTGGTGGACGTCGGCGCCGTGGCGGTGATCGCCCGGCGGAAGTGGATCGAGATCGATTCCGGCGTCCTCGATGGCCTTGATGGTTTCGGCCCGATCCTCCGCGGCCCCCTTGCCGCTCTCAGGCGGCTGCTGCGGGCCCGGCTGGCCCCAGCCCTTCAATGGCCCTGGACCCGTCGCGAGGGCGACTCGCGGTACTCTTCCATTCGACGAGTGTACCGACCGCAGCGACGGAGAACGCGTGCTGCTTCCTGATCCTTTCGGCGCCCGGACCGCCCTCGGTCCCGGCCTCCCGGATTACTACCGACTTGCCGTCCTCGCCGACCGCATCGACCTCGGGCGGGCGCCGGTGACCCTGAAGATCCTCCTCGAGAACGTCGTCCGCCACGCGGGCGGCGGCATCGTTCGGGTCGAGGACGTCGAGACGCTGTCGTCCTGGCGGCCGGGCGTCGCGGCGGAGGCCGAGGTGCCGTTCATGCCGGCCCGGGTCCTCCTCCAGGATCTGACCGGGGTGCCGGCGATCGTCGATCTCGCGGTCATGCGCGATGCGATGGCCGACCTCGGCGGCGACCCGGCCAAGGTCAACCCGCTCGTCCCGGCAGATCTCGTCATCGATCACTCCGTCCAGGTCGATCGCTTCGGGACGCCGGGATCGTTCGCCTTCAACGTCGAGCGCGAGTACGAACGAAACGGCGAGCGCTACCAGCTGCTTCGCTGGGCCCAGACCGCGTTCCGTGACCTGCGGGTCGTGCCGCCCGGAACGGGGATCGTCCACCAGGTGAACCTCGAGTTCCTCGCGACCGTAGTGACGGACGTGGAAACCTCAGACGGATCCGGTCGGATCGCCTATCCGGACACGCTCGTCGGGACCGATTCACACACGACGATGATCAACGCCCTCGGCGTCCTCGGCTACGGGGTCGGCGGGATCGAGGCGGAGGCCGTCCTCCTCGGCCAGCCGCTCTACCAGCCGATGCCGCGGATCGTCGGCGTCCGCCTCCACGGGACGCTGCCGAAGGGCTCGACCGCCACGGACCTCGTCCTCGTCGTGACCGAGCTGCTCCGCGGCTACGGCGTCGTCGGGGCATTCGTCGAGTTCGCCGGCGACGGGCTGGCAGGCCTGTCCCTCGCCGACCGGGCGACGATCAGCAACATGAGCCCCGAGTTCGGGGCCACCTCGACGATCTTCCCGATCGACGATGAGACGATCAACTACCTGCGCCTCACGGGCCGGAGCGAGGAGCGGATCGCGCTTGTCGAGGGCTACGCCCGAGCGCAGGGCCTCTGGCGAGAGCCGGGCACCGGCCCTGATTTCGACGCGGTGGTCGAGCTCGACCTCGCGTCCGTCGATCCGTCCGTTGCCGGGCCCCGCCGGCCGCAGGATCGCGTCCCGCTGACCGTCCTTCGCGACAACTTCCGGACGAACTTCCCGAACGGCCTGCAGGCCCTCGACGAGGCGGGCGTGGAGGCGAAGCGGCCCGTTGGTGGCGCCGTCGAGGAGTCCTCGGCCGATTCATTCCCGGCCAGCGACCCGCCGTCGTTCGCGGTTGCCGAGGCGACCGACGCGCCGGCGACTGCGGTACCAAGCCCGGCCGAGGCGGGCCACGGCGTCGAGGAGGCCTCGTCGTCGCGCGCCGACGGGCGCAGCTATCGGCCGATCGGGGTGACGGTAGGCAAAGAACGGGCAACGATCCAGACGGGCTCGGTCGCAATCGCCGCGATCACGTCGTGCACGAACACGTCGAACCCGACGGTCATGGTCGGGGCCGGGCTCCTCGCCCGGAACGCCGTGGCCCGAGGGCTGACGGTGGGCCCGACCGTCAAGACGTCGCTCGCGCCAGGCTCGAAGGCGGTGACCGGGTATCTCGAAGCGGCCGGTCTCATGGCCCCGCTCGAGGCGCTCGGCTTCGCTCTCGCCGGCTACGGCTGCACGACCTGCATCGGCAACTCCGGGCCACTCGACGAGTCCGTCGCCCGGGCGGTCGAAGAGAACGACCTCGTCGTCGCCGCGGTCCTCTCGGGCAACCGGAACTTCGAGGGTCGGATCCATCCCCTCGCCCGGGCCAGCTACCTGGCGTCTCCCCCGCTCGTCGTCGCGTTCGCGCTCGCGGGCCGGGTCGACATCGACCTTTTCCACGAGCCGCTCGGCCGCGGCTCGGACGGCCGCGACGTCTATCTCGCCGACGTCTGGCCGGAGCCCGACGAGATCCGCCAGGTCATCAGCAATTCGATCGATCCCGAGCTCTTCAGGCGCACGTACGCGGTCGTCTTCGAGGGCGACGATCGGTGGCGGGCGCTGCCGATCCCGTCCGGCGACCGCTACGCCTGGGATCGGACCTCGACGTACATCGCGAAGCCGCCGTTCTTCGATGGCCTCACGCCGCAGGCGCTGCCGATCACGGACATCACGGAGGCCAGGGTCCTTGCTGTCCTCGGTGATTCCGTCACGACCGATCACATCTCGCCGGCCGGCTCGATCTCGCCGTCCTCGCCGGCCGGGACGTGGCTCCAGGAGCACGGGGTCGGCCCCCTGGAGTTCAACTCGTACGGTGCCCGGCGCGGGCACCACGAGGTGATGATGCGGGGCACCTTCGGGAACATCCGTCTGCACAACGCGCTCGTCGATGGCAAGGACGGGCCGGTCACGCTCCACCTGCCCGATGGCGAGGAACAGTTCATCTACGACGCCGCGATCCGCTATGAGCGCGACGGCGTGCCGCTCCTCGTCATCGCCGGTCGCGAGTACGGGTCCGGCTCGTCCCGCGACTGGGCGGCGAAGGGCACCGCGCTGCTCGGGGTCCGGGCCGTGCTCGCCGAGAGCTTCGAGCGGATCCATCGATCGAACCTCGTCGGGATGGGCGTGCTCCCGCTCCAGTTCCAGCCCGGCGACAGCGCCGCGTCGCTCGGCCTGACCGGCCGCGAGACGTACACGATCCGGGGCCTGGCCGAGGGACTCAGCCCGCGCCAGCGGTTGACGATCGAGACCCGCGGCGAGCGCGGCGAGGAGCGGAGGTTCGAGGCGATCGCCCGGCTGGACGGGCCGATCGACGTTGGTTACTACGAGCAGGGAGGCATCCTGCCGGCGGTCCTCCGCCGCCTCGCGAGCGAGGCCTGATCGGCGTGGATGCCGAGGCCGAGCGCGTCGCGATCGCCGCTCGGCGAGACCCGCGCCCAGGGGTTGTCGCCTCCGGCCGGCGGCTCTGGGACGATCTCCGGGGAGCCGTCTCGCGGGCCGTCGTCGGCGCCGACGAGCCACTCCGGTTCGTGACGCTGGCGCTTCTGGCCGACGGCCACGTTCTCGTCGAGGACGTGCCGGGCACGGGCAAGACGCTGCTCGCCCGGGCCGTCGCGCGGGCACTCGACCTGCGGACCGGCCGGGTCCAGGGAACGCCGGATCTGCTGCCGACCGACGTGACCGGCTCGAGCATCTTCGAGGGCGGCGGGCTCCGGTTCGTCGCGGGCCCGGTCTTCACCAACATCCTCCTTGTCGACGAGATCAACCGGGCCACACCGCGCACCCAATCGGCGCTCCTCGAGGCGATGCAGGAGCGCCAGGTCTCGATCGAGGGAACGACACATCCCCTGCCCGACCCGTTCGTCGTCCTCGCGACGCAGAACCCGATCGAGTTCGAGGGGACGTTCGCCCTGCCCCAGGCCCAGCTCGACCGGTTCCTCGTGCGGATCCAGATCGGCTACCCGGACGAGGCGGGCGAGCGGCGGATCGCGCGCCGCCACCAGGCAGAGGCTGAGCCCCTCGAGCTGATCGAACCGATCGTCGGCGCCGGCCAGCTGCTGGCGCTCCGCGACGAGGTCCGCAGGGTCCACGTCGGGGACGAGGTCGAGGCGTATGTCGTCGCGCTTGCCAGGGCCACCAGGGTCCACCAGGACATCCAGCTCGGGGCGAGTCCGCGGGCGACGGTCGCGCTGTACCGCGTCGCCCAGGCCGCTGCCGTCCTCGCCGGCCGATCGTTCGTCATGCCGGACGACGTCAAGGCCGTCGCCCCCGCCGTCCTCGCCCACCGGCTCGTCGTCGATCTCGATCGCAGCCTTCGCGGGGCGACCGCCGATTCGGCGCTCGCGGCGATCCTCGATGCCGTGCCGGTTCCACCGATCGTCGAGGGCGACCAGGCGCCGAGATGACCGCGCAGGCCGTTGCCGCAATCGTGCTGGTGCTTGCCGGTACCGCGCTCGACGTGCCGATCGTCATGCTCCTCGGCATCGTCACGCTCCTGCTCGAGACGATCCGCCTTGTCTGGAGTCGCTACGGGCTGCGGGACGTGACCTACCGCCGCCAGATGGCCTCCGATCGAACCACATGGGGCGACGAGATCCCGCTGACAATCGAGGTCTGGAACCGCAAGCGCCTGCCGCTCGCCTGGCTCCGGGCCGACGACGAGGCGACGCACGGCGTCGTCGTCCGCGAGCGAGACCTCGTCGATGGACGCGCGGGGAGCGAGGCGCTGCGCAATGTCTGGACGCTCGCTCCGTTCGAGCGGGTCATCCGCCACTTCCACGTCGGGGCTGAGCGACGAGGCGTCTTTGTCCTCGGACCCGTCGACCTCGCCGTCGGTGACCTCGTTGCGCGCCGCGCAGCGACCGAGACGCGGCCCGCGACGCAGACCTTCCTCGTCCGTCCCCGGACGGTCGCGGCGCCGTCGCTCGAGCGGCCGGAGCGGTGGGGCGGCGTCGAACGGGTCCGCGCGGGCCTGACCGAGGATCCGGCGCGATTCGCCGGCGTCCGGCCGTATGCCCCCGGCGATCCCCTCCGGCGGATCCACCCGCGCGCGAGCGCCCGACTCGGCCGGCCGGTCACCAAGCGGTTCGACCCGTCCCGTGACCGCGAGGTCCTGATCGCCCTCGACGTCCAGACGGAGCACGGCCAGGCCTGGGAGGTGACATTCGACGACACCGCGGTCGAGGATCTCTACGTGATCGCGGCCTCGATCGCCCGCTTGCTCGCTACGGAACGGGCTGCGTTCGGCATCGCCGCGGCGGGCTATACGGGGGCCGAGACGCGCCTCGCGCACATCCCGATCTCGGCGGCGCCCGGGCAGGTCGAACGAGTCCTCGACCTCCTCGCCCGGCTCTCGACGCACGCTTCGGCACCGTTCGAGCGGCTGCTCGTCTTCGTCAACCGCGTCGCTCGGACGGGAACGACCGTCCTCGTCCTGACGGCGCGTGATCCATCGCCGTTTGTCGCCCATCTCCGGCGGATCGAGCGGTCTGGCTGTCGGGTCGTCGTGCTGGCCTGCGGCCGCCGGGCGGCGGAGGACGCGGCGCGCGCGCGCGCCTCAGGATTCGCGGCGCGCACCGTGCGGCTCGACGGTTCGTGGCGGGACGCGGAGCAGCTCGTGGTCGCCCAATGACAGCACAGGAGCGGCGCCGGCCCTTGATGACGATCCTCGTCGCGCTGCCGCTGGGCCTCGCGATCATCGCCGAGGCTGCCTGGATCTCGGTCGTGGCCGGGCTGTTCCAGGAATACGCCCTCAGGGTGCCGACCCTTCGGATCGTCCCGCTGACCGGGCTCGTGGCGTTCGGGGTCCTCGCGGCCCGTCTGATCGGGGTTCGGCTCGGCGACCGCTGGCCGCTCGTGGCTGCCGGCCTCTGCCTCGCCGGCGGGGTCAGCGGCTGGTTGAGCTCACCGGAGGCCCTCGCCTCCCTCCGTGCAGGTTCGCCCGGCGAGGCCCTGGCGGCCAACCCGGCCGGCTGGCTCGCGGCGGTCGCGATCGCGCGGGGCTACGCCCATGCCCGTCTGCAGTTGAGCGAAGAGACCCTCGGCAACCTCCTGGGGGTCGGGGTCCCGGGGCTCGCCTTCGCCGCGATCGCCGGTGGCATGGTGACCGAGCCGTTCCGCGGGCTGTTCCTGACCGACGCGATCGCGGCCTCGATCGCCTTCGCGACGAGCGCCACCCTCGCCCTCGCGCTCACGCGGCTGACTGCCGTCGGCGCCGATTCTGGCTTCGACTGGCGGCGAAATCCGTCGTGGGTCGGCCTCCTGACGGTCCTCGTGATCGCCACGGCGGGACTCGCGATTCTCGCCTCGGCGATCGCCGGCCCGATGATCGCATTCGTCGTGGGGGTTTCGATGGGGCCGCTGCTGCTGGTCGCCCTGGTGGTCGGCTTCAACCGGAAGACCCTCCGGATCCTCGCGATTGCCGTCGTCGCCACGGTGCTGCTAGTCGGCCTGATCACGCTGATCGGCACCCATCCAATCTTCCCGGACTCCGGCGCGGGCGTCGGGGCCGCGAATGCCGCGTCCTCAACGCCGGGCGAGGTCGTCGTGCTTGGCGGCGGCCTGCTGTTGGTCATTGCCGCGATCCTGCTCGTCGTGTTAGCCAGGCTCTGGATGCAGCGGATCCCCCTCGCGGAAGACGACGTCCTCGAGACCCGGATCATCGATCGCGGCGACGTACCGGCCCGCAGGGGGCGGCGGTGGCGTCGTCGGCATCGCGAACCGGTCGACGCCGTCGCGGCATATCTCGCCCTCGTCGACGACCTGGCCGCTCGGCCCGACGTCCGGCGGGACGCGGCGGAGACGCCGGCCGCGCACGCCAGGCGATTGCGGCAGGCTGGCGGAACTGCGTTCGGGCTCGATCTCCTGGCGGCCGACTACGCGCTGGCTCGCTTCGCCGGCGTCACGCTCTCCGAGCGCGAGGATCGGCGCGCGGTGGCTCGCTGGCGAGCGCTGCACAGGTCGCTCGGCGTCGAGGTCTCGCGCCGGCGCCGGCGGCGGCCGAAGTCCAGCGACTGACCAGCGCATCTGACCGGGTCGCCGGGTCTCACGGTGGCCAGCGACACGGCCTCTCAGGCCCGCAGCGCTGATACTACGCGCGACAGGGAGGCAGTCGATGACGGAACGGCTCTATCGGTCTCGCCGAGATCGGATGCTCGCGGGCGTCGCGGGCGGCCTCGCCGAGATGTGGGATGTCGATCCTTCGCTGGTGCGAGTCGTCTGGGCTGTGCTGGTGATCTTGACCGGCGGCATCGCGCTGCTCGTCTACATCGTCATGGCGGTCGTCGTGCCGGAGCAGGACGATGGCACGGCTCATGTGAACCAGTGGCCGATACCACCGCTACCTCCGACTCCGGGGCCGGCGCCAGCTGCACCGGCGACACCCAGTTCAGACGGCGCGGCCGGTGCGACCGCCGGAGCGGCCGCGCCCGCGACTGCCTCCGCGCCGGCCGCTGGGATCGACCCCGCGTCGCCCTGGGCGTCGCCGTACGCAGCCCGCGACCAGACCCGCTCGGCTCGACGCGAAGCGGGGGCCGTCCGTCGGGCGGCTCGGGGCGAGCGCCGCGGGCAGAGCTCTGCGATCTTCGGGGTCATCCTCATCGGCGTCGGCATCTACTTCCTCGCCAGGGAGTGGCTGCCGCAGATCGACTTCGACTGGTTCTGGCCGTTGATCCTCGTCGGGATCGGCGTCGTCCTACTGGTCTCGGCAGTAACACGCCGTCCTGATGACCCCGACGGCGCGGGATGACATCGATCGGGTAGAGCCTATAACTCACGCCGCTGGAACAGCCAGATCCCGGCTCCGATCACGATGCCGATCCAGGCGACCGACCACAGCACCACCTGGAGCGGCGGCGGCGTGGTCGCGTAGAACGGGTTGGCGTCGACCGCGTTGCCGAACCGTCCGGCCACGATCAGATCCACGAGCGGCGGCTCGAGGCCGTAGACGACGCCACGCCACAGGGCGTCGGTCGGCATCAGGATCCGGAGCGCCTCCGTGGCTCCGGTGAGCGCCGTGGCGTTGAACGCGCTCGCGACGCCGCCGAGGACGCCGGCGAACCATGCCAGGGCGAACACCACGACCGTGATCGCGCCGGCGGCCATGCTCGGCAGGCGGGTGCCGAGCGCGAGCGCGAGCGTCATGACGATGACGGCCTCAAAGGCAAGGAAGCCGACCGCAACCAGCGGCTGGGGCGGCATATGGCCGGTCGTGAAGGCGACGACGCCGATCGCGAGCAGCCCGGAGAGACCGGCATAGCCGATCACGATGATCGCCAACCCGAGCCACCGGCCGACGACGAGCTCTGAGCGCCGCAACGGCCGGGCGAGCATGGCGAGGGCGGTTCCGCTCTCGACGTCCGACGCGATCGCCGGAGCCGCCAGGAAGGCCGCCGACATCGCGAGGATGAAGCTGAACATGAACGCGATCAGGATCAGGACCTGGCTCACGCCGATCTGGATCTGGAGCTCCCCGACGCCGTCTTCGCGGGAGATGCTGACGAGGCGATCCGTGCCCCAGCCGACCAGCAGGACCGAGAACAGCGACAGCCCGAACAGCACGAGGAGCACGCGGCGGCGGGCGATCTCACGGATCGTGAGAAGCGTGACCGCGACGACGAGGCGGGGCGTCATGCCGCTCCGTCCGCGGTTGGTCGGACGAGGTCGAGGAACGCTTCCTCGAGCGATCGCCGGCCGGGATCGACCGCGTGGACGCGGCCGCCGGCAGCAACGACGGCGGCGACGACATCCGGCACGCGCTCGGGCGGCAACGGCCGGATCACGAGCCACTCGCCATCGGCCGACACCGGCCCGAAGGCGCCGAGGATCCGGTCGGCAAGGCCATCGATTCCTGTGACCCGCAGACGAAGCGCCGGCTCGCCGAGCAGGTCGGACAGGCCGCCTGACGCGATCAGTCGTCCGCGGTGGACGATCGCCACGCGATCACAGAGGCGCTCGACCTCGCCGAGGAGGTGGGAGTTCAGGACCACGCTCGTGCCACGCGCCTTCGCCTCGCGGACGATCGAGCGCACGTCCTCGCGCCCGACCGGGTCGAGGGCCGACGTCGGCTCGTCGAGGACGACGAGCGCGGGATCGCCGAGGAGCGCCACGCCCAGGCCGAGGCGCTGCTGCATCCCCTTGGAGAACCCGGTCACGCGGTCCGTGCCTCGCGCACTGAGCCCGACGGTCGAGAGCGCCCGGTCGATCTCCGCCGGCCAACGATCGCGTGGAAGGCCCGCCAGATCGCAGTGCAGCGCGAGGACCTCCCGGGCCGTCAGCCACGGCTGGTAGCGGAACAGCTCGGGCAGATAGCCGATGCGCCGGCGAGCCTCGCGGTCCCCCAGCGGCCTGCCGAGCACGGTACCGGTCCCGCTCGTGGCGCGGGCGAGGCCGAGGAGGAGCTTGACGGCGGTCGTCTTGCCTGCGCCGTTCGGCCCGAGGAGGCCGAACACCTCGGCTTCGCCGACATGGAGGTCGAGACCGTCGAGGGCGACGGTTCGGCCGTACGTCTTGCGCAGGCCGCGGGTTTCGATTGACGGTGGGCTCATCAGGGCATCGACGATCAAGCAACGGGTCGCGTGATGAAGCTAAGGTAGGGCCAGTTCGCAGGAGGGATCTAGACGATCGGCGTTGTGTTCGCGTTTGCTCGTGTCCTGGATCCCGGTCCGGACCACCGGCCGCATGGCGCGCTGGGAGCCCGGTTCCCCGCCTACCAACTGCGCCTCACGGACGCCTATCCGCCGTTCCATCTCCGCGAGTGAGCGAGCGATGGCGCCGCCGAGTTGGCGACGCCGATCGCGGGCTTGCCTACTGGGTCACGGTCAAGACGGTGAACATCCCCTGCTTGAAATGGCCCGGGATGTTGCAGACGACGAGGTATGTCCCCGCCGCGCTGAGATCGACCGTGCGTGACTGCGTGCCGCCCGGCTCGATGTTCTCGCCATCGCTGACCAGCGTGACTCCGGGTCCGTCTTCGATGATGTCGCCGGCGCTGTTCATCGGATAAGCGGACGGATCGAGATCGCTCTTGAAGACGAGCAGTTCGTGCGGAACGGTGCCGCTGTTCGTGATCGTGAAGCTTGCGGAGCCCGCCTTCAGCGCCCCAGTCACGGCAACGCTCCATTCCTTGAGCACGATCGGCACAGGACCTGCGGGCGACGCTGAAACGGCGGCCGACGGCGACGAGGTCGCAGGAGCTGCGCTCGGCTGGGCCGACGACGATGCGGCTGCACTCGACGAGGATGATGGCGTTGAGGCAGCATTCCCGCACGCCGCTGCGGCGGCGGCCAGAACGGCAGCGAGAATGACGAGACGGAGTTGGCGCATGGGAGCTCTCCTGAATCGAACGACAACCAGCGGTTCCAATCTGGACGCGCCGATCGGGCTAGGTCGCAATCGTTCGGCCCATCGTCGACTTGTCGGGGCCGCGGCACCGGTGCCGCGGGTCACAAAGCGGGGACCCGATGGTCCCGGTGTGCAAGGCCGGATGGCCCATGCTGCCGGCTTTCGTCGTTCAGGGTCGACGACGACGACCTGTCAGGCTTTTCTGGCGATCCCGTGGTTGCCTGCGTAGCGCGTCAGGACCGCGGTTCCGTGCAGTGGAGTTTCTTGCTCAGGTTCGCCAGTAGCTGCGGCAGCGCGCGGGGGGGGCCCCGGTTGCCCATCTGAACACAGAAACAGGGCCCCGAAGGCCCTGCGATCTGTTCGGTATCTCTGGTGGGCGATACTGGATTCGAACCAGTGACCCCGCGGATGTGAACCGCGTGCTCTAACCACTGAGCCAATCGCCCAAGGCCTCGATCATACCCGCAGCCCCGGCCAGCGGGCAACAACCGCCTCGGCCTCGATGCCCTCGACGACGACCAGTTTCTGGCGTCCCGCGGCCCCGGCGACGAGCCGCACGGAGCGCCGCCCGATGCCCAGCTCGTCGGCGAGGAGCCGGATCAGAGCCTGGTTCGCGGCGCCACCGACCGCAGGGGCAGCAACGTGGGCGCGGAGGACGCCATCGACCGCGCCGTCGACGAAGTCCGACCCGGCACGAGGGGTCAGGCGGACGGCGAACCGGACGTCGGTGTCAGCCAGGGCTCAGCCTCGCAGGTGCTGGAAGACCGGGTCCCCGGGGAGGTAGACCACCCAGCGAGTCTACCCTCCGACCTCCCGGATCGCCACCCGCGCAACATCGAGGTATCGGCTAGTCGCGCTCGCCGAACAAGGCTCGCCCGATCCGCACGATCGTCGCCCCCTCCTCGATCGCGACGGGGTAGTCATCGGTCATCCCCATCGACAGCTCCGCGCCGAGTTGCAGGTGACGGGCGCGAAGCCCCTCCGACAGCTCGCGCAGCCGGGCGAACGTCGGGCGCGCTTCGTCCGCCCTCTCGACGAGCCGCCCGATCGTCATCAGGCCGCGGACGTCGAGCCGCTCGAGGTTGAGGATCTCCGCGATGCCGGCCTCGAGGGCAGTCGGCCCGAATCCGGCCTTCCCGTCGTCGTCGTCGACGTTGACCTGGAGCAGGACCGGGACGCGCATGCCGCCTTCGTCGGCGGCAAGGCGATCGATGCGCTGGGCAAGCTCGATCGAATCGACCGATTCGATCGTGTCGAACGCGGCCAGCGCTCGCCGGACCTTGTTCGACTGAAGAGGCCCGACGAGGTGCCACGTCGCGCCCGCGACCGAGCCCACCTTCGCCTCGGCCTCCTGGACGCGGTTCTCCCCGAGGATCGTCAGCCCGGCCGCAACCGCCGCGACGAGCCGATCAGCTGGAACCGTCTTGGAAACGGCAACGACCGTGATGGCAGACGGGTCGCGCCGGGCGCGTGCCGCCGCATCCGCGATGCGCCCGAAAACAAGCGCGCGTGTTCGAGCGAGTGCGTCGACCTCTGCGTCGTCAGGATCAGGCACCCTCAGCGCCGTGCGGTCACCCGCCCTCCGAGGTCCGAGGCCGAGCTCCGAGAGGCCATCGGCCCGAGGATCGCGGCCTATTTGCGGCGAAGGAAGGAGGGAATCTCCAGGTCGTCCGCGTCGTAAGCCGCGGCTCGCTTCACTGGAACCGGCTCGCCGACTGACCGCTCGACGCGCGGCGTCGATGTTGCCGCCGCCGCTCCGCGATCCTCGCCGGGCACGATGTCGAAGCCGCCGTCATTCGACTGCGTTCGCTGCCGCTCGAGCTCCTCGAGGAAGTCGCGCTCGCGGGGGGCGCGGATCGACGCCGATGCGTCGGTCGGCTGGGCAGCAGCCGCGTGGCGGCCGGTGTCCTTCTTGCGCAGGCCGTCGAAGCCGGTGGCGATGACGGTGATCATCACCTCGTCGCCTAGCCGCTCGTTGAAGCTGGTCCCGAAGATGATGTTCGCCTCCGGGTCGGCCGCGGCACGGATCTCCTCCGCCGCCTCGGTCACCTCGAACAGGCTGAGCGACGAAGAGCCGGTGATGTTGAAGAGGATCCCCTGGGCGCCCTGGATGTTGACCTCGAGCTGAGGACTC
>JBBSCI010000001.1:0-67823 GCA_038250445.1 Candidatus Limnocylindrales bacterium | reverse complement strand
GGTTGTTCTTTGCGTCGTGGGTGAGCTCGACGAGGCCGAGGGCCTCGAGCAGTGGCGGCATGTAGACACCGAATCGGCCGCGGAGCCCCTTCTTCAGGCCGTACCACCCCGAAACCGGGTTATCGGCTGAGCGGCCCCATGCCTCGACGCTCCCCTCCGGAGCGGGCTTCTGCTCGTCGGCGCCGCCGAGCGGCACCCAGTCGCCTGCCGCCTTGAGCATCGCGTGGAGATCGTTGATCGCCCGCGCGTCGTAGAGAAGCCGCGTCCCGCCGACCTGGCAGACGATCGCCGGCGGATCGGCCGCGTCGTCGCGATACATCTGGTATTCGGACGTCCCGGGTGGGGTCTTGAGGACCCACGGATCGTCCTTCGTGCCGCTGCCGCTGAAGTTCGCCATCGAACGCCTCCCTCAATTGGTAACTATTTGGCTACGGTAGCAGGCTGACGAGGTCGGGGACAAGTTCCGCGAATCGGTCATCATGGGTGGATGACGGACGTCGCCGACGAACTCCACGTCGCAGACAACCCGGTCGAGCAGCGCTACGAGGCCCGGCTCGGCGACCGCGTCGTCGGCGTGTCGGAATACGAGGTCCGCGACGACCGGATCGTCTTCGTTCACACAGAGGTCGATCCTTCGGTCGAGGGGCTCGGAGTCGGGAGCCGCCTGGCGCAAGGGGCGCTCGACGACGTCCGGCGGCGGAGCCTCAAGATCGTCGTTGAGTGTCCGTTCATCGCCATGTGGCTCAAGCGCCATCGGGGCTACGCGGACCTGATCGCGGACTGAGTTCGAGATGGGCGCGAGGCCGCGGAGGATCCTCTGGCGGCGGCGGGACTTGCCGGGCCTCGAGTGGTGCGAGTTCTCGCCGACACCGTCTGGGACCGTGCTGCGTGGCGTCGTCCTCCTCGCCTGGGAGGAGGTGCCATGGCGCATCTCGTACTCGATCGCGCTGAACGGAAAGGGCCGGACACGACGGGTGAGCCTCTCCGCCGAGGGAGGCCCGGACCCGATCTCGGTGGAGCTCGAGGCCGACGGCACCGGCCGCTGGCTTCGCGGTGACACGGTCGGCGTGGACGCACCCGACGCGCTCGATGTCGACCTCGGGTTCTCGCCATCGACCAACACGCTTCCGATCCGCGGGCTCGGCCTCGCTATCGGCGAGTCGCGCGAGATCGGCGTCGCCTGGGTCCTCTTCCCGTCGTTCGAGATCGTGCACGGCCGCCAGACGTATGACCGGCTCGGCGAGCACCGCTGGCGCTACCGCTCGACGAGCTTCGAGGCCGAGCTGACCGTCGACGAGGATGGCCTCGTCGACTCGTACGCCGAATGGGAGACGATCGCCCGATCCTGAGCACGCGTCCTGGCCGCGAGCCGTTGCCGCGCTATCCCTGGCTTGGCCGTTGCTCGTGGATCTCGCGCGCCGCCCTGATGCCGGACTCGAGGGCCCCCTGGATCCAGGCGTGATGGAGCGAGCAGTGCTCGCCCGCGAAATACACCCGTCCCTCCGGCTGGACGATGTCGGCCTGGAGCTCCGTCTGCTGGTCGGGTGCGAACAGGGCGAAGGCGCCGCTCGCCCAGCGGTCGTTGTACCAGGCGTGGGAGGCGCCGACCTCGTACACGTCGCGGACCCGCGGATGGATCTGGGCGACGTCCTCGAGCGCCTCCTCGAGCCGCGTCTCCTCGTCCATCGCGCCCCACCGAGCGGCGTCCTGCGACCACGTGTAGCTGGCCAGGAGGACGCCGCGCGGCGTCGTCGGGTCGGGAGTCGGGTAGTTGAGGCGACGGATCGGGAGATCCGTGACGGTTGCCCCGCCGAAGATGCCGTCGTCGGCCTCCCAGACTCGCTCGGCAACCTGGAACAGGATCTTCGTCGAGGCCGAGTAGTTGAGCTGCCGGATCGCCCGCTGCTTCTCGCGCGAGAAGGGCTTGACGACATCGACATTGCGCAGAACGGAGAATGGGATCGCGCAGATCGCGTAGTCGCCGGACACCGAGAACCGGCCCGACTCGGTCTTGTAGTGGATCGTCACCGAATCCGGGTCCTGGTCGATCGCCTTGACCTCGGCCCCGAAGCGGATCCGATTCGACAGCTGGGCGTAGAACGCATTCGGCAGGCGATCCATCCCACCGACGACCTCCTGCATGTCGACGAAGGCCTTGCCGAGATCCTCGCGGAGCTCCTCGATCACGGCGTTGTTCATGTCGGACTCGACGAAATTCAGGACGCCGTACATCTCGATGGCGCCCTCGGAGAAACCCTTGTACACGAGGAACTCGCGGAGCGAGTACTGGTCGTACTGGCTGACGATCTTGGTCCAGCCCGCCTCGCCTTCTTCGTCGAGGAGCTGCCGAAGGTCGAGGATCGCCGCCTCCCACAGCTCCCCGATCGTCCGGCCGCGCTCGTGCTCGGCCAGATCGAAGGGCAGTCGTTGCGGCTCGCGGGTGGCGTCCTCGGCCGTCATCCGCTGGCCGCCGATGCAGACGAGCGCCTTCGGGTTGCCCATGACGAAGGGCCGCAGCTCGAGACCGAACAGGCTGCAGTATTCGAGCGTCAGGTCGTGGATCCGCGGGATCCGCATTGCCCCGGCTTCGGCATAGAGCCCCGGAGCGAACGAGCGCATCGTGTAGACCCGGCCGCCGACCCGGTTCTGCGCCTCGAGCACGATCGGGTCGTGTCCTTGGCGGGCCAGCTCGAACGCGGCGACCAGGCCCGCCATCCCGGCGCCGATGATGATCACGCGCTTCGGCGCCTGGGATCGCGGCTCCAGCCCGAATTCGGGCGTCTCGAGGGTTTCGGGCGCGACCGGCGTCGGGTCCGGCTCCGGCGGGCCGCCCGCTGCCCGTTCCGCTTCGGCGTCCGGACGAATCTCAGCGTTCACGTAATCCCCTCAGCTACCGGCGGCGTTGTCCTCGAACCTTACGTCGGGGACGGCCCCCGGAGCCAGGAACTCGAGCAACCGCGCGGCCTCGTCCGCGACGGCGTCGCGTTGGCCGCCCGGCCACGGCCTAGCCGGCATCACGACGAGGGTCGCGTGATCGCCATCCCGCTCGACCCGCCAGCCCGAATGGACGAACCCGTCGACGAGGATCGAACCGCGGAGGAATATCGCGTCGAACTGGCCACCGGCGACTGCCCATTCCGAGGGATCGCCGATGATCCGGCTTCGATCCTTGTGCCCGAGGACGATGTTGTCGTAGGTCGGCAGGAAGCGCGGCGGGGCGGGGGTCTCGGGGTCCGGCAGCTGGCCGTCCGGCACATCGAACAACTCCCTGCCGTTCTCGTCGCGGAACGTCCGCAGCTGCGGCCGCAACCGCTCGACGACTGGCCCAAGCCTGGTGAGCCAACACCAGCCCTGGATGTCCATCACGCTCGCCGGGCCGAACGCCGCGAGGTAACGGAGGACCATCGCGTCCGCGCTCGTGTCGGTCCCGACGGATCGCCCGAGCCAGCTCTCGGCGGTCGCGAGGACCGGTTGTCCGCCCTTGCCCCAGATGCCCCGCGGCGGGATCTGGACGAGCGGCAGCAGGTAGCGGACCGCGTACCCGAGGGACGCGAGGTCACGATCCGGCCAGCGCTCCTGCAGCAGCTTGCCGATGGCATTGCCGGTTCGCGGCTTCTCGTCGAGGAGGACTCGACCGGCTTCGACGACCTCGTCAATGTCGAGTCCTTTGAGCTGCCGCCCGAACGGGCTTCCGGTGGTGAAGCCCCGCTCCTGCACGACCTGCAGAACCGGCCGGAGCGCCAGCAGTCATCCGCGGTCAGGAGGTGGATCGTCGTCCGCATCATCGCGACGGCACGGACGGCCCGACGGTCAAGAATCAACCCTGCCAGTTCGTCGGCCCGGAAGCCCTCGAGCCGCGTCCAGAGGGCAGTGTACGGGTCGAACGGCTCCTGGGCCTGCATCGCGACGAGGTGTTTGATCGCCGCCTCGGCCGGCATCGAGACGCGCTTCAGCATCAGCTGCCGCTCGAGCAGCGCCCGATTGAGGGCACGCCGGCTGAGCACGGGCGAATCGGCGGCCGTCTTGCTGGTCAAGGTCACGGTGAAATCGTAATGTCCCCTACCTGACGTGGTCTGTCAGGTATCAGCGGCTAGAGTCCGGCAATGACGACCGAAGAGATCGCGCTCCCCAACCGGCGGCCACTGAAGATCGGCCACCGGACTACGACGATGCACCTCGCGCTGCCGGGTTCCCCGGCACGAGCCAGGGTGGCACGCGCGGGGATCATCGTCCTCCACCCGTGGTGGGGCCTCAACGACGACGTGATCGCATACGCTGACCGCCTCGCCGATGCCGGCTTCGCGGCCGTGGCACCGGACCTCTACGCGGGCCAGATCGCGACGACGATCGCCGAGGCGGAAGGTCTATCGGACTCGCTCGACGAGGACATCGCCGATGCGTTCGTCCTCTCGGCGGTCGACGAGCTCGGAGCGATCATCGGGGACCCGGCTGCACGGATTGGCACCGTTGGCTTCTCGATGGGCGGTGCGTGGGCTCTGTGGCTGCCGGCCCAGCGGCGGGAGGTCGCGGCAACCGTCGTCTACTACGGATCCATCGAGGGTCCGAGCCTGACCCGCGCCCGGACTCCCGTGCTTGGCCACTTCGCCGAAACGGATGACTACGAGTCGGACGAGGGCCTCGCGGCGTTTGAAAAGACACTGCGGACCGCCAATCGTGAGGTAGAGCTCCACCGCTACCCGGGGACCGGCCATTGGTTCGCGGAGCCCTCGAAGGACGCCTACGTCGCGGAGGCTTCGGAACTCGCGTTCGATCGGACGGTCGAGTTCCTGCGGCGGCACCTATTCGACGACGACTGACATCAAGGATCCGGCGCCGTCCCGGACCGGGTCCGGCCTAGCCAGGCGACCAGCGGCAGCAGCAGCATCGGGATCTCGAGCGTCGAGTAGAGCACCCCACCGCCCTGCGAGTTGACGACCGATGTCACCCAGTCGATCCACAGCGACCCGAACGGCAGCGACACGAGCGCGAGACCGGCGAGTGCCAGCCACCACCTCCGATGGGTTGCCCCGAAGAGGGCGAACGGCGCCAGACTTGGCTTGAGCAGCACGAAGACCGATGGCCAGTACCACAGCGTTCCGAGAGCCAGTGCGGCGACGCTCCAGATGACCGGGTTGCCCGTCCATGTCTTGAGGAGGGTCGTCGGCCAGGCGATGAACAGCGCGAGCAGCGGCCAGACGGCCGGTCGCGGCCGGAGCCGCCAGATCGCCCAGGCGGTCATGCCGATCGGGATCGCCCACCACAGGATCCAGGCGAACACGTCCGCGAGCAGCACGAACGGCACGAACAACAGCAGACCGACGGGCGGATAGAGCACGTCGCCGGCCTGGATGTCGTACGGCCCGGCGAGCTGATAGGGCTCGAAATACGGGCCACCGGCGAGCCAACGCGCCGCCACGTTCCGATACAGGACGAAGTCAACGCCCAGGGGCTGCTCGAGCGGATGCGGAATGGTGAGCGCGAAGGCGAGCGGAATCGCGAAGACCGCCACCGACAGGGCGATGGCGGTCGATCGTGATTGCGGGAGCCCGATCCTCATCGAGCCGATTGTGGACGATCAGGGTTCGACGATCGTCGTCGTGTACAGCGTGCGAGCGACGCCGCCGGCCCGATGTGGACCGGCGGCGTCGGAGGCCTGAGGCTGAGAGCTAGGCGGTGGGAGCGGGATCGACGTGCTTGATGAGCTTGACGATCGTCGCCAGCGACGCGACGAGGAAACCGATCGCAACGACGATGAACAGCGGCGCGAAGATCGAGAGCTGCGTGGCGGTGGCAAGGTCTGACGCGGTGATGTAGATCCGCAGCATCTTCAGGTCACGACAGCCGGGCGCCCATCGTCATCTGGCCGTTACCGACCGCGACAAGGGACTCGGACGGTCTCCGGGCCAGCCCTTGCGTCGTGCAGCCACGGACCGCCTGCAATCCCGATTGGCAGCCGCGCCGTATCGTTTGGTGATGGACGATGAGCAGCCCCCTCCGGGGCCCGAACCCGAGGCAAGCCTAGCGCCAGCCGAGCCGGCAGCCTCGCCGCCACCTCCTCCGCGCGCGCGCCGCCGCCTCCGCGCCGCGGTGGCCCTGACGCTCGTCGCCGCGATCGCCCTGCTCGCCGCGCTCCAGGTCAGCGGCCTCGTCCGGATCATCGGCGGCTCGTCGTCGGCATCGACGCCGCCGCTTCCCGCCCGGATCGCGGTGGTCGACGCGGCCGGCGTACTGACGACGATGGACGATCATGGTGGCTCGTCGCTCCGCCACCCGGTCGACGGCGTGAAGCTCCAGTTTCCGGCATGGTCCCCGGACGGCTCCCGCGTCGCCGCTATCGGCACCGGGACGGGCGGCGGCGGGGTCTACGTCTTCCAGGCTCGCGAAGGCGGCGCCGACCCCGCGACGGCGACCGACCCGACGGTCGTCTATCGCAGCCCCGATAGCCTGCCGTTCTACCTGTACTGGACGCCCGACGGTCGAAACGTCACGTTTCTGACGCAGGAACCGACCGAGCTATCCTTCCGCGTGGCTCCGGCCGACGGCAACTCCGCCGGCGCGATCGTCCGCCATGGCTCACCGCTCTACTGGGACTGGGTCGATCCCTCCCGCGCGCTCGTCCACGTGGGTGGCGGCACCGACGCGTTCCTCGGTGAGGTCGGGCTCGACGGTGCTGCCGGGCAGCCGAACGCAACCACGCCCGGAGTCTTCCGGTCCCCAGCCGTCAGCCGCGACAGCAGCCACCGAGCGTTCATGATCGACACCGGTGGCGGGTCGGGATCGATCGTCATCGAGGGGCGCGACGGCGGCAATCGACATGAGATCCCGGTCCCGGGCCTGGCCGCATTCACGTTCGCGCCGGCCGGCACGAGCCTGGCCTTCACGGCCCCGGCCGCGGCTAATATCCAGCCCCCGGACCTGCCGATCGGGCCACTTCGCATTGTCGACGTCGCGACGGGATCGGTCCGAACGGTCCAGGAGGGGTCGCTCGTCGCGTTCTTCTGGTCACCGGACGGCAAGACGATTGCCACGCTCCGCATTCCGGCACCGGGCGAGAACGACGTCGCCCTGGCAAGCGCCACCGTCCCAGCCGCCGACACCCCCGGCTACGACCTATCCGTCGCCTTCGTCGACGTCGCGACCGGCGAGGCCCGAGCACCGAAGAAGATCCGAATCACGCCCCTGTTCGCCCTCCAGATCCTGCCGTTCTTCGATCAGTACGCCCTCAGCCACCGCTTCTGGTCGCCCGATAGCGCTTCGATCCTCTTGCCGCTCGTCAACGACGCTGGGGTCGACGGCGTGGTCGTGCTCCCGAAGGACGGGTCCGCCGAACGCCGCCTCGCCGACGGCGAGATGGGATTCTGGAGCCCATGACGTAGTCCTCGATCTTGACAGTGTTACGTCACACTGTTAGATTGGGGCAATGCCGCAAGCAAATCTACCCCGCTACTCCCTGACCGAGCTGGCCGACCTGGCCCGTGTCACGCCGCGGACCGTTCGTTACTACATGGCGCAGGGGCTGGTTCCCTCTCCGGGCCAGTCGGGACCAGGCGCGAAGTACGACGACACTCACCTGGGGCGGCTGCGGGTCATCAGGAAGCTCCAGCGCGAGCACCTCCCGCTCGCCGAGATCCGCCAGCGCCTCGCCGGACTCGATGACGCCACGATCGCCGGTCTCGCAGAGGAGTCGACGGACACGCCGGATCCCGGGGACTCGGCGCTCGATTACATCCGGCGGGTCCTCGGGTCCAGTCGGGGTGGATCGAACCCGGTTGTGGCTTCCCCGGTCCCCGGGCGCCTGTCCACTCCGCCCGCGCCCCCTGCGCGTCTGATGAGTGTCCAGGCGCTTTCCGCGGAGCCGATCGAGGCAATGCGGACGGTGCCGGCTTTTGGCGCACCGCACCCGCCGACGCCGGCCCCGGCTCAAGTACCGACGGAGCGCTCCCAGTGGGAACGCATCTCGCTCGCCCCCGACATCGAACTCCACGTCCGTCGGCCGCTGCCGCGGCCGCTTGCCAAACGGGTCGATCGGCTCGTGTCGATCGCCCGCGATCTCCTCGAGGAGGACCCGACATGACAACCCAGACCGCCGTTACCGCCCGCGCCGACCGGCGCCTCATCCGGCCCCACGGTCGGAGCCAGCGATTCGTCCTCGTCCAGGTCACCGCCCCGCCGGCGACCCACGAGCGCGATCGATTGCCCGTCAATCTCGCGTTCGTCCTCGATCGGTCGGGCTCGATGTCGGGCGAGAAGATCGAGCTGGCCAAGCGGACTATTTCGGCCGCCCTGGAGCACCTCGACGGGCGAGATCGGTTCAGCATCGTGGTCTACGACGACGTGGTCGATCTCGTCGTCGAGAGCACGCCGGGATCGGCGGAGGCGCGCCGCAACGCGATGGCGCGGCTAGACGCGATCGACGCCCGCGGCAGCACCAACCTGTCCGAGGGCTGGCTCCGCGGCGCCGAGCAGGTCGCGAGCCATATCGCCCCCGACGGGGTCAACCGTTGCCTGGTCCTCACAGACGGACTCGCCAACAAGGGCATGACCGATCCGATCGAGCTGGCCAAGCATTCGGCCGAGCTCCGCACCCGCGGCGTCTCGACGACGACGTTCGGCGTCGGAGCCGACTTCGATGAGGCCATGCTCCAGGGCATGGCCGACGCCGGCGGCGGCCATTTCTACTTCGTCCGCGACGCGGCGACGACCCGCGACCACATCACGAGCGAAGTCGGCGAAACGCTCGAGATCGTCGCCCGCGACGTCGAGCTGGAGGTCGTCGCGGCGGAGGACGTCCGGGTCGAGGCAATCTCGCCCCAGCCGACCCGGCCGCGCGGCAGCCGGACGGTCGTCGGGCTGGGCGACCTCGTCGCCGGACAGGTCCTCGATGTCGTCCTGCGAGTCACCTTCCCGTACGGTGAGATCGGCCGTGAGACCGGCGTGATCATCGGGCTGACCGACCGCGACGGTGTCTTTGCCGCGGGCGGCCGCGCTCTGGCCATCGATGCGCGCCTCACGTGGGCCTACGCGGACGACGCCGCGAACGACGGCCAGGCACGCGACACCGAAGTCGATCGAGCGGTCGCGACCCAGTTTGCCGCTCGCGCCCGACAGGAGGCAGTCCGCCTCAACCGGGCCGGCGACTATACGAATGCCCGGCGTGTCCTCGATGCGACCGGCCGTCGGATCCGCGCCTACGCGGGTCGCGACCCGGCGCTGCGCGGGATGGTAAGCGAGCTCGAATCGGAAGGCGACACGTTCGCCGCCCCGATGGCCCCGCTGGC
This sequence comes from Candidatus Limnocylindrales bacterium, assembly GCA_038250445.1. GTDB lineage: Bacteria > Chloroflexota > Limnocylindria > Limnocylindrales > CSP1-4 > CF-46. Next base: position 58,545 of record JBBSCI010000001.1, on the reverse strand, counting down.
CCTCAAGGAAGCCCACTTCGCCAGCGCCAACCTGGCGCGGACGCGGGACTCCCAAGGGCGATCGCGGACTCGCCGAACCTAGACGGAGCCTCGGAGTGACTCCGGGTCCACAGAGGGCTAGGCCTCCGGCGGAACCGAGAGGCGCTGCATCAGGTTGCCGAGCGTGGCGAGGGCGGCGCCGAAGCTGAGAATGACGCCGATCGCGAACAGCCACCACATCGAGCCGAGGTGCTGCGCCGTCGCCAGGTCCGCGCCCGAGAGCGAGACGCGCTGGCGGCCGGCGATTTGCACGACGATCGGTGAGGCGATCGTCAGCCCGAGGAAGATCGTGCCGGCGACCGCGAAGGCCAGGACGATCGCGAACTGGGCAACGGCCACGATGATCCTCGTGGAGGTCCGCGACGCGCGGCGATGGCCGAACCTCGGGATGGCCATCGCAGGTGCGAACACGGCGGACTCCAGTCAATCGAACCTCTGTGGACGGCTGCGCGTCCATCAGATCGATCTTCCGCCCGGCCGCGGTCCGCGACCATCGTCATCCGGCCGTTCAGATGCGGGACAGGTGTCCCGCGGTCGCCTGTGACGCTGTCGCGCCCGCGGCAGGTCTGACGAACGGCGCGAACGCCAGGAGGGCGAACAGCAGGCCGATCGTGGCAAGCAGTGTGCGGCGGCTCATGCGCAGGCGGTCACGGCGCGGCCGACTCGGCGACGGGGTCATGGCACAAATGAGTACGGTGGGGACCCGTCAGGAGTTCAGTCGGCGCTCGGAGCTACGATCCGGCGACAGGTTTGGAGATCGAGGCTGCGGTCATCGTCCGATCATCGGCCGGGCGAGGTTCGCGGCACATCGCCCCACGCGCCTCAGCGAACCGGCGTTGCCTCGCTGGCGCGCGCCCGCGCCCGCTCGAAACCGATCAGGCCCTGCTCGACCATCTCGTCACTTGCCGTCAGCGAGATTCGGAACCAGCCGGGTAGCTCGACCACCGTGCCCGGCAGGACGAGGACGCCCTCCTCGGCGAGCAGCTCGCCGTACTTGACGTCGTCGTCGATGGGGCTTCGTGCCATCACGTAGAACGTGCCCTCGGGCATCGTCGTCTCGTAGTCCATCCCGCGAAGCGCGCCGACCAGGCGATCCCGCCGTCGTTCGAGCGCTCCGACGTCGATCGACAGCCGCTCCAGATCCTCGATTGCATGCTGGAGCAGGGCGTTCGGGAACGAGAAGCCCGTCGCCAGCTGAGCGAGGAACACTCGTTCGCGGAGGGCTTCGCGATCAGCCATCGTCGGCGGGACCGTCAGGTAGCCGATCCGCATGCCGGGCGCGAGCAGCGTTTTCCCGAACGAGTAGGTGACGATCGTGTCCGGGTAGACCTCGGCCGGGCTGTGGAACTGGCGGCCGTCGAAGATGATCCGGTTGTACGGCTCGTCCGAGATCAGGAAGATCCGGTGGCCGATCCGTCGCGACGCTTCGTCGAGCGCGCGGGCGAGGGCGTGCAGATCCTCGAGCGAGTAGACCCGACCGCTGGGATTGTGGGGCGTATTGAGGAGCACCGCCCGAGTCCGCGGCGTGATCGCCGCCACGATCGCCGCGGGGTCGAGGTCGAATCGGGGCGGCGCGAGCGGGACGCGGGCGGGGACGCCACCGGCGCCGCGGATGAGCAGTTCGTAGAAGAACCACGGCGGCGTCGGGAAGATGACCTCGTCGCCCGGCTCGAGAATCGCCCGGAAGGCCACCGCGATGGCCGCGAAACCGCCGTTCGTCATCGCCACGTCGGCCGGATCCCACTCGAGGCCGGTTCGCTCGGTCAGGCTGCGAGCCACCGTTGCCTGAGACCGTGGCTCGCTCAGCTTGTACGCGAACCAATCGGGCGACCTGGGCTCGAGATGGGTGCGAAGGGCATCGACGTAGCCCGGCAGCGGCAGCTCCGTCGGGTTACCGACGGCGAAGTTCGCGACGCCCGGATCGCCGGTGCGAGCCCAGATCGGCCCGTTGAAGAAGCCGAGGAATGGCTCGACCGATGCGCGCAGGTCGTCCATCGGCGAGGTCATCGGCTTGACGTTGCCGCGAGCGTGTAGTCGAGCTCGTACGTGACCGACTTCCCGCCGGCGGCTTCGAAAGAGCCGGAACCCGAGATCCCCGCGAGATCGCCGGTCCCAGAGCCGGCAACGACCGTCCAAGTGCCCTTCGACGACGCGCCCGAGAAGTCCGAGGTGGCCTCGATGACGAACGAGCCCTTCCGCCCGCCGACCGAGCCCGCGATCCGCTGCAGGCCGACGAGGCGGGCCGTCTTGTCGCCGCGATAGAGCGCGACCCATTGGACGGCCCCGTCGCCGGTGATGTCGCCGCTGAACGTCTGGTCGCCCCAAGCCCGGGTCAGCTTGCCGCCATCCTCGCGCTCTTCGACCGGGTCCTCGTTGAGCGAGATGATCTCGAACGTGCCTGTGGCCTTGGTCATCGGTTGCCTCCAGCTTTGGCGTTGGCGAATCGTGCCACTTGTTGCGATCGACGGCTCGCGGAGCGTACCGTCTCACGATGGGTGGCGACTTCTCCAGGCTGCGTTTTCAATCACTCAAGCGTTACGCGGCGGTGCTTCTCCAGCAGGGTCGGGTCCAACTCGACAGCGATTGGAATGAAGCCGAGGCCATCCGCGACCACCGCCAGCGGACGCTGATCCGGGACCTGATCGGGCCCGCTGCGTTCGCGGGTGACGGGTTCGCCCTGTCGGCCGACGGCGACAGGCTGACGGTCGGTGCCGGGCATGCCTGGGTCGATGGGCTGCTCTGCGAGCTCGCGACCGACACCGATGCCGGGGCGCAGCCGGACCTGCCGTCGGTGCCCTTGCCGGCCGAACCCGGCTGGTACATCGGCTATCTCGAGGTCTGGCAGCGTGAGGTGACCGCAAGCGAGGATGAGTCGCTGTTGGAGCCGGCGCTGGGCGGTGCGGACACGTCAGTCCGCCTCACCACCGTTGCCCAGGTCCGGTTCCACCGGATTCCCGGCACCGTCAGACGTCGCAGGCCGACATGGTCGCTCCCGAACGATGCCGCGGATGCGCGGCTCGCTGTTCGTGGCGGCTACAAGGGAACCGAGAACCGGCTCTACAGAATCGAGATCCACGATGGCGGCGACCAACCGACGTTCAAGTGGTCTCGCGACAACGCGTCGACGACGGCGCCGGTGGAATCCGTGACCCCGACAGAGATCGCCCTGGCTCGAAGCGACGAGCCCGATTTCGGGCCGGGCGACGATCTGGAGGTCATCGACCAGGGCTCGATCCTCGAGCGGCGGCCGGGTTGGTTCGTCGGGGTCGATCGGATCGACGGCGATCGGCTGGCGGTGTCCTCCGACGAACCGGCGCCAGGTGGACTGGTCCGCCCACTCGTTCGCCGCTGGGACGGCCGTCCGATTCCGATCCGACCGAAGGCAGACAACTGGATCGATCTCGGTGATGGCGTCGAGATCCAGTTCGGAGGATCGCACGTTCGGAGTGGCGACTACTGGTTGATCGCCGCCCGCGCGGCCGACGCGAGCCTGACCTGGCCGGACGCCACGGATGCCGCGGTCCCTCATCCACCCCACGGTATCGAGGTCCACTGCGTTCCTGTCGCCTCGCTTCGGCGGGACGAGCGGGGCTGGACGATCCTCGAGGATTTCCGGCAGCTCCTGGAACCGCTGACTCAGCCGACGACGGATGCAGGCTCCGGTTCGGGCACCGGGCCCAGGACGACGAACGCGGCCGGGATGTAGAGATCCTTGAACACGCCGTTGAAGACCAGCAGGAAGATCCCGTGCGGGACCGGCTGAGTGTTGAGGCCCGGGAACCGGATTGACACCTTCGCCGACGCAGCGGCGCCGGACCCGTTCGGGAACGACGATTCGCGTAGATGCTTGCCCGGCTTCGAGGGGTGATAGCCCCGGAGGGTCGTACCCGGCGGGACCCTGAAGTGACGAGGCGCCGCGTAGCGTTCGATCTCGGCGACCTGTGCCTTGGGCGGGGGCGCCACCGGCGTACGGGCCCGTTGGGCCTGGGGCCGCACGGGTGAGGCCGTGCCGGCCAGCTTCGCCAGGTAGGCGGTCGGCAGAACCATGGCCCGCTTGTTGTGGTCCAACAGGCCGAAATGGACGTGCGGTCCCGTTGCGTGGCCTGTCGCCCCGACCTTTCCGATCAGCTGGCCGCGGGCGACGCGAGTGCCCTCCCTGACGGAGATGCTGTGGAGATGGGCGTACTGGATCGTGCGATTGCCGCCGATGTCGATGTTCACGACGTTGCCGCCGCCCTCCGCCCAGTGATGCCGGGCATTGGGATCCTTCCGGGCATCGCGGGCATACGAGACCGTGCCTGATGCGACCGTTCGCAACTCGTGGCCCAGGGCGGCCTTGATATCGACGCCGTCGTGGCCCTCGATATAGCCGCGGGTGATCTTGAAGTCCGGCCCGAACAGGGCCAGGACCGCTTTGACGAGCAGCGGATCGGTCATGATCGTGTCTCCTTCGGCGTGCCGCGATGGCCGCAAGGTGATGTTGCCATCCAGACTAGGGACTCGGTATCACGCCGACGTCTCGCAACGGGGGTCATCCCGGCTATGGTGCGACCATGCTCGACGAGATCAACCGCGGACACGGAGGGAACGGTCGATCCTGATCTTCATTGAATCGGGCGTCCCGACAACGTGTTCCACCTCAACCAGAACATCCGCCCGGACGCGACGAGTTGATAATGGCGCCGGTTATCCGGTTTGCCTCTCGCCGCTGCTAAAGTGGCCGAACCGGTGTGGGCACCTCGAAGGAGAGCATGCAATGGCTGTCGCACGTGTTACCGAGATCAGCTCCACGTCGTCGACGAGCTTCGACGACGCCATCAATCAGGGCATCGATCGGGCCACGAAGACACTGCGCAACGTCCGCAGCGCCTGGGTCAAGGAGCAGCGGGTCGACGTCAAGAATGATCAGATCGCCGAGTACCAGGTCAACCTGATGGTGACATTCGTTCTCGAAGACTGACCGAGGGCGACGCCATGGCCTCCTACAAGGTCAACAAACGCGCCGTCGCGCACGCCCGAAAGCTGATCGCCGCCGGTAAGGTCGTGCTCGACAGCGACTGGGGCGAGGCCGCGCCGACCGCCGACGAGGAGAACGCCTTCCTCAAGTCGCATTCCTGGGACGAGTACGCCGAGTGGCACCTCGGACTGACCGACGGCGCCACCGACGAGACGAAGGGCCGCTATGCCTTCATCGTCGGCGACTTCAAACGCGTCCACCGGACTGGGCTGATCGCCTGCGTCTATCGCGCCGCCGAGTGGCGCCACAAGTCGGTCGAGCTGGCCGCTCACCGCCTCCTGCAATACCTCGACAAGACGACGGGCTGAGGGTCACGCGACGGAAAACAGCACCGCGATGCAGAGCGTGGCGCCGGCGCCGATCAGCACGATTCCGAGCGGGCGCGACAGGCCCCTGGCCCAGACTGCGTTCTTCTCGACCGCCATGACCGCGCCCAGCGCGAACATCCAGGCGAGGCTGCCCATGCCGACGGCGAACATCAGGAGCATCAGCGACCAGCAGCAACCGACGCAGAAGAGGCCGTGGCGGACGCCTAGCATGAACGCCTCGCGCCGTTCGTTCGTGCCACGCCAGCGGTTCATCACGAAGCCCAGCGGCGACCGGCATTCGTCGAGGCACTTGTACTTCAGCGGCGTGAACTGGTAGATGCCGGCGACTAGCACCGTGCCGGCGCTGATGAGACCGGCGTGCGCGCCGAGCCAGCCGATGTTGTCGACCGCCGCGTGGACCAGCCGGTCCCCGGAATGCAGGAGCAACCCGACGATCGACCAGGTGACGATGTAGCCGGCCGCCAGCAGGACGACGAGCAGGCCGGGCCGCCGCCGGCGCTGGACGAGCGCATGGAAGATGACGAGCAGCGGCCACGTGGTCGGCAGCATCATCGCCACCGTCATGAGCGTCCAGCCGCCGACGAAGAGAATCGTGTCGAGCGCACCCGCGCCATGTTCCAGGCTTTGGTGGCTCAGGTAGCGCGACCAAGGTGACGCGCCCCACAGAACGAGTGCCGTCCAGCCGGCCGCAACGATCGTGGCGAGGGCCACGAATAGGATTGCTCTCTGGCGGCCGAATCCGCGGCTTCGGGCGGGGCCGGCATGGACGGACAACATCACTCGATCTCCGATGCGCGGTTAGGCCGCGAACTTGAAGTGACCCTGAAGCGCGTTGTTCCCTCGAAGGTCGACGCTCGGCAGGCCGTACGGCGCGCCGTCGCGGGTGAAGTGGTCGGCCTTGGCGACGTAGACCGGCGAGCCCGGGATCGTGCTGAAGACGGTCTCCCCGAGCGTGGTCGGGTTGCCGGTTGCGCCCGCGTACGGCGTCATCTCAGCGTCCGCGACCGAGCCGATCTTGAGCCGGCCCCTGCCGCCTTCGACCGTGAAGACGATCGGCGCCCGCTCGACCGACACGACCTCGCCGATGAGGCCCGCGAGATCGGCGATCGCTCCGCCGAGCTGTCCGGTGAAGACCTTGAGCAGCGCGCCCTGCTGTTCGTCGGTCGCGCGCTCATCGACGAAGACCGCGGCCTTCCACGATGCGGGCGTGAGCACATTGCCCGGGATGTGGACCGACAGCGCAAGCGTCAGCCCGCTGACGTCGACGCCCTCGATCTGACCGCTGTCGACCTGCCACGCGAGCGCGGAATCGCACGTGCCACCGTCGGGGTTCTCGCCGATCCAGCACGGGCAGAGGACGTTGCACGAGCAGACCTCGAGTAGCTTGCCTTCGATCTCGTATGCCATTGCGGCACCTCCTTCCAGACGGAAGGTAGGCATCGGGTGGGCTCATGACTTCCGTGTCGGCACGCGAAATCACTGAGGCGCGGGTCGACGATTCGTCGATGACTTGGCGGCCGACACGTAGGCGGCACGCCGGGTCTCCGTTTAGCCTGGCCCTGCCTTCAGGCTCGAGCGGACCGCGTACGAAGCGGCTGCGGCGCGCGACGACCGCCCCTCGAAACCCAGCTTGATGTAGATGTTGGAGACGTGGCGCTCGACCGTCCGAGGGCTGAGAACCAGCCGGTCCGCGATCTCCTGGTTACTGATTCCCTCCCCGATCAGCGCCAGGATCTCGCGCTCACGGGCCGTCAGCGAGGCATCGGCCGGCGGAGCCTGGACGGCGTTGCCTTCCTGCTCAGCCGCGCCCGCCCCAGGCCGATCCCCCATTAGTGACTCCGCGGCTGCGATCGCGTCCGCGAGCATCGCGTCGCCGTCGGGCAGCACCTGCGCGAGCAGGGCCTTTGTTCGCGCGACTTCGTAGGGCACGCCGAGGCGCTCAAAGCCGGCGACCGCCCGACGCAGCAGCTCGATCGCGCGCTCTGAATCGCCGTCTGCGGCCGCTGCCATCGCTTCGGCGCGATCGCAGACCGGCACGAGGATGGCCAGTGACGCACTCCGCCGCCGAGCATCCGGTAGGAAGTCGCGCAGTCGACCCCAGTCACCCATCGCGTGCAGGCCCTCGATGAGGGCAACCGCCTCGTGCTCGTTCTCCTCCATGGTCGCGAGTCGTCCGCTGTCGATGATTGCCTGGGCGGCCGCGACGCCCTTGTCGGCCTCGCCGAGCGTCACCAGGACCCGTGCGTGAAGGGCCTCTGGAAGTCCTGGCTCGTCTTCGCTCAACTCCACTTGCCCCAGGAGATCCCGGGCTCGGCTGAATTCGCCGAGGTGGCCGGCGATCAATGCCCCGATGAGCGGTCCGCTCCGCATGTACGGGCAGATGAAGACGTTCGTGCCGCGAACCGCCACGAGATGCTCGTCGACGAGCTGTGTGGTCTCAGCGCCCCAGTCGCCGAGGTGGTACAGGCACCACAGGACCGCCGACGTCCCGTGGGCATGCTCATGTGGGCTCAGTTTCCGGCCGAGCTCGAGGACCGTTCGGGCGACCGCGAGGGCATCGGCATATGCACCGTCAATGTCGGAGATTGCGATCGTCACGTACATCGAGCAGAGCGCTCGGTGGAACACCGAGTCGACGTCGTCGAGGTGAGGGATCAGCTCGCGGAACACCACGGCGCTCTGGCCATATCGACCGGCGGCAAACTCGAGTTGCCCGGACAGACGTCCCGCGACAACGAGGAGGTCGGTGAGCCCCAGTTGTCGCGCGCCGTCCAGAGCGGCCGTCACTGCCCGGGAGCGGTAGGCGATGAACTCCGGATCCGACATGTGGGCGGCGGGCCAGCGCATTCCGGCGCCGCCCCTCATCGCCAGCAACCACAGACGAGTCTCGGCCGCCTCGGCCAGTTCCAGACCCTCGTCGACGAACTCGTCGATCTCGGCGGGATTCGGGCGAACGGGGAAGGCACCCCAGCGGATGGCCATCGTCCGCGCGGCGGCAAGCCGGATTCGGGCCCGCTCGTCTGCCGGCAACTGGGCTCGGTCGGCCGCCTCGATCGCGCCCCGGTAGGCGTCGATCGCCTCTGGGCCCTTCAATCCGGACTCGTGATCCTGGCCCAGCGCCGTCAGAACACGTGCGCGCTCCGAGTCGGACGTCGCGTGCCGAAGCGCTGCCTCATGGAGCTCGATCGCCTTGTCGATCGCGTAGCGCTGATGGGCGTTCGAGCCGGCAAGGAGGGAATACCGTACCGCCCGGGCCCGAACTCGCTCATGATCGGCCGGGTCGGGCCACGCGACACCATCCGCATCCTGCTCGAGCGCGAGGCGGAAGTGCTCCCCGATCAGCCCCGCCAGCTCGGCCTTCGGATCGTCCGCGATCTGTTCGAGCCATGCTCCGACTGACGCATGGGAGCGGGCTCGATGAACCGTCGTCATGGTTCCGTATGCAGCATCGCGAAGCAGAGCGTGCTTAAAGCTCAGTTCGACCTCGCCAGACAGGCTTGAAGTCGGGCGCGTGAAGACCAGCCCGCGGTCGATTAGGCTGCTCAACAGTTCGCCGAGGTCCGAGGCGCCGAGGGCCCGTCGCACCGGACCCTCCCAGAAGACGCGTCCCACGACCGAGGCCTCCTGCAGGACCCGACGTTCGGAGAGCGGCAAGGCCTGGATCCGCGCGACGAGCACCGCCTGGATCGAGTCCGGGATGGCGGACCGTGGAGCCTGGACCTGCCCGCCGGCCGACACTGTCAGCGTCCCAAGTTCGGCGAGATGTCGAACGGTCTCTTCCAGGAAGAACGGGTTCCCTTCAGATCGGGCAACGACGGTTGTTCGCAGCTCATCCGGTAGGGCGCCCGCCGGGAGCTGCGCATCCACCAGACCCGCGGATTCTTCGACGCCCAACGGCGGGACCTCGACGGTCGTCAGTCCCTGAGCTGCCATGAAGCCGGGCTCCCGCCCGAGGAACGCGGGGCGGGCGGTCGCGACGAGGAGGAAGGGTCCATCGAGCGTTGCCGCGATCGCGGGCAGCGTGGATGTCAGCGCGGACCCTGCCCAATGAAGGTCCTCGATGACAAGGATCGCGCCACCGCGATGTGCGAATGAGCGGAGGAACTGCACCCACGCCCAGGTAATGGCCGCAGGGACGAGGCGCGGCTCGCCCCGCTCGAAGGGGTTGCCCGGGATGACGATCCCGGCTGACGTCGCCAGTGCAAGGAGTGCTTCCTCCGCATCGGTCGATGAGAGTCCGAGGGGCGACAGGATCCGCGTCAGGCCGTCGCGAAGTCGCGATTCAGCCTCCTCGGCGCGGTCGTCGAGGCCGATGCCGCATGCGCGTCGGAGCACCTCCCCCAGCGCCCAGTAGCTGACCCCGCGTCCAGATGCGAGACAGCGGCCCTGGAGGACCGCAGCGGAGGGTGCTCGTTCCCGGGCCGCGACCAGGAATTCACGGACGAGGCGGCTCTTGCCGATGCCTGCGGCGCCGTCGACCAACACGTATCGCGGCCGCCCTTCAAGGACGGCTTCATCGAGCGCGCCGAGTAACGCTTCCAACTCGGCGGCGCGCCCCATGAAGGGCGTCTCATGCGAGGGATGGCCCACACCTGGTTCGAGTGCCCGCGACCGTGAGTGGATGCTCATGGCGGGGTGAGTCTACTCGCGGCGTGTCGCGGCGACGTCAGCGCCCCTTCGCGACACGAGCCAGGCGCCTCAATCGAGGCTGTGTGCCACCGGGTGGCGCGGCTCGTAGATCGATAGCCTGGTCCCGCTGGGCAGCTTGATCTCGGCGAGCCGGCCCCAGCCCTGGTCGCTGACCGGCTGCGAGATCTCTGCCCCCTCCTCGATGAGCTTCGCCAGCGTTTCGTCGATGCTCTCGCACATGAAGTAGAGCTCGTGCTTCGGCGGGCCGTCCGTCGGATGGACCGCGACCTCGGCCGGTGGCAACTTGAAGATGAGCCAGCCGTCGCCGGCGTCGACGCTGGCAAGACCGAGGTGATCGCGCAGGAAGTCCCGATCGGCCTCCGCCGTCTGGCTGTAGAGGATGACGTGAGCGCCGTTAAACATTGGACGTGCCTCCGGTTCTATGGTGTCGCGCGCGACCCTGAGAATTTCGGCGCGGCCGCCTGGTTCAAGGACAGCGAGGGCAACATCCTCAACCTCAACCAGCTGCCGCCCGGAATGTCATTCAACGACTTACGCAGTCCTCAGGGGCTGCCGTCCGGCGGGCCCTTCCGACGCAGGAAGCTCGGCACCTCGAGGTCGTCTTCCTCCACGACTGATCGTGGTTTGACGCTTCGGCCCGGGCGCTGCGGTGGCTCGACGGCCTCGGTGATCGGGGTCGGAGACGCGTCGGCAATCGATGGTTCGTCGGCTGGTGGCGCGTCCACCTGCACTTCGGCCGGCGTCGGCTGGGCCCGCTCATGCCCGCTCAGGCCGGTGGCGATCAGCGTGACGAGAACTTCGTCGCCAACTGATCGGCCGAAGCTCGCCCCGAAAATGACGTTCGCGTTGACATCGGCGCGCTCGCGGATCTCCTCGGCCGCCGCCTGGACCTCGCGAAGCCGGAGGTCGGCCGGGCCGGACACGTTGAACAGGATCCCGCGAGCCCCCTCGATACTCGCCTCGAGGAGCGGACTGGTGATCGCCTGACGCGCGGCATCGGTTGCTCGGTTTTCCCCGCTCCCGCGACCCAGGCCGATGAGGGCCGGTCCCGCATCCTTCATCACCGACCGGATGTCGGCGAAGTCCAGGTTGACCACGCCGAGAGCGGCAATCATGTCGATGATCCCCTCGACGGCCTGCAGCAGGACATCGTCGACGACGCGGAACGCCTCGAGCATCGTGGCATCGTCGGCGAGGACGCTTCCGACACGATCGTTGGGAACCACGATCAGCGCGTCGACGTTCGCCGCGAGGTCCGCCGCCGCCGCTTCGGCGATCTTCATCCGCGGCGATCCCTCGAACGCAAACGGTTTCGTCACGACCGCGATCGTGAGGGCCCCCTGTTCCCGCGCCCTGGCGGCGACGATCGGCGCCGCTCCTGAGCCGGTCCCGCCGCCGAGACCGGCTGTGACGAACACGAGATCCGCCCCGGCAATGGCGCGAGCGATGCGACCCGAGTCCTCCTCGGCGGCCCGGCGCCCGATCTCCGGGTCGCCGCCCGAGCCAAGACCGCCGGTGATGGCCCCGCCGATCCGGAGCTTGGTCCCAGCGTTCGAGCGACGCAGCGCCTGCGCGTCGGTGTTGCTGGCGACGAAGCTGACGCCGTCGATCTTGGCCCCGACCATCCGATCGACCGCGTTGCTACCACCGCCGCCAACGCCGATCACGCGAATGATCCGCGACTCAGGCCGGCGGCTCCGCCGGACCCAGCCCGGGACGGCCGTCAGGATGCGGACGGCAAGCAGGATGGCGACGAGACCGATGCCGATGACGACCAGCGTCTCGACCGGGACAGGCATGCTCCGAGTCTAATCCCGGCGGAGGCGCTTTTCGGCTCGAAATCCGTACCGGTATTGCCGCTCCATCGTCAGCGGCCTCGTCCGTTCAACGTATCGATGAGGAGCTGCTCGAATCGTTCGAGCTCGGCCGTCTTCGCGAATCGTATCTTTGGGCCGCCTGCCGACTCGATGACCCGGCCGCTTTCCGGCCCTTCGCTGACGTTGACCGACAGGCCTCGGCTCTCGAACGAGGTGAGACTCTCATCGGTGACGGCCGCTGCGAATGGATCCCAGAAGAAGTACGTGCCCGAGGCGATCGAGTCGCGCATCTGGGTCAGGACAGCGCTGGCGAACGTCGCCTCGGGTCGGCCGAGCAGGTACAGGATGGCCAGCCAGTCATCCACAGCCACGTCGGTATCGATGACGAGAGACCGAGCGGTCGCGGCGCTGGCCGGCGTCGGCGAAATCGTCGCTGGACTGACGCGCCCTGGCTCATACAGGCGCCAACGCCCAGCGCAGCGATCAACGCCAAAGGGAGGCCGAGGCGGCGAGCCTGTCGCCGATCCCGGTAGCGCATGTGACCGCTAGCCGTGCAGGAACCGCGCCAGAAACGTCCGCGTGCGCTCGTCCTTGGGGTTCGAGATGACCTGCTCCGGCGGGCCGATCTCGACGAACAGCCCCTCGTCCATGAAATAGACGCGGTCGGCGGCTTCGCGAGCGAATGCCATCTCGTGGGTGACGATGATCATCGTCCGGCCCTCGTGGGCCAGGCTCTCCATGACCTTGAGCACCTCACCCACGAGCGATGGATCCAGGGCACTCGTCGGTTCATCGAAGAGCAGGACCTCGGGCTCCATGGTCAGCGCCCGGGCGATGGCGACGCGCTGGCGCTGGCCGCCCGACAGACGCGATGGGTATTCGTCGCGCTTCTCGCTGAGGCCCACCTTCACGAGGTAGGACTCGGCCAGCTCGACCGCTTCGGCCCGCTTCATGCCCTTGACGTGCACCGGCGCCTCGATGAGGTTGCCGAGGACGGTCAGGTGGGGAAACAGGTTGAACTCCTGGAAGAGCATCCCGGCCCGCAACCGGAGCTGGCGGATCCTCGCGTTTCCCTCACGGTCACGGCGCCTGAGCGGCTCTGCCTCGACAACGACACCCGCGATCTCGACTACCCCGGCAGACGGCTCCTCGAGGAAGTTCAGGCAGCGCAGGAACGTGCTCTTGCCCGATCCGGATCGACCAAGAATCGTAACGGTCTCACCGGGATAGACGGTCATCGAGCAGCCGCGCAGCACGTGATGGGCGTCGAAGTGCTTCTCGATGGCGCTGGCCTTGACGATCGCGTCGACTCCCGGCTTGACGAGCTTGCCGGGCGTCTCGGCCGGGTCGATGACATGCGCGACGGTCATGGTCGTCGTCCCTGGGTCCGATCGCCCGTCGCCATCCGGCGCTCGAGGCGGTTCTGGAACAGAGAGAACACGATGGTCAGCATCCAATAGACGAACGCAGCCACTAGCAGGGTCTGCATCGATTGGAATGTCGGCCGACCGGCCGTCTGGGCGCGCCAGAGGAGTTCCTGGACGCCGACGACGGACGCGAGGGACGAGTCCTTGATCATGGCCACGAAATCGTTGCCGACGGCTGGCGTCACGATCCGGAAGGCCTGCGGCGCGATGATCCGGCGGAACGTCGTGCGCGAGGTCATGCCGAGCGATTGGGCGGCCTCGGTCTGGCCGTGCGGCACCGCCTCGATCCCCGAGCGGAAGACCTCGGTCATGTACGAGCCGTAGTTGAGGCTGAGGGCGACGATCGCCGTCGGGATGGCCGGCAGGACGATCCCCGCCTGTGGCAGGGCGAGAAAGATGAAAAGGATCTGGAGCAGGAGCGGCGTCCCGCGAAAGAACGAGACGTAGAAGCTGGCTATGGCGTTGAGGAAGGGATTCCCTGAGAGCCGCCCGAGGGCGCCAAGTGCCGCGAGGATCGTGGCGAAGAAGATCGAGGTGACCGCCAGGAAGAGGGTGACCGGGACGCCGGTCAGGATGAACGGGATCCACTTCTGGAGGAACGTCGAGTCGACCGTGACCGTGATCAGGATGAAGGCGACGAGTCCGGCGACAATGACGGCCCACGTCGCGAGGAACGCGGCTCGCCAGCGTCGATTTCGCTGGGCGCGTGCCCGCAGGATGTCGGTCGCCAGCTGTTGATTGACGCTTCGTTCTGCGAGCGAGGCCCCGACCGGCCAGCTCACGGTTGTCTCGCCGCTGGGATCACGGTCATCTCGATCACCACTCACCCTCACCAAGCACGTGATTCAGGTGCGCGCCCGGACGACGATCGCCGGGCGCGCAACCTGGAACAAACCGGAACCTCGATCAAGTCGGCTTCTGGGTGACGTCCTTCTCGAGCCACTTGGTCGACAACTGCGAGAGCGTGCCGTCGGCGTGCATCTCGGCGACGACCTCGTTCAAGAGCGCGAGGAGCGCCTTGTCGTCTGGGCCTTTCTTGTCGAGGGCGAATGCAACCGACACGGTGAAGATGGGCGGCCCGTCCAGGACGCGGATCGGCGCAATCTTCGCCGCGTCGGCGAGACCATTGGCGTTCGCGACGATCGCGTCAAACTTGCGTCCCGAGCCGACGGCCTGGATGCACTCGTTGTCCGTCGGCAGGGCCGTGACCTGGGGGTCCGTTGGTGCCTTGACGATGTTCGGATCGACGATCTCCAGGGTGCCGTTCAGCCACTGCTCGTAGGTCGTTGCGGTGCCGACGCAGAACGTCTTGCCACCGTCGAGCTCGGCCAGCGATTGGATCGGCGAGTCCTTCGGGACGGCGACGGCCCCGGAGTCGTAGTAATACGGATCGACGAAGTCGACGACCTTGGCGCGGCCGACGGTCACGCTCATCGAGCCGATCGAGATGTCCCAGCGGCCGCCCCAGCTGCCAGCGGTGATGAGGTCCCAGCCGGGAGTCTCCCACTGGATCGTGACGTCCTTGCCCAGTTTCTGGCCCAGGCGCTTGACCGCCTCCTCGGCGGTCGTGGTATCGAAGCCCAAGTAGGATCCGCTGCCGTCGGGATTGAGGTACGAGAACGGCTTGTAGTTCGGGTCGGTCGAGATCCGGATCTTGCCGGTCGAAATCACCATCCCGAGCAGCGACGACGGATCGACCGATGCGGACGCGGACGCGGACGGCTCCGCGGATGCGCTGGTCGACGGCGCGTTGGACGCCGCCGATGCGGCGGCGCTCGGTGACGCAGAAGCTCCTCCGCTGGTCGAACAGGCTGATGCGACGAAGACGATCCCGGCTAGGAGCGCCATGATTCTGGTCGGCTGGTTCATTGGTCCTCCACCATTTCTCTCAGGCGGCACGCGCGTGGCGCCCGCTATCGGTCGGCGGCGTCTCGGGCTGCCCGACCGAAGGTCGGTACTATCGCACAGGACAAGATCAATACGATCATCGATCGACTTGGCGGTACGTGCTCTCGGAACGCCGAGCGACCCTGAGGACGATGACCAGCCTCGCATCGTCATCGACGAGGTAGTTGACGCGGAGGTCGCCGACGCGAAGGCGCCAGAAGTCAGTGCCCGCGAGCTTCGTGACGCCGGCCGGCCGCGGCTCGATTGAGAGGGCGAGGATCGGACCGCGAAGGCGGGCGGCGGCGCCGGGCGCAAGGCGCCCGAGTTGACGCTGGGCTCGCGCTCATCAGGTCACCGTGAACGAGGTCCGCATTCCCTTCTGGTAGTGCGACTCTTTCTCTGTTTCGTCGTAGATGTTGCAGATGAGGACGTACGCGCCCGGTTCGAGGGTCACCGCCAGTTCCTCGCTCGTGCCCACCGCGATGTCTTCGATCTCATCGATGACCTCCATGCCGCTTTTCGTCTCGTCAACTGCACCCGTGGCGTCGGTCGGGAGATCGGTGAGCGAGAGGTCGGTCTTGATGACCACGAACTCGTGCACGTCATCAGGCCCTGTGTTGCTCGCGGTGAACGTGAACGCCCCGGCCGGGCCCGTCGCTACGTCGGTTGCGACCGCCCATTCCTGGAGCGTCACCTGTACCGCCGTACCCGCGGCCCCCGAGCTTGCGGCGGCGCTTGTCGAAGCTGCAGGACTTGTCGAAGCTGCAGCACTTGCCGAAGCTGCGGGGCTCGTCGATCCAGCGGGGCTCGTCGATCCAGCGGGGCTCGAACAGGCCATCACCCCAAGGGACAAGGCGCCGAGGAGTGCGAACGTGGGTCGTATCTTCATCGTCGATCCTCCAGTCCGCCGCGCATGGCAACGCCATGGGGAACGGACCCGGATTCTCGACGGTCGTCGCCGCGAAGTCGAGGTCCAAACGAACTAGATTCGTGTCGGATGACCGAAGAACGCCTCGCTCGACGACCGTCGCCGCGCCGACCGAATTCGAGGCGCCCTGGTCCGGCGTGTTCTCGGCACGGTGGCCGACTCGCGTCTGAGGTCGGCCGTCGCCGGCGGTGCCGAAGTCATCGTCCACGGACGGGGCAGGGGTAAGCCGAGACTCCAAGTCAACAAGACCTGGCCCAAGCCAGTCGACGGTGGGCCGATTGGATCGTGTCCGCGCCCCTCCATGACTCACGGTCCCGAAACTGGCTCGAGGGCCTGGCGACGCTCTCGCAATCCCGCGGAATTGCCGATCTTGATGACTGACGGTCACGCCCGATGGGCTGGCTATTCCGCTGCCTTGACAGCTGGAGTCCAATAGAGAGGAACCCCAGCGCCCCAGCCAGCGAGTGCCCCACCCTGTTCCCCCGTGGAGGTCCGTGCGATGAGCAGCCCGGTTCGACGTTCCCTGATTCTTGCCACCGTGATGGCCCTCTTGCTCGGGGTGGCCGGCATCACGGCGCCGATCGCCTCGGCCTCGAGAGGCGGCAGCGGGACGTCCATCCACGGCATCGACGTTGACTCGACGACGATTCCCCAGCTCCAGAAGTTGATGAACCGCCACAAGCTGACATCGGTCGAGCTCGTCGAGTTCTACCTCCACCGGATCAAGAGGCTCAATCCGAAGCTCCACGCGGTGATCACCGTCAGCCCGACGGCGTTCCGCGACGCCTGGAAGGCGGACAGGGCCCGGCGCCATGGCGACCACCGACCCCTCCTCGGAATCCCGGTCATCGTCAAGGACAACATCGACACGACCGGTATGCCGACGACCGCGGGCTCCTTCGCGCTGTTCGGCAGCAGGCCGCACGATGCGTTCATCGTCGATCAACTCCGTGACGCCGGCGCGATCATCATCGGCAAGGCAAACCTGTCCGAGTGGGCCAACTTCCGGTCGGCACCGTCGTCGAGCGGCTGGAGCGGCATCGGCGGCCAGACGAACATGCCGTATGTCCTCGATCGCAACCCATGCGGCTCCAGCTCGGGCTCGGGCGTCGTCGTCGCAGCTGACCTCGCCACTGTCGCGGTCGGGACCGAGACAGACGGCTCGATCGTCTGCCCGTCGGGCGCGAACGGCATCGTCGGGATCAAGCCGACACTCGGCCTGCTGAGCCGGGCGGGCATCGTCCCGATCTCGGCCGACCAGGACACCGCCGGGCCGATGACACGCAACGTGACCGACGCGGCCGTGCTCCTCGGGGCGCTCACTGGCGTCGACCGGGACGATCCCGCGACCGCCGATCAGCGCGGTCATGCCTTCAGGGACTACACGAAGTTCCTCGACAAGCGCGCCCTCCGTGGGGCCCGGATCGGCGTCTGGCGGGAGGGAACGTACGACCCGGCCGTCAGCCCGGAGGTCGACGCGGTCCTGAACGACACGATCGACGCGCTCCGGGCGGAGGGGGCGATCGTGGTCGACAACACGAGGATCCCGATCGAGCCCGCCTACGGGCCGGAGTTCGACGCGCTCCTCTGCGAGTTCAAGACCGACATCGCGGGCTACCTCGAGACGTATACCAAGCATCGATATCCGAAGACGCTCCACGACCTGATCGATTTCAACAACGCCCATCCGGAGCTGGAAGGGCCGTGGAACTCAGACATCTTCGACATGGCGCAGGCGACCGGCGGGCGTGGCACCGCGTCATGCGATGCCGCCCGGGCGACCGCGACATCGACTGCCCAGGATGCGATCAATGACACGCTGGCCGCGTTCGACCTCGACGCGATCATCGCGCCGACGAACGGGCCGGCCTGGGTGACGAATTCGAACCCAGAAGAGGGCGACTTGGGCGGCGACTTCTCGACGTTCGTCGGCTCGTCGAGCCCGTCCGCGATCGCCGGCTACGCGAACATCACGGTGCCGGCGGGCCACGTCGGGCCGCTACCGATCGGCGTGTCGTTCATCGGCGGCCGCTGGGACGAACCGAAGCTGATCGGCTTCGCCTACGACTTCGAGCAGGCGACGAAGGTTCGGGTTCCACCGCAGTTCATCCCGTCGATCGGCCCGGATTTGGCGGCGCGCCAGCCGGTGTCGAACGGCGACAAGCGGACGGCCGTTCCAGAGCGGAACGGGAACGGGAGGCTGCTGCCGCTGCGCTAGGCGGTCGCGGTGGCCCCGCCTAGGTCAAGTGACCGCGGCCGGCTGGCTTACGAATGGAATTTGATGCGCCCGCGCCGATTCGGCGCGGGCGCTCCGTGAGTCCTGGAGTTGATCATTCAAAGCTGCTTGAATCTTGCATGGACATTGCCGGGTGCGGCACCAATGACAAGCTTGTTCGGCGCATCCCAGATCACGGCGAGACGTTGCCCATCGATTGCCAGCGCAGGACGACCATCCATCTTGCCGACTGTCGTATCGCTCCACAGTGTGGGCGCCTGCCAGCCTTGCGAAGGCGACGGCTTTTCGGTGCCCCAGAGGTCGTTGATGGAGCGTACGTCTTCCCAGCCGATCGCGGCCCGGCCGTCGGATCGAACCGCCATGTCCAGGCTCAATGGACGCGCTGCCGAGTCAGAGACAAGGGCGCTTGCGCTCCATATGCCAGTAGCGGCGGGGCGACTGGCGACCCTGACCTGCCCTGTGCTGACGCGCGCGTCGAGCCATGCAACGGTTAGATTGCCGGTCGAGTCCATGCCGATACTCGGCTTGGTCTGAGCTGCCGAACCAGTGTCGTCACTGACCTTGACATTCGTGCTCCATGCGGACGCGCTAGGAGCCAGCGTTGCGTACCAGATATCGAGATTGCCGTTCCGGGCATCGGACCAGACAGCGTATGCCGTCCCGTCGCTGCCGAGGACAACGCGCGGCGTGGACTTCTCAACCGTGTTGGAGGTATTAGACGTTGCTCTGACGTTTGTTCCCCAGACCGATGCTCCGGCTGCCAGCCGGGACGAGTAGATGTTCCACTGGCTGCTTCTCCGATCGACCCAGACGGCGATGGCGCTGCCGTTCGCGAGCACCGCGATCTGGGCGTCGCGTTGTTCTGCCGTGCCCGTATCGGCGCTGACCTTGACGGCTGTGCCCCACGTCCCGGTGGATGACGGACGCTTTGAGAAGTAGATATCGGGATTACTGGTGCCGTTGACGTAGTCCGTCCACGTTGCATACGCATTGTTGCCGCTGTCGACACCAATCGTGGGCGCGACCTTCGAGTTTGCCGTCGCTGGGTTGACGCGAACCCTCGCTCCCCAGCCCGTCACGGGGTCCCAGCGGGCAAATTGGATGCCCCCGCTTTGCCAAACGGCGTACCCACGGCCATCAGGCCCAAGGGAGATTTCCGCTGACGAACCCGTCGCCTGACTGTCCACGACCTGCGATGGTTGCCAGCCAGGCGGGTTCCCGCCGACGGGCGCGGTTGCGGCCGACGCACTCTCCCCGTAGCCATTCACCGCTCGGACATAGAACTGAACAGGTTGGCTCAGGCTGATCCCGTCGAGGACCGCCGAATCCGGGTCGGCCGCGGTCGTGAATCGAATGGGCGTTCCGTTCGCGCGATAGACCTTGTACCCGTCCGCTCGATCGTTAGCGGCCGGCGTCCAGGTGACGGTCACCTGGCTGGCGCCGGTCACGGTGGCCGTTGCGGAGGTCACCGCGATCGGTTGGAGGTTGGCGAGGCCGACCGAGTCGACCGTGACCTGGGTTGTGGCCAGCGCCGAGCGGCCGTCGTCGGCGACGACCTCGACCGAAGCGATCCCGTGGAACTCGCCCGCATAGGTGAACGAGGTCGTCGGCGTTGCCGTTGTCCGGTCGACGGTCCCGTTTCCGTCAAAGTCCCACTTGTAGCTCGTGATCGTCGCCGACGCATCGAACGAGTCGGCGGCGCTGAAGTTGATCGCAGTCCCGGTCTGAGCGACGTACGGGCCGCTCAGCTTGGCGACTGGGTTTGCGTGGGCAGATTCGAACAGATTGGACAGGGCGTCAGACAGCGATTGGCCCGGAGCGAGCGTGACGACGTCTCCCGCTGTGCCGGTTGCCAGTGGGGCCATCCAGTCGGCGACACTCTGAAGGGTCGAGACATTGACGCCGTAGATAGCGACAGGGTCAATCTCCAGCGCTCGCTGGTTGGCGGACGCCCGGGTGAAACCGGTGACGGGCTCCGGATCCTTGCCGGTGGCGTCGGTGATGACAACGACGGCCTTTGTCGCGCCGTCAAGCCAGGTCAGGCCGTTGAGCGCCGACATGATCCCGGACAGCTGCGCTTCAGGCGTGTCGCCACCACCCGTCGCTGTAAGGGCGTTAACGGCGGTCTGGAATGCGGCGGCGTCGCCGAGGTTGAGGCAATCGGGCTGACAGCGAAGGCCCGGAAGCGGTTCACCCGCAAGGAATTCCACGCCGTAGCCTTCTGGAAGTCGCCCCGGAGCCGGCGCCGGTGTGAGTCGAACGAAGCGGCGACCGTTGAACGAGTGCCTCGGAGAGCTCTTTCAACGACCGAAGAGAGGGCACGGATCCCAGCTGGACGGCGTTCAATACCCGACTGCGTCAGTTCTGCTCCACCTCGGCCACCGGGATCCCTATCCGATCATCGACTACCGAGCCCTCTGGAATCTCGGCGTCGATACTCCGCCCGCCAACTACTCGTTCCGATTCTGGCGGGCGTACACGGAGGCATGCCGTTCGATGGCAGCCGGTGCTGCTGTCCCGATGCGAACCTTTGACGGCGCCCTTAGGCAGTACTCGAACGATCATCAGAAGCCGGATGGCGCGAACATTCAACGGACGGTCGCGAACGGGACAAAGGCGCTCACTGGTCAGCGGGCGCGCGATCCGCAGAGGACGGGACTGTCCGGGCAGTTCCGAACCGACGTCTACTTTCGCCTGCTGGAAGCCGCGATCGCTGGGCGCACAATCGCCTATGGCGAGCTCCCAGGAGGTCGCGGCCATATCGGGGGCTACCTCTACCGGATCGCCGAGTACGAGAAGGCGCATTGCCGCCCGCCATTGACTCCGATCGTCGTCCGCAAACAGACGAGACGTCCGGGCGAAGGGTTCCTCGTCGCGATGGATAAGGTCGCCTATGCGAGGCCGGGCGAGACCGAGGCTCAACTCTGGGATCGAGCGGTAGCGGACGTCTTCGCCTACTGGCAACCATGAGACTTTTCGGAGAGAGTCAATGACGCTTTGGGTGGTCAAGGGGGGCACCAACGGTGAGCGGGAAGAGCGCATGCTCACCAACTCGGTCCTCGGCATGGGATGGGAGGAAGTTGGCGACCTCGGCGCGTTTGTCAGCCGGGACACCCTGAAAGCCGCGTACCGAACGACGTACCCCGCGGACGGCGACGGCCGCGTAAACAATGTGGTCGGGCAGCTGTGGGCCTTCGCCCACGTCATCAACAACGCGGACACGGTCGTCGTCCCACTAAAGTCCCGGGGTCAGATCGCCGTCGGGTCGGTCGCAGGGCCCTACAAAGAGACGGACGAATTCGGGGCCGACATGCGGCACACGGTGCCCGTGAAGTGGTACCGAACGGACGTCCCTCGAACCGACTTCGACCAAGACCTCCTGTACTCGTTTGGAGCGTTCATGACGGTCTGCACGGTCCGACGCGACCACGCCGAGGAAAGGGTCCTTGCGGCCGTCGGTGCGAGGAAAGGCAAGATTGTCGAGGCGAGAGTCGATCGCGATACGGAGGAACTCGGTGCTGAGGAGGCACCGATAGATCTCGAACAGGTCGGCCGCGATGCGATCCTGACCTATGTCCGGCGACGGTTTAAGGGTCACGGCCTCGCTCGACTCGTGGAGGCCGTGCTGCGAGCTCAAGGCCTGCAGACTTACGTTTCTCCGCCGGGACCAGATGGCGGAGTAGATATCGTGGCGTCAGGCGGTTCACTTGGACTCGACGCGCCTCGCCTCCTTGTGCAGGTGAAGACTGGCGACAGTCCAGCCGGAACGGACGTTCTGATCGCCTTGAAGGGAGTGATGTCCAACTACGGCGCAGACCAAGGTCTATTGGTTTGCTGGGCGGGGTTCAAGGAGACTGTGCTCAAAGAGGCACGCACTGCCTACTTTCGGATTCGACTGTGAGACCAGACAGCATTCCTGAATGCGCTGTTCGCGAACTACGACAAGCTCGACGAGGATGTTCGCGCAGAGCTTCCGCTAAAGCGTGTATGGACCCTCGCTGTCGAGCTCGACGCTTGAGGCTCGAGTCTCTGGTGTCGATACTCGGCCGGGACTCGAGGGCCGCCTGCGTCGACAGCGAAATCGCTCATCGAATGATCGCTCGGGCAGATTATCGCGTGGCGGACCACCATGGACATCGCGGAGCAGACGACCATCTCGGTGGCCGGCGAACGCCGAGCGCTAGATCTGCGCAAGAAGGTGTCCCGGCTCCTGGCAGAGAGTGCGGCCCTGCACTCCGTGGCAAGCGACGAGATTGTCGAGAACCTACCAGGGGTCGGCGACATTCAGGATTGAGCGATCCTGACGTAGCCCGCGCACGTCAGCCTGGGACTTGTCGAGAAGCAGAAATGACTATGAGGTGCTGCCGAGCTCGGCTCGACCCGATGTAGAGCAGTCGCTCCAACCGCTCGTCGTCCGGCTTCAACTCCACCAGCACGATCACCGGCTTCTCAAGTCCCTTGAAGCGGCGGATCGAGTCGCACAGGATCGCGTCGTTCGGTTGGGCCGGCACCGCTTTGGCCGCCAGGCCGATCGACTTCCCTGCATCGTCGACCTGGCCGTTCCAGAGCAGCTCGTTGCCGAACCGACGTTCCTTCCAGACCGCCGACTCCTCCAGCGACCCGCCGACCAGCACCGCGATCTCCCACGGCCGGACGCCCTCGTCGACCCGGATGCGATGCAGGACGCGGCGCAGCGCCTCCAGCGTCGGCGCCCCCGCCTCCGCCTCGATCACCTCCACCTCCCTACCCTCTTCCCGCAACGGCACGGTCGCGGGCGCGTCGGGCGCGTGGTCCATCGCGAACGCGTGGATCGGCCCCGGGTTGCGGCAGTTCTCGTCGAGCTCGAACGAGGTCAGCCCGAGGCTCTCGACGACGTCGTCGCGATAGATCGCCTGGGCGGGGTCGTGGAAGACGTACAGGACGTCGTCCTTCGGGTCCGACAGGAGCGCCTCGAGTGACAGCAGCCAATCGGCGTCGAAGTCCTGGCCCTCGTCGATGACGATCGCGTGGAACTTCGGCCCCAGCTCGAACAGCGCGTCGTCGAGCGCCTCCGGCAGGGTCTCGCTGAACCACTCGGCCGTCACGGGCTTCGGCTTCTTCGGCAGCGTGCCAGCCTCGCGGGCGAGGTCCTCGCAGAGCTGATGGAAGGTCGACACGGTCAGCCGACCGCTCCGCTTCGCCGCGTCGGCGGTCTCCTCGACGAGGAGGCGGGCGAGCGGCTGGTTGAAGCAGACGAGCAGCGTCTCGAAGCCCTCGAGCGCGAGCCGTCGGGCCTTCTCGGCCGCGAGCATCGTCTTGCCGGTCCCCGCGGCACCGACGATCTGGACGCGCCGATTCCGCTGCAGCCGCCGCAGGACGCCGATCTGGTGCTGGGTCAGGGCGACGACCTCCCGCTCGCCGTCGGCGATCTCGCCACGGAGCAGGGACCGGAGGGCGATCGGCGTCGCGAGGATCTCCTCGAGCAGATGGACGCCCTTTGCCCCCGGCGCGCGGTGGTCGCCGGAGTCGCCGGCCCACAGGGTGAACGCCTGCTCGACAGCCTTCCAGGTCGCGTCGGGGTCGTCGATCGGCAGCTTGGCCCGATCGAACACGAGGTCAGGCTCGATCCCGGGCCCGATGAGCTTCAGCCGATGGCCGGCGCTGGCGAGATCGACGTCGGGCAGGGCGACGGCGTGGCCGGCGATCGGCTTGAAGTTGCGCGGCGCATCGGGCAGCTCGGCGAGCTTGTTCATGAGGGCATGCATGCTCGTCATCGCCTGCTCGAAGGGGCTCGGCTTGAGCTCGCGGCTGCCGGCGTACCAGCGGCCGTGCGCGTCGCGCTGAATCTCGCCCGACTTGACCTCGAAGACGAGGAAGCCCCGATCGGGATGGGCGAGCACGATGTCCGCCTCGCCATCCCTGAGCCCCCGATGCTCGGCCGTCCGGCCGAGCCAGGCGACGTTCGAGAAGATGCGGTACTCGGGCGGGAGGGCGGCCCGAAGCCGGTCACAGACCAGTCGCTCGGCAGCCTCGCCAGCGGTCACGGGGCGCTCCAATTTCGACTGGCTGCTCATGCCCGCCGTGCGTCCACGATAGGCCGACCGTCAAGGATGATTCCGCGGCGTCGACTCGCCTCATCAGGGTCTTGCGTGTCGTGCTGGAGCCTCAGGTCTCCCCGATGAACGCGTCGAGGTGGCAGAGGCGGACCGTCAGACCGGCCTGCTCGATCGCATCGAGCCATCCGCTGTCGTTCGCCACCACGATCGCGCTTCCGATCACCGATGCGGTGGCCAAAATCATCGCGTCAGGCGTGCGGAGCGCGGTCGCCGCTCGGATACGGGCAGCCTCACGGGCGAACTCGTACGACACCGGCTCAATCGAGAGGTTGGGGAAACTCCTGAAAAACGCCTCAATGGTGCCGGCGGCCGAAGCCGATCCAACCCGGAATGGGCGAACCAGTGCCTCCGCGACCGCGATCGTCGACACGACTCCTCGATTGCGGCCTGTGGCAATAAGCCGGTCGAACACGTGGGCGGCGACACCGCTGATGCGCTCATTTGCGTCGAGATAACCGAGGATCGCCGAGCTGTCCACGACCAGGGTTGCGCCGGGAGCGATGGCACGTTCCAGCCCAGCCGCCGCCATCGCCTAGACCCAGCCCGCGCGCTCTCCCTCGAGGTACTCATCCACCGGTGCGTACATCCCGTTGAGCGCACCGGCATAGCTGGAGCGGACGCGACGGAGGATGACAACGTCCGGATCGCTCGGTTCGAGTTCGACAACGAAGGAGTCGCCCTCGCCGATCCCGGCCGCCTCGACGATGTCGTTCGGCAGAGTCAGCTGGTTTCGGGAGCGCAGCCGCGCAGGCGCGCGAACGGGAGTCACCATTTCAGACAGGGTACCGGTGATTCAGAGAGAGTGTCAATGAGTACGATAAGCACGCTGTCGCTCAGACTCGGTCGTGGGGAGCCTCTGCGCAAACGACTTCCCGGCGACCCGCGTCGCAATAGGGACCACGTCGCACGAGGCCGCCGAATCGCCGATCCGCTTCCGCGCGCCGTCGATGTCGGAACCTCCCGGCGTCGTGAATGTGATGGCGTCTGGAGACGGCCCGGATCACGTTCGCCGCTGACACGCCCCTACCGGGATCGTTCCGTTTCAGTGGAACCATCGGGGCTCACCAGAATCAGGGCCGATCATTCCAGCCAAGCGGAACGATCGGGCCGATGGGCGGGAGCGCCGGTCCCAACCGTGATCGCCTCCAGGGCCGGTTTGATCGGCCTGGACTGGCGAAAGAGCTGTCGAGCATCGCCACGGCCTCGGCGACTTGGCGACAGGCCTTGGCGAGCGCATTACAGATCGCGACGGACCGCGCTCGCCGAGGCCTCGGACGATCGGCTCAGGGGTTCAGGGGACTCGGCGTCCGTCCGCGTCCGAAGGCGGTGCGGATGCCTCGCTCACGATCGTTCCGATCGCTGGCCCGAGCTCGACGAGGTGAACGACCGGCCCGATTGGGCCGGCCTCCACTACGAGACCATGGCGCCGTGAAGCGTCTTCGTCCCTGAGAGCCGCTCAGGCGTGCCGAGCACTCCGCGACCCGGTCAGGGCCTTCGCCACGACGATGACCACGATTGCGCCGATCGTGGCGATCACGATGCTCTCGACGTTGATGCCATCGACGGTGCCGATCTTGAGGACGGTCGCTGCCATGTAACCACCCACCAGGGCGCCGACGATCCCACGAATGACGGTCAGCAAGACACCTTCACGGGTGCCCATGACCAGGTTCGCGAGGAAGCCGGCAACTGCGCCGACGACGATCCAAGCGATGAGTCCCATCGAAACTCGTTCCTTTCGCGGCCCCCTTGGGGCCAACCCTCTACCTGCGGACTAACCCTGTCCGAGTGGGGACCACCTTGTCGTGGTCGACGGACCGACCGTTGCGGCCGATCCGTCTCATGTGGCGCCCGCGTCAGATCGCGACGGCGGCTTGCGCGGCGATCGCCGCGGGAAGTAGCACGAGAATGGCGAAGATCGCCAGCCCGACGATCACGAGGCTGCGGAGCAGGTCGACCGCCGCCGGCCTGCCGATCTGACGACCGGTGGTGGCATCGCTGACGGCCGGCCTGTCGCCTCGATCGAGGGCCATCGACTTCCACCCTGCACTTGCGCATCCGGGGAAGCGGGGTACGAGCGCGAGGAGCTGCTCGACTACCTCGCCTGGTACCGCGCTCGCCGCAGATCCAAGCAGCGCGCCCAGGCTCTCAGCGCGCGACGAGCCTACGTCGGCGGAGCGGCCTAGCTCGCCAGTGCTTCTCTATTGGCGCGATCAGCGCCAGTACGATCGTTCGATGGGCTGAGGCGACCGCGAGCGTCAGAGTGCGAGGGTACCCAGCCATACCCTCTGGCCCGCAACCGCACCGTCAGGCATGTCGATCACCCACCTGCCCCCGAGCTCCCAAACGCGACCGCGATGACCATGACCACGGAGGTCCGCCTCCGCGCCTACGTCGCGCTCGTGGCCGCCCTCGCCATAGGGTCGTTCCTGCTGCCCTCGACATGGAGTGCCCAGCCGGTCGACTGGGTGCCTGCGCTGATGGTGTTGCTGCCGTTTTCGATCCTGCTGGAGTTCGTGAGCGTGCCGCTACCGTCGGGCGGCAGCTTCTCCATCGCCAGCGTTCCCCACGTGGCGACGATCCTGCTCGTTCCGGCGCCGATAGCGGCCCTCTCGATCGGGTTCGCGGTCCTGTTCGAGCAGCTCGTCCGTCGGTCGCCGCCTGAGCGGGTCACCTTCAACGTCGGTGGAACCGTGCTGACGGCTTCGCTCGCGTCATATCTGATGGGCCGTGCAGCAACCGTCTGGCCCACCCCTGGAGTGGATGGCCTGCTCGGTCCACTGGCCGTCGGCACGGTCGTCCTGACGTACTTCGTCGTGAACGTCGCCCTCCTCAGCGTCGTCCTCGCGATCGTCGAACAGCGGTCGCTGCGGGCGATGATGCGGCCGGACAGCAGCACGGTCGCCCCGGAGCTCGCAGCCGCCGCGATCGGCGCCCAATACGCGCTGATCTGGACGATCGATCCGCTCCTCGTCGTCCTGATCGCGATTCCTGCGTGGGTCATCGCCCAGTCGTTCGACCATATCCGCCGGCTTGCGTCTGAGACGCAGGACGCTGTTCGCTCACTTGCCCAGATCATCGACCATCGCGACGCGAGCACCTTCCATCACTCCGAGCGGGTCGCCAGCCACGCGGCCCGCCTCGCCCGGGCGCTCGGGCTGTCCGACGCCGAGGTGTCGTTGATCGAACAGGCCGCCGGAGTCCACGACGTCGGCAAGATCGGAGTGCCTGACGCCGTCTTGCTGAAGCCGGGCCTCCTGACCGCCGCCCAGCGGGCGAAGATGCGGACGCACACCGATCTTGGCGCGCAGATCCTGACGGGCTTCCGCCAGTTCCGCCCGGGCGCCGAGATCGTCCGTCATCACCACGAGCAGTGGAACGGCGGCGGCTACCCAGATGGGCTGACCGGAACAGCGATTCCCCGCGGCGCGCGGATCGTCGCCGTCGTCGATGCGTTCGACGCAATGACCTCGGACCGGCCGTATCGCGCGGCCATGGAACGCACGGAGGCATTGCGGCGGATGGCCGCGGGCGCTGGCGAGCAGTGGGATCCGGAGGTCATCCGCGTGTTCCTCGAGATGGAGGGCTACGTCCCGGTCGAGGACGACGACGAGGCCCTCATCGACAGCGGGCGCCCGCCGAATCAGGGCAAGCGCAAGCTTGACGCGCCTCCCCTCTCGTCGGACCTGGAAGTCCTCCGGGCCTGATGCGCAGGATCGCCGGCTGGTTCGTCTTCCGGGGCAACAGAGCCTTCTCCTGGCTGTGGTGGAGCGAGACGGTCTCGCTGTTCGGCAGCCAGGTGACGTTTGTCGCAATCCCGCTTCTGGCGGCACTGACCCTGCATGCCGGGGCGTGGGAAATGGGGCTTCTGGCCGCGGTCGAGATGCTGCCATACCTGCTTTTCTCGCTACCGGCTGGCGTCCTGGCCGACAGGGTCGCTCGACAGCGCCTGCTGATCGTCAGCAACCTCGCCCGCGCTGCGCTGCTCCTGTCGATCCCCGCAAGCGTTGCGCTCGGCGCTCTCTCGTTGCCGGTGCTCTACCTGACGTCATTTCTGATCGGGTCGTTCAGCGTCGTCTTCGACGTCGCGTACCAGACGTACGTCCCAGACCTCCTCGATACCGATGAACTGCTCGCAGGAAACCAACGCCTCGAGCTGTCCGAGTCCGCAGCCCGGACCGTCGGTCCCGGGTTGGGCGGTGCCCTCG
Source organism: Candidatus Limnocylindrales bacterium (assembly GCA_038250445.1). Classification (GTDB taxonomy): domain Bacteria; phylum Chloroflexota; class Limnocylindria; order Limnocylindrales; family CSP1-4; genus CF-46. The sequence continues at coordinate 29,912 of JBBSCI010000001.1, read as the reverse complement.
TGGCCGTCGCCGGCCCCAGTGCCCTGATCATTGATGCGATCTCGTACCTCGTCGCCGCCTTCGGGTTGCTGTTCGCCCGCAGGAAGCCAACGGCCCTCGTCGACGCCGACATGCGGGGCGACGCCCTGCCCTCGCCGACGATTGCGCCTGACACTGAAGCATCGATCGGGCATCTCGTGGACGTCTGGGACTACGTGGCCCAGGTCGAGGCCCGCGTCGCCAAGCTTGAGGCCGCGCGTACGGCACGTCGGGATCGATGGGGCATGCGGTCGGCCTTCGCCGGCCTCGGCATCGTGGGGCGAGACCGGATCCTTCGCGACATGGCGGCATCAACTGCGACCTTCAATCTCGCGAGCTCGGCGATCGCGGCGGTGTTCATCCTCTATGCCGCCACCGAGGTCGGCATGGATGCCACGTCGATCGGGATCCTGCTCGCTGGCGGCAATGTCGGATTCCTGGTGGGTGCCGTCGCCGTTGGTGCCGCCACCCGCCGCTTCGGGGTCGGGCCCGTTCTCGTGGCCTCGAGCCTGCTGGCCGCGGTCGCCACGATCATTCTCCCCTTCGCCACCGGAGCAGCGGCCGTGGGATTCCTGTTCGCGGGCAGGTTCCTCGGGGCCTTGACGATCCCGTTCTACAACGTGAATGTCCTCGTCCTTCGGCAGAGCCGCTCGCCGCGCGAGGCGCTGGGCCGCGTGAACGCCGTCTTCCGAATGCTCGACTGGGGCGCACTCCCGGTCGGAGCGCTGCTCGGGGGAGCGGTCGGCGGTGCGTTCGGGCTCCGAGCGACGCTCGTCATGGCCGCCGTCCTCGGCGTGGCCAGTGCCGGATGGCTGCTCTGGAGTCCTCTGCGACGAATCCGTAGTCTCGGCGATGAGGAGGCCTCAACCGAAGGGGCCGCCGCAGCCCCGGGCCTGGCCCCGTCTCCGGCACCCTCCCCGAGCCGCCCGTGGCTCGTCGGCGCGACTGGCGCCGTCGGATGGCCGATGTCGTTCGTTGGTCGGATCCCCCACATCGAGTGGGCTCCGTTGGCGATCATCGCCGCCCTCGTCCAGGCTGCCCTCTTCCTTCCGCCGGTGAACACCCTCGCCGGCGGCGCCCCTCCGTTCATCTATGTCCTGACGAGCGCGGCCGTCCTGGCTTGTGTCGTCCGCAACCGCCGCATCCCGGGGCTGTTGATCGCGGCCGTGGGCGGCCTCAGTAACCTGCTCGCCGTGGTCGCGAACGGCGGCTACATGCCTGTGGATCCCGCCACATCGCTCGCAGCTGGGCACCAGCCGGCGGTCGGCTACACGAACACCATCGAGCTGGCCAACCCCTATCTCCGCCCGCTGACGGACATCATCGTGGTGCCGCCGCCGTGGCCCTTCGCGAACGCGTACAGCATCGGCGACCTGCTGATCGTCGTCGGGATCGCGATTGCCGTTGCCTGGACGCTCCAGCGGCCAAGGTCCGACGACGATTCACGCACGAATCCGCCGTCGGGGAACGGTAGTACTCGACTGGCTGGTACGGGTCTCTCATAGCGATCGCCCACATCGGCAACCGATGGTGAGGCCGGCAGCGAAATCGCTGCCGGCAGGGCCGTTTGGGCAAACCCGTCGCGAGGCGGAGACGCAAAGCCAGGGATCTTCCGATAGGAAGACAGCCCGGTTGCCGGACCTCCAACGTCAATCGACAGTAGGGGTTTCTGGATGTCAGTCTTGAAGAACAGGTTCCGGTCCGAGGCGATACGCGCTCTCCTGACCGTTGCCGCATTGGCTAGCTTCATCTACGCGCTTGGAGCCGGTCGCAAGTGGTAAAGATCCGACGGCCCCGGAAGGGCTGTCCCGGGCGCCTGGTCGAAGTAGGCAACTAAGCCCGGATCCACCGATGAGCCGCTGGTGAGAGAGCGCTGATACGACGAATCAGGTGTTCATCTGAACTGGGAAGATGGCGTTGAGAGACAACCATCAAGCCCAAGCAGTGGAGCACGTGATTGATGCGATCTCCGGACAGCCTCGACCGCCTCGACACGGCCTTTGACGACCACCGCCTGGTGGCCGATGCGGGGCTCCTGTTGCCGGCCACCCTGGCCCAGCACCCGGGCCTGAAGGCACTCATCGACGCGCACCTCGATCTGCTCCAGCAGCGATCGTGCGAGCAGGGCGTCACGATGCACCGCTACGCGATCCGCGATGTAAGTGAGGCAGGCCCGTGCTGACGCAGGTTGCGGAGGGTGTGCTGATCCACGAGAGCGAGTTCTGCCAGAGCAACGCCGTTGTCGTGCAGGGCGCCGCCGGCGGGTTGCTCATCGACGCCGGGGTGCACGCTGATGAAAATGGCCTGCCTGGCGAACGACCTGTCGGACTTGGGCCAGACGGTTATGGCAGGCTTCTCGACGCATCCGCATTGGGATCATCTGCTCTCGCGCGCCGGGCTCGGCGCGGCGCCCCGTTACGGCACCGCGCGCTGCGCGGCGACTGCCCGAGATCGGCTGTCGGGCGGCATCGATGCACGCCGGCTCGGCATCCCCGAGGAGGTACCGCTGGACCTGCTCGGCCTGATCACCGGACTGCCCGCCGACACGACGCAGATCCCCTGGGATGGTCCCGGGGTCCGGATCATCGAGCATGAAGCACATGCTCCGGGCCATGCGGCGCTGTTGATCCAGGAACGCGGAGTTTTCGTCGCCGGCGACATGCTTTCCGATGTCTTGATCCCGATGCTCGACCTGAACGGCACCGCTGACCCGATCGAGGACTACCTCACCGCGCTGCGGCTGCTCGAGGGCGTGGCGGGCGACGTAGATGTCCTCATCCCCGGCCACGGGTCCGCCGGCGAAGCTGATCAGATACACGCACGGATCGACCAGGATCGGGCGTACGTGCACGCCTTGCGGGACGCCGATGTTCTCAGCGACCCGAGGATCGGTCCATCAGCAAAGGACGGCTGGGACTGGGTGGCCGGCGTACACGAAGGGCAACTCCAGCGCCTCGCCCAAAGAAGCGAGCGCGACGGGACGCCCAGTTAGCAATCGGTGAGCCCTGCGGATAGTCAGTGTGTGACCAGGATCTCGCGGAACCGAGCAGCGGCGGCGTTCACAGGCTCGCCGTAATGCACGAGTTCGTCAGGGTCCTCGAAGTCGTGGTCCATGTTGATGTAGGCGCGCATCTTGCCGTAGTGGGTCTCCCCGCTGACGGTGTTGTAGAACTCCTGCTGCGACAGGTCCATCCAGCCTCTCCCCGGGCCATGGTGAACCGTCGCTTCATGGAGACCGAGCAGATCATGCCCGTCCGCAGTTCTGTCGGCAGGCGCCGAACCCCATCCGCCGCAATACCGACCGGCGGTTTCGCCAGCATCGTCACACCACGACGGACAGGGCTGACTGCAATCGTGTTGGCGAACTCCTCCAAGCTAAGACCTAGCGTCGCTTCGACGCTGCCTCGCGGTAGGTTTCCAGCCGCTCCGCGAGTTCTCGAGGATGGCTCAGGGCGACCAGGTGCCCGCCATCGATCTCGTCAGCCTCGGTCCCGATGCGTTCGCGGGCGATGCGCCGCTGGAACGCGGCCGGGAAGAGCCGGTCGTCGCGGCTGACAAGGACTCTCGTCGGGACGTCCGGCCAGGACTTGAGCGGCCACGGCTGGCTCATCGGCGTCATCGACTGGTTCGGTTCGCCGCGCTCAAAGGCCTCCTTCTTGACCTCCGGCGAGAGGTCATGGAAGTAGAGGACCTCGGGGTCTTGCCCGGCCTCGGGCGTCAGTCCAGTGCTCGCCAGGTACTCGCGTTGCGCGTCGGCCTGGCCGGTCTTCGACCACCACTCGCCGCCGGTCTCGCCGGGCAGCGGGATCATCGAATTCACGAGGACCAAAAAGGTCGACGGGCTGCCGTTCGCAGACCATCGGGGCGCTGAAGCCGGCGAGGGACTGGGCAACGAGGACGAGGTCCGTTCGGTCGCCGATCGCCTGCTCGATCGCATCGGCGTATTCGTTCCAACCCGCCGACTCATCGCCCGCCGGAAGGTCGACCGCGACGACGTCGTGGCCTCGCGCCTCCAACTCGGGCACGACGAGATGCCAGTACCAACCAGCGCCGCCGGCACCTGGGATCAGAACGTAGGTCGCCATCGCTTGCCTCCGCTACCGAGATAGGGTGCCTGGAGACCCTTGAACATCGGGAAATGCTTGATGTTCAGCGTCGCCAGCTCGAGCCCGAGCTCCGCAGCGGTCGCAGCGATGATGAGGTCCGCGGTCGCGAGGCCCTGCTGACTGCGTCGCCATGTTCGGCCCAGGGCGCCTGCGCGGCGCGCAATCGCCTCGTCGACGTCGGCCCAGCGGACGGTCGCGATCAACCGCTCGGTCGGGCGGCGTTCACTGTCTCGGAGGCCGCGTAGGACCTCAACTCGCGTGACGCCGCGAGCGGCTCAGCCAGACGCTCGTCGCGACTTGGGACGGGAGTCCGAACGTTCACCGAGCGAGGATACGGTCAGGGATGCGTCTCCGAGCGACCGCCACCAACTACATCTTGTATGCGCTCGCGCGGGGCCCCATCACGGTTGGTGCGGTTCGCTCCTGATGCGCCGCGTTGAAGACGTCAACAGCCACGCCGAGCAGGACAGAGATTCCGATGCCAGTCGCAGCAGTCATCGCCAGGGCGTCACTTTCGAGGACGACGGCCAGGAACAGGCACGTCACGATCGCGAGTAGCAACGAGAACTGGATGACGACCCGCCGAAGCGGAGGGTAGCTGTCCTTTCCCGCGCGAAGCGCGACGCGTTCGCGGCCGTCCCAAACGTTCCAACGCCAGGTCCCGATGCGGCCAACGACGCTGAAGGCTGCATACCCGCTCAGGGACCCAAGGACGAGCTGGCCAACTTCGGGATACAGGATGATCGAGACGAACGGGGCGATTGCCAGAAAGCTCACGAGAATCAACGCGACGATCGTCAACGACATCTCGATCAGATCACGTTTTGAGGACCTTCGGCTCGTCGTCTCGGTCGAGAACGGCGACCCGAACATGACCAACACGAAGAGGGTCAAAACCACGAACTCCGCGGTAGCGACAACGAGCCAAAGACCGACCTGAGCGCCTTCCGGGTTCGATCGAATGATGTATCTGACGCCGGCAATCACAACGGCGATGGCGACAGGAATCCCAACGATCAGGGGACCAATTTCAAGCACCGATTGGATCCGGGACCCTCCGCTTCGAGCCCATGGAATCGGTCGTTCAGCTGGCGCGATGAGAGCGAACAGGGTGATCAGACCGATAACTGCCGCGATGATCGACACGCCGGCTTGCGCGAGGACCATCCAAGGCAACGATGCAGCGAGGTTCTGGGCCCTAACGCCGTTGAGCAAATCACTCGTGATCTGGGCTCCTGGAACCGCGCTCCAAGCGTGCGCGACCGTGTTGGCCAATCCGTCGATCGATCCTGAGCCGTTCAAAGCAAATGCCGTCACGATCGAGGCCGTCGCTCCGACCAGCGACAGTTGACGGCCGATGGAAAGCACCGAAAGGCGACGGCGGCGGCGATTGGACGGATCGGTGGTCGGCGCCGCGGTCTCGAACCTCCCAGATCCACCACTTGGTTCGCCGTCGATCAGGCGAAGCATGGGCAGGAGGAACTCCTCGTCGTTATCCCAGTAGCCACCATGGTCCTCGGCGAAACTGAGCCGATTCCAGATCGCGTGGCTATGGACTCGGCCGAGGCCCGCTTGATCCAGGGTTCGTTCGTAGGGATCTAACACCCCAGCCGGAGCTGGATCCTCAGATGCCCAGAAGTCGTGCCAGCTCAACTCCGGCCGATCGTCGAAGACGCTGGAGTACAGGCGCCGATATCGGTTGAACGTTTCCGCGTCCAGCTTCTTGTCCGGGCCAGTCGTCAATCGCCAGGCCAGGTTCAGGCCCTCGCCAAGGGTGATGAAGGTATCGACTCGAAGATGCTTGTACGCGGGATCGGCGAGCATCATGTAACTCACGATGGCACCGCCCGAATGCGCGACAACGACGACCGTCTCGCAATTGGCTGCATGAAGGTCTTGGATGGCGTCCACGAGTCGACCACGGACGCTCGCAGCTTGAGCCGGATCGGACAGGAGGACGTATACGTCCCCGAACCAGTCGAGCATGAAGTTGTCGATCGGCCGGGTCAGGGCGCCATTCTTGAGGGGCCCGATCGGCAGGAGCTTCTCGATCGTCCGAAGAGCCCCGTATATGACGAGGATCAGCGCCGATACCGCCTGAAGATAGAGTCCGGCGCTCGCCCGGCCCACTGTACGCAGGGCGTCCACGATCGGGTGGTCGGGGCTGAGGATCCGACCGGGGACGTGTCCGTGCTCGGCCGCCTCTTCAGGCCCGAGGACGGGGTCACGCCTCAGCTCGTACTCCTTGGCGGTCGGCCTCAGTCTCGGGTTGTGCCTGCGTTTCTCCTGCGGCAGGATCGCCAGCACGATTCTGCTGATCGCGCCGTGCGGTCCGAGCCAGTCCGCCATCTGGCCGAACGGCGGTGGCCGCACCCGCTGCGCCCACCACGCCTCGGTCAGAATCCAGTGCTTTCGCGGAAGCGTCGTTCCGTCGTTTGCAGACGCCTTCGGTAACTCAACCTCGATATATCGCGACTTCCCTGGAGAGGGATCCAGATCGCATGAGATGACCGGATCGCCATCGGTCTTCTGGGCGATGCGTTTGTCCAGGAGCAAGCCGATCATTGCCCCGCCCCAATCGAGCAACGTCTCACCGGGCTCCTGCGCGCCGATGCCGTGAACGAAGACGATCCCGACGTGGGGGACTTCCAGACCGGTGCCGCAATCGACTTCAAAGCCCGGGATGTGCTTGCGACGGCGCTCGGTCTCAGCGGAAGCCTTCGCTGCGGCGCGCTTATCCATGACGCCGATGGATGCCATCCGCGCATGATGGTCGGGAGGCGTCTCTCAGGCGTCTCGGGAGGAAACTATTTGTGACCGGCCGGCCAGGTCCCCATGATCTGGCGCAGGATCGCGAACTCGCCGACGTGGTAGGCGTTGTGGTCGGCGTCGACGCGTACCTCGCGCAAGAGTGTGTGGCCGGGCGTGCCGGGTATCACCGCAAACAGGTCGCGCTCCGGGTCCATGACCATCGCTCGGAGCGTCGCCTTGTCGTCGAGGAATCCGTTGATCGACTCGTCGAACACGGCCCTCGTGGCTGTCGCATCGCGCGCGGGCCAGTAGTCGGCCGGCCACTCTGACTCGACGTAGTCAGGGTTCACGATGTAGTCGAGGATGTCGGCCTGGGTCAGGCGCAGGTGCTCGATGAGATGCCACGGCGAATAGTCGCAGTTCGGCGCAAGCAGGTTCATCGCCTCGTCCGGAAAGTCGGCGACCGCCTCCTCGAACGGCATATGGGCACCGACGCCGTCGAGGAGCTGGGCGAGTTGCCGCCGCAGTGCGTCGCTCTCCATGACTTCCCTCCCAGTTTGGCCGTCGCTGAGCCGAGGGCCAAGTTGGCCAACTATGAACCCGAGGACTCTTGGGCCCAACTCCGACGCCGCATCCGGCCCATCCTCGGATGCGAGCCCCAATTGTGATGCTTAAGCGAGCATATTCGCACTCGCAATACGGCTCAGTCCCGCATCAAACCGGCCTACGAGTCCCCCGAAGACTCCGTGGCCAGATTGCCGGGCAGCAGACGTGGGCACGCGCGCGACGCCGCCGAGACGCCGACAGTGGACCGTGGTCGACAGCAGCAGGAGGCGCCTGTGACCACATCCTCCCAACCGTCGCCGCCGACAAGCATCTCGGTCAACCAGCAGGGCACGAACAGCGGGCTGATCGCGGCCGGGATGAACATCAACCAGACCCAGGTCAACGTCGCCGTGACCCTCGGCGGCGGCGATCCTGCCGCGCTCGCGAACCTCGAGGCCGCGTTTGTGATCGCACCGCGGCCGCGGCCGGTCAGGCCGGCGGTCCGCAACTTCCGGGGGCTGATCGGCCGCGACGGCGAGCTTCGGGGAATCGGCGAGGCACTCGGGCAGGCGCCGGTCGTGACGTGCTTCGGCGAGGACGGAATCGGCAAGAGCGCCATGCTCCAGCATCTCGTCCACGAGCCGCCGGCCGGGGCGCCGCCCGACGTCGCCTACCTCCTCGGTCGCGCCAGGACCTGGGAGGAGCTCGGCGAGGACCTGGTCGATACCTTCTTCGCGGTCTCGTTCAAGATGCACCTGAGCGGCTCCCGCCTTGCCGAGCCGCTCGGCAAGCTCGACGCCCTCGTCATCATCGACGACGTCTCGGCCGAGGCCCGCATCGACGACCTCGTCCGGCTCGCCGGCCTGTCGACGTTCCTTGTCGCGTCGGAGGCCCCGCTGCCCGTCGGCCAGGCGCGTGCCTTCAAGCTCGAGGGGCTCACTCCGGACGCCGCGCTCGAGCTCATCCGATCGGCCCGTGCCGCCGTCGGCTCTGTCCGCGACCTGACAGCCGACGAGATCGATGCCGGCCGGCAAATCGCGGCGGTCCACGACGGCCACCCGGGGCGGATCATTCGCGACGTCCAGGACGCCCAGTGGCGCGGCAGAACACTGCCGGAGCTCGCCGCCGAGCTCGAACGATCCGACGCGGCCGGACCGGCCTCGGCCATCATCGCCCGCCTCTCGCCCGGCCAGCAGAAGGTCGTGGCGACGATCGCCGCCATGGACGGCGCCGCGCTGTCTCCGGAGCGCCTCGCCAGCCTCGTTCCCGAGGCGACCGCGGCGGAAATCGCCGACCTCCAGCAGCGTCATCTCACCCGTGCTGCCTCGCCCGCGGTACGGCTGGATCGCGACATCCAGGACGCCTGGTCGGAGCGCGGCGGACTCGATGACGTGCGGCTCCAGGCGGCCCGCGACTACACGGCCTGGGCGTCGTCGCCTGCTCGGATCATGCAGGAGGTCGTCGACGAGGCCGAGCCGATCCTGTCGTTGATCGGGTGGGCGGAGCGGACCGGCCGACCCGAGACGGCGCTCGCCCTCGGCCGCGCCACCGAGGGCGCCTTTGCCCTCACCGGTCGCTGGGGCGGTTGGGAACGGCTCACCGATTCGTGCCTGCGGGCCGCCAGGACGATGGGCCGCGAGGCAGAAGTGGCATGGGCGCTGAACCAGGCCGGGGTCCAGGCGCTCGGCGCCGACGACGGTATCGGCGCGAGCCAGGCGTTCACCCGGTCATTCGAGGCATGGAACCGGGTCGGTGGGGCGAGCGGTGCGGCAATCGCGGCGGCGAACCTAAAGTTCACAAATGCGCTGCTGGCGCCACCCATCCCGCCGCGCGACGACCCGCCGAAGCACGAGGACCAGCGCCAAACCGACCCGAAGCCAAAGCCCGACGCACCCCGTCAGCCGCGGTTCGGCGGTCCTCCCGGCGCGATCCTCGCCGCCGCCTTCGTCGCGATCAGCGCCGCCGCGGTGATCCTGTCGGTCGCCCTGCAACCCAGGGCGAGGGGCGTCATCTGGCCAGCCGATCCCTGCCAGCTCGAGGTCGTCTACTCGACGCCCGACGGCAGCGCGCGCCGGATCAACGCGACGGACGTCAACGCCGATCCCCTCGACATCGACCCCAATCGGGCGATCCGCTGGACGGGCAGCGTGGGTGACCTGGGCGGGTCCGCCGCGAGCTGGCACGTCGACGTGCTCGGACTGCCGACGATCTGGCGCGGAATGATAGGCCAGCTGGCCTCGGCCGGACGCGACGAGATCCTGATCCCCGACGCCCTGCGTGTTCCCGGGCTCTACTTCGTCTCGGGATCGATCGAGGGCAACGGCCGCCAGTGCTCCGGCAGTGGCTGGATCAAGCTCGCCGGCGACGCGACGGCCTCGCCAGCGTTCTACGTCGGGTCGACCCTCGCGATCGTCGGGTTGGCGCTCGCGCTCATTCGCGGCCTGGCCGGGCATCTCGTCTCGGCACCGATCGGGGGCGCGGTCGCGGGCATCGGCATCGCCGTCGTCGGACTGGTCGCGGGGACGGCGCTCTTCGGTGACGCCACGTTGCTCGCGACTCCGGTGTTCGGGATCCTGTTCGGTGTGCTCGCGGCGATCACCGGCCGGCTTCGGAAGTCAAGATCCATACCTGTCGCACGGGAGGCATACGAATGACCGATGAGAGGAAGCCCGAGCCGGGCAGAATCAACGTCAATGTCTCGGGCACCAGCGAGGGCGCGATCGCCGCCGGGTCGGACATCCAACAGACCGTGTCGCGCGTGACGATCGTCGGGCGACCGAGCGAGCAGGAACTTGCGATGCTCGGCGACGAGTTCGCGAGGCTGCGGGCGACGATCCAGCAGACGGCGCCTCCTGAGCTAAAGGATCGCGCACTCGAGCGGATCGACGACCTCGAGGGTGCCGCGAGCGTCGGGGAGCCGAACGTCTCGGTCATGGCCGCAACGAGGGACTGGTTCGTGAAGCATCTACCCGGCGTCGTCGGCGCGGTCACAGGCGTGATCGTGAATCCGATCGTCGGGAAGATCGTCCAGAGTGCCGGCGATGCGCTGTCGCGCGAGTACCAGGAGAAGTTCGGCGGTTGATCTGACCCTGTTCCGTCGCGCGAACATGTCACCGATCAACCCATTCATAGGGACGCACGATGACGGCAATCGACTCCGGTAGGCGACGCGACCAGGCGGTCACGCTCCCCTTCCGGTTCACGCTCATCGCCCAGGCGGCGGCCGGGCTCGTTTTCGGCCTGGTGCCGATGCTCGCGACGGCTGCATACGCGTCGGCGCTCGGCTTCAGCGGCGACGATCCGCTCATCTACCGGCTCGGTGGGGCGGCCACGACGGGCTACTTCATCGCAGCGATCATCGCCCTCGCGTGGGGCGCCGGCTGGCGCCAGATTCGAATCCCGGCCATCGCGACGCTGACGTTCACGATCGGGGCGTTCGCGGCGAGCGCGTACGAGCTGGCGACGGGCGCGAAGCAGCCGATCGTCCCGTTCGTCGTCGGGGCGGGTGCTGTCTTCACGGTGATCGCCGCTTACTGGCTCCGCCGCGACGAGGGCTCCGAGATCGACGCCGGCCGCCGGCTCGACACGCCGGCGCGGGTCGTGCTCGCGCTCGCGACGCTCTCCGCGGCCACGTTCGGCTTGCTGCCGCTCATCGCTCCCGGGCCGTTCGCGAACCTGTTCGGTCTGGCCGGCACCGATACCTGGGTCTTCCGCCTTGCCGGCGCAGGTTGCCTCGGCTACGCGACGGCTGGCATCGCCAGCTTGCTGGCGCCGGGCTATCGGGTGATGCGGATCCAGAACATCGCGGCGATCACGTTCAATCTCCTCGGCGCGCTCGCGTCGTGGCTCGCGGTCGCCGCGGGAACGGGCGGCCTGCTCGCCCCCGTGGTCGGGGTGGCGGCGTCGTTTTTCACGGTCGCGCTCATCTGGGTCGACCGGAAATACAAGGACTGAGCGTGGTGGACCTGGCGTACGGCCTGGCCGGCCGGGGGGAGGCCATGTGGCCGGGTCGCCGCCGCGGGGAGCCCGCCCGCCCACGATCCCTGAGGAACGTTTGGCTCGCCGGCTGGGGGTTGGCGGCGAGCTGTAGGCGACGGTGTGGCAGGTCCCCGCGGGCGGCGAACCGAGGCTAGTGCCCTGGCCTCGGTCTTCGCGTCGTGCCCGAACGCGATCTGAACAACAGCAAGATGGCACCTGGACCGCAGCGTGCGCATCCACCATTTGCAGTAATTTCAGGGGCCCACGGCGCCTCTCTGCACGAGCGCGTAGCATCTTGCAACCGACAATCTCGGAGGGAGCGCATGAAGTCCGGTCTCCAGATCTCCTCGTTCTCATGGCCGGGCGGCACGGAGGCGATCGGCCCAACGCTCGGCCGCATCGCCGCCAAAGCAGACGAGGTCGGGTTCGACTCGATCTGGGTCATGGACCACTTCTTCCAGATCCGCGGCGTCGGTCGGCCCGAGGAGCCGATGCTCGAGGGCTCGACGGCCCTGGGCTACCTCGCCGCGCTGACCAAACGCGCGCGGCTCGGGCTCATGGTCGGCGGCGTCCACGACCGGCTGCCGGGCCGGTGGGTCAAGGCCGCAACGACGCTCGACGTCCTGTCGAGCGGCCGGGCCTGGCTCGGGATCGGGGCGGCCTGGAACCAGGAGGAGTCCGAGGCGCTCGGCTTCCCGTTCCCGCCACTCGGCGAGCGCTTCGAGATGCTCGAGGAGACGCTCCAGATCGCCCACGGCATGTGGACCGGCGAGCGCGGATCGGAACAAGCATTCGCGGGTCGCCGGTTTCAGGCAAGCCGCTTGATGAACTCCCCGCAGTCGCTGTCACGGCCACGGCCCCCGATCATGATCGGGGGCGGTGGCGAACGGAAGACGCTCCGCCTGGTCGCCCAGTATGCCGACGCGACAAACGTCTTCGGCGGCCCGACGGCGATCCACCACAAGTACGAAGTGCTGCGCGAACACTGTGCGGCGATCGGTCGCGATCCCGACGAGATCGAGCGCTCGACGCTCCAGCGGGTCGATCTCGCCACCGACTCGCCGGCCCAAGTCGTCGATCGGTTCGGTGAGCTCGCCGATGCGGGCGCCCAGCACGTGATCTATTCGGTGACGAACGTAGCGGACCTGGCCAATCTCGAGACTCTCGGCCGGGACGTCCTACCCCAATTGCGGGACCTGTAGCTGCGCGGCTCGGATACTCCCCTGGGGTATCCAGCCGTGATACGATGAGGCCATGACGGACGACAGGAACAACGGCTCGGGCGCGGGCAAGCCGAGTCCCTTCGGCGGGTTCGCGATCGACTTCGGTGCGGTGGCGGAAGCCCCGACGGCCGACGCCGTTTCGGTCATGCCGGGCGGACCGTCGACTCCCGTTGCCGACCATAGCCGAATCGAATCGAAGGTCATCATCGTGGGCTCCGGCCCGGCCGGGCTGACCGCCGCGATCTACGCCGCGCGAGCGAACCTCGAGCCGATCGTCCTCGCCGGCTCGACGCCGGGCGGCCAGCTCATGATCACGAGCGATGTCGAGAACTATCCCGGTTTCCCGAATGGAATCCAGGGCCCCGAGTTGATGGCCGCGTTCCGCGAGCAGGCGGAGCGGTTCGGGACGCACATCGTCGACATCGATATCGATCGGGTCGATTTCTCCTCGCGCCCGTTCCGGTTGTGGGCCCGCGGAACCGAGTACCGAGCCGATGCCGTGATCGTCGCAACAGGTGCGTCGGCGCTCTGGCTCGGCCTCGACAGCGAGACGCGGCTCCGTGGCCGCGGTGTCAGCGCCTGCGCCACCTGTGACGGCTTCTTCTTCCGCGACAAGGAAATCGCCGTGGTCGGCGGCGGCGACACGGCCCTCGAAGAGGCCACGTTTCTGACGCGGTTCGCCAAGAAGGTCAACCTTTACCATCGCCGCGACGCGTTCCGCGCGAGCAAGATCATGGTCGAGCGGGCGAAGGAGAATCCGAAGATCGAGATCCGGATGAACACGGCCGTCGACGAGGTTCTCGGCGACGCGAAGGTGTCCGGCCTGCGCCTGCGCGACACGCAGTCGGGCGCGACCGAGGACGTCGACATGGAAGGCCTGTTCATCGCGATCGGCTACCGACCGAACACTGAAGCCTTCAAGGACTGGCTCGATGTCGACGAGATGGGCTATCTCGTCGTCCACGACGAGACCGGCTCGAAGATCGATGGCGTGTTCATCGCCGGCGACGTCCACGACCATCGGTACCGCCAGGCGGTGACGGCCGCAGGCGACGGCTGCAAAGCGGCGATCGACGCCGAGCGCTGGCTCGAAATGCAGGGGGTCGTCGAGGCGAGCACGGCCTCCGCCTGGTAGCGGCCCGTCCAGTGGCCTCCCGTGAGCGCCGACGGTTCGCCATCCTGCCCCGCCTCGGGATCCGCCCGGCCGTTTCCGAGGTCGTGAACCGCGAGCTGGGGCTCGCCTTTGCTGACGCCACTCCTACCACGCCGGCCGACGTCCTCGACGCCGGCTGCGGGCGAGTTTCGGCGCTGCGTCCGTTCCGGCCCCGGATCGGCCGATTTGTCGGGGCCGACATCCACGCTCCGGCGCCCGGGGCACTCCTCCACCTCGACGAGTTCGCGACGGTCGACCTCTGCCGCGATGGCAGCGCCTTTGCCCCGGGAACCTTCGACGTGATTCTGTCGAGCTTCACCGTCGAACATTTCGCCGACCCCGAGGCGGCCTTCCGCAACCTGAGGAGCTGGCTGCGGCCCGGTGGACGCCTGGTCATCTCCACGGTCAACCGACGCCATCCGTTCGTCGGCGCGTACATGGCGATCCCGGCGGGGCTGCGAGGCCGCCTTCAGCGACAGGTCAAGGCGACGCCGGCCGACGCCCATCCGATCGTCGGCGTCTGCAATTCGCCTGCCGACCTGCGGCGCGCCCTTGCGGCGGCCGGCTACGCGGATGTTCGCATCACGACCATCGGCCATCTAGCCCGAGCCTGGGGGCGGCGCTGGCCGACGTATCTCCTGGGACTGCTCGGCGACCTTCTGGTCCAGGGTATGCCGGGCCGTCGATCCACGATCGTAGTTTCCGCGGCCTGAGCCTCTCCTCGCGCGGTCTCGGCGGCACCAAACGGCATCAGTCAGGGATTGGTGTTTCGGCCAGCGCAGAGGGTGAGTCAGGCGGGGACGATCCTGACTTCCGGCGCGTCGGTCCCAGCAATCGCCGTCCGCCAGGCGGCGGAACGCTCCCAAAACGATAGGCTCGGCTCGGCCGGCGCGAACAACCAGTTCAAGTGCGTGTACGATCGATCGCCCTCGATCACCTTGCGGGGCTCCAGCGGCCCCGGCCCGTCGATGCGGTACCACAAGTAACGGAGCGGCTCGAGGATTGCTGTTAGGTCCGCCTCGGTCCGGCCGGCCAGGACCTCGCAGATGAGCCATGGCCGGTTGCTCGCGATGAACCCCGCGGCTCCGCGGAGGATGTCGGGCTCGGTCGACTCCGTGTCGAGCTTGAGGACGGCGGGCGTGGCCCCGGTCCGGGCCACGTAGTCGTCGATCGTCTCGACCGCCACCACGACGGACCGATGCGACCGTCGGAAGCCGGCACGCATGGAGTTGGAGCTGTCGGTTTTGTCCGAGAGGTGGAGCTCGGCCCTGCCCGGTGCCGCGCCCAACGCAACCTCTTCGACCGTCACAGCGAGGTCATTCTCGGAGCAGACAGCTCGCATCTGGGCGACGAGATCAGGCGCTGGCTCGAATGCGATAACCGTGGCCGGCGTCAGTGCCGCGGCCAGCCACGAGAAGACACCGATGTTCGCCCCGACGTCGAAGACGGGCGCGGATCCGCACTCCTCGATCGCGGCCAGGAAGCAGGCGAGCGTGTCGGGCTCGTAGCCGGCGAGCCCGGTCGAGGCGAGCAACTGGCTGACATAGCTCCCCTCCGGGGTGCGTATCGTGAGGGTCCGCGACATGCCGAGCGGCGCGCCTCCCGCCGCTGGGAGCCCCAGCTCCACGATCCGAATTCTCACCACCGGCAGGCGGCCAATGAGGCGCAGCACACCCCGCCGGAGGCGCATCGGAACCCGCCGCCGAACCGAAACGAACTTCGAGCCCATCGGCAGTATCCTACCGCCCGGGCCGGCCCGCCGGACTCGCTTGCAGAATGCAACTCAGGTCCGATCATGGTAGCGTCCCGCGGATGAGTGGAAGAGGAGGTGGGTTCGGGCGGACCGGATCCGCAACAGGCGGAGCCGCCGGCGCGGCCAGCGGGCGCCCGCGCAGCGGCGGAGGGGGTGGGCGCGCGAGCGGCGGTCGGGGGCGCGGCGGCCCTTGGGGTGGGTTCGGCGGATCGGACGACTTCGAGAGGGTCCCGAGAGAGCGGCGCGGCCGAACGCTCCGTCGCATGGTCGCCTTCTTCAAGCCCTACAAGGCCCAGGTCGCGGTCGTCCTCTCCGCGATCCTGCTGACGAGCTTCATCGGGCTCGTCAACCCGATCCTTCTCAAGCTCCTCATCGACATCGCGATCCCGGAGCGGAACTGGGGCCTGCTCAACTTGTTCGTCGGGCTGATGATCGTGCTGCCGATCATCTCGGGCGTGATCGGCGTCGGCCAGAGTTACCTCAACAACGTGATCGGCCAGAGCGTCATGCACGACCTCCGGACCGAGCTTTACGCCCACCTCCAGAAGATGCCGCTCCGCTTCTTCACCGAGACCCGGACCGGTGAGATCCAGAGCCGGCTGGCGAACGACGTCGGCGGCATCCAGTCGGTCGTCACCGACACCGCCGCGTCGCTGACCTCGAACATCGCGATCGCACTGAGCACGATCATCGCGATGATCATCATCGACTGGCGGCTGACGGTCCTCAGCCTCGCGATGACGCCGTTCTTCATGTACCTCACGTTCCGGGTCGGGAAGGTCAACCGGGAGGTCCGCGGCGAGACCCAGAAATCGCTCGCCGAGATGTCGGCCGTGACCGAGGAGACCCTGTCGGTCTCGGGGATGCTGCTGTCGAAGACGTTTGGTCAGCAGAGCGCCGCGATCGGTCGGTTCAGCAAGCTCAATCGTGAGCTCGCCCGACTCCAGGTCCGCCAGGCGATGGTCGGGCGCTGGTTCTTCATGATCATCGGGACGATCTTCTCGATAACGCCGGCGTTCGTGTACTGGCTGGCCGGCTTCCTCGCGATCCAGGGCGACCCGAGCGCGCCGACGATTGGCGATATCGTCGCGTTCACGACGCTCCAAAGCCGGCTCTTCTTCCCGCTCGGCCAGCTGCTTGGAGTTCAGGTCGAAATCCACGGGGCGCTCGCCCTGGTTGATCGGATCTTTGAATACCTCGAGATGGACCCCGAGATCGTCGATGCACCGGATGCGGTCGACCTCGACCGTGCGACGATCCGTGGCAGCGTCCGATTCCGCGACGTCTCGTTCCGATATCCGGCGGCCGCCGTGCCAGTTCGACCGGTGACAGATGACCTCGACGGCGAGTCCGACGGCGAGTCCGAACTGCCGCCCGTGCCGGCGATCGCGATGGCCCAGCCATTCGGGCTCGAGGGGATCGACTTCCAGGCCGACGCCGGGCAGCTCATCGCGCTCGTCGGACCGTCGGGGTCGGGCAAGACGACCTCGACCTACCTCGTCCCGCGGCTCTATGACGTCGACAGCGGGGCCGTTGAGATCGATGGGCGCGACATCCGGACCGTGACGCTGGCGAGTCTCGGCGACGTGATCGGGTTCGTGACCCAGGAGACGTACCTGTTCCACGACACGATCCGGGCCAATCTGCTCTACGCGAAGCCCGACGCGACCGATGCGGAACTCGAGGTGGCGGCGCGCGCCGCGGCGATTCACGAGCGGATCTGCGAGCTGCCCGAGGGCTACGACACGGTCGTCGGCGAGCGCGGTTACAAGCTGTCGGGCGGCGAGAAGCAGCGCGTCGCGATCGCGCGGGTCCTGCTGAAGGATCCGCGGATCCTCATTCTCGACGAGGCGACCTCCGCACTCGACACCGTGAGCGAGCGGCTGATCCAGGCCGCGCTGGAGCGCCTGATGGAAGGCCGCACGACAATCGCGATCGCCCATCGCCTGTCGACCATCCTGCGCGCCGACCAGATCCTAGTCTACGACCGTGGCCACATCGTCGAACGCGGCACCCACGCCGAGCTCGTCGACCGGGGCGGCCTCTATGCCCGGCTCTACCAGGAGCAGTTCCTCTCGGAGCCGACGGCCGCGGCCGTCTGACTCGGACCGCGTACGATCCGCGGGTGAGGATCCGAACAGTCGAGCTGCGGCATGAAGGGGAGCATCGGTTCTCCGCAACGACCGGGACGGGCCGGACCGTCATGTTCGGCGACGACGCGGCGGCGAACGACTATTCGCCGGTCGAGTCCGTGGTGGCCTCTCTCGCCGCCTGCACCGCGATGGACGTCATCGGGATCCTGGACAAGAAGCGCCAGGTCATCGTCTCGTACACGGTCTCGGCGCGTGCCGAGCAGCGGGACGAATACCCACAGGTCCTGACCCGGGTCGAGCTCGTCCACGAAGTCAACGGGACGGTCGTGCTCGAGCAGGCGGTCCGCCGCGCAATCGAGCTGTCGGCGACGAAGTACTGCCCGGTCAACGCGATGCTGTCGTCCGGGGCAACCGAGATCCACCACGGCTTCCGGATGCGCTGCACGGGCGCCGAGCCGAAGGAGGCCGAGGGCGAGGTGATCGTGACGGGCCCATATCGGCGGCCCGAGATCGTGGGCGATCATCTCTGAACTGCTTCCGAAGGCCGCATCGGGGCCCGACGACTCGTTCTCGACCTGCGGCACCGAACGAGACACGCGGCGCTTCATCGTCGGATTCCGAAGCTCGCCACCGACGACGGGGTCGCGGATGTCAGGGGCGTACCGCTGGAGGTGCATCCGACGTTCCTCCAGCTGTATGACGACTCGCTTGAGGATCTCTATCGGTTCCTGGGTGACGTCGGCTATGCCCACCACGCGGTCGAGGGGCGCAACTCCGGCGAGGACAGCTTCCACATCGCTGCGGCCCCGCGCGATCGTCTGAAGCGTCACGGCCTCGCGGTCTTCGCTGCCGACTTGGACAGATTCACACGCACGGAACGTTAGGGGAAGTCCAGGGCCCGAAGTCGGCCGCTGAGCGCTCGCCAACGGGCCGATTCGTGCGTGGACCAATAGCTTCGGGGCCGAATTCGACCTTTCAACGGCTCGCGACTTGGACTTAGGTTCCCTCGGTGTGCATTTGTCCAATTGCGCGGTCGCGCGAGCAACAACCTCGCCAAATAGTCACCGGGGGACTCGAAGGCCGAGAGGCTCGGTCGATTTGCGGTCAATTGGCGAGGGTTAGCCGCGGAAGGCTTACGTTCAGTCGAGGAGCGGCACGCGAGGGCCCGAAGCTGTCCTAAGAGTCCCTCGGCGAATTGTTGGCCAGTTGCCGCGGGGATGCGAGGCGCGGTGGGCCGATCGACCTAGCGCTTGCGGACCAGCGTCAGGCCGTCGGCGACCGGGATCATGCTGATCTCGACTCGCTCATCGCGGAGGAGCCGATCGTTGAGTCGTCGCACCCCGAGCAGATCCGGGTCTTTGCCCGTCTCGTCGACGACCTCGCCGCCCCAGAACACGTTGTCGTAGACCGCCAGTCCACCGGGTCGGAGGAGCCGGAGGATCCGCTCGTGGTAGTCGGGATACTCGCGCTTGGACGCGTCAATGAAGGCGAAGTCGAACGTCCCGGCGGCGCCGCCGGCGAGGAGCTCATCGAGCGTCTCGAGGGCTGGGGCAAGCCGCAGGTCGACCCGATCGCCGACGCCCGCCTCGGCCCAGTAGCGCCGGGCGACTGACGTCCACTCCTTCGACACGTCGCAGCAGACGATCCGCCCATCGGCCGGCATCGCCAGCGCGACAGCGAGCGAGCTGTAGCCTGTGAACGTCCCGATCTCGATGCAGCGCTTCGCGCCGATCAGTCCGACCAGCATCGACATGAATGCGCCCTGCTCGGGGGCGATCTGCATGTCGTGCTGCGGGAGCAGCGACGTTTCCTCGCGGAGCCGTTTGAGGATCTCGGGCTCGCGAACGCCGTGCTCGACCAGGTAGGCCTGGAGGGCGGGCGGGAGGCCGATGGAGTCGTTCGACATCGGACCAACGATACCGCCGATTGATCGATCGGCGGTCTGGGCGGTCAGCCCCGCGATCAGCCGAAGCGGATGGGCGCGCTGTCGACGACTGGCCGCGAGGCACCCCGCGTCCAGATCGAGGTCACGACGCTCGGGACCCACCAGCGCAGGAAGTACAGCCGGCAGCCAAGGCAGTACCCGGTCACGGCCAGGAGCAACTGGAGGTCGGCGACCGCGAGGGCGAGGCCCCAGCCGACGACCGGCCCGCTCAGAAGGAACGCAACCAGCGACACGATGAGCACCAGCGACCCGAGCGTCTGGGCGAAGCGCGGCGGGTACTCGTGCTCGGGCTCGACTTTCGGCAGCTTCATCGCCCGAGCGATCCGCCGCCAGACGACGCCATAGATCGAGTACCGCAGGCCGAAGGCCGCGCTGGTCCCGATCGACAGGAGCGCCAGGACGACCCCCGGAACCCAGCCGGTGACGAACGACGCAATCAGCAACAGCGCCGACACTCCGGCCCCGAAACGATGCCCGCGCGGATCGATGTTGCCCGCCCGCGGCAGGTTGGCGCCCGCCTCTACGGGAACGGCATTGGGCATCGGGGTGGTCTCCTCTCGGTGGCGTCTGGTGCAAACTCTATTCGAAGTTCTACTAGTCCACTAGGGCTTTTGCCGATGCCGGAAGATTGCAGTTCGGATGCGTTTGCATCATTATGCAAAGTGGATGTATGGTTATCGGGCCATGACGGCGATCCGCCACGTCTTCCGTTCCGCAACCGCCTGGCCTCCCGTGAGCGGCCGCGTGCGCCTGTGAGCGCAGGCAGCGCGGATGCCGGAGTCGCGACGGACCGCCGCCCCGGCGCCGCCGCCGCGCCAGGCAGTCGGGGACCCGCCAGGCATGACGACCGAGTTCGTGTCGGCATCATCGGCGCGACCGGATACGTCGGCGCCGAACTGATCCGCCTGCTCTCGCGCCATCCGTACGTGGACATCGTCGGCCTACAGGGCCGCGACCGCGAGGCCGAACCGATCGGCGCGACACACGCCCACCTCTCGGGTACGGGGCGCGAGGTGAACGCAACGCTGCCGCCGGTCGACGCCGTCTTCCTCGCCCTGCCCCACGGGACCGCCGCCGAGCTCGTCCCGGACCTCGCCGCCGCCGGCACCGCGATCATCGACCTCGGGCCTGACTTCCGCCTCCGCGATCCGGGCGACTACCCGCGCTGGTACGGCTTCGAGCATCCGGTGCCCGAGCTCCTCGACGACGCCGTCTACGGCCTGCCCGAGCTCCACCGTGCGGAGCTGGCGTCGCTCCGGACGGCCGGGCGAGCGATCGTCGGAGCCCCCGGCTGCTACCCGACGGCGACGCTGCTCGCCCTCGCGCCGCTCGCCCGGGCCGGGCTGATCCGCGACCTCGTGGTCGACGCCAAGAGCGGCGTATCGGGCGCCGGCCGCGAGGCGAAGGCAGACCTGATGTTCGGCGAGGTCAACGAGAGCGTGAAGGCGTACGGCGTCACCGGCCACCGCCACGTTGCCGAGATCGAGCAGGAGCTCATCTGGCTCGGTCGATCATCTCGCGCGAGCAACCCCGGCGCCGCGGACGTCGACTTCCTGCCCCACCTTATCCCGATGACCCGCGGCATCCTGTCGGCCTGCCACGTCCGACCGACCCGCGCAGTCGACCAGGCCGAGCTCGACGCTCTGTATGCCGAGGCCTATGCCGACGAGCCGTTCGTCACGGTCGTCGCCCAGCCGCCCGCGACGAAGCACGTCACCGGCAGCAATCACGCCCGCGTCCACGTCCACCACGATCCGCGGACGGACCGGGTCCTCGCGATCGGCGTCATCGACAACCTGGTCAAGGGCGCCGCCGGCCAGGCGATCCAGGCGTTCAACATCGTCCACGGCCTCGACGAGACGGCAGGCCTCGACCAGCTTCCCCTCGCCCCGTAGCGCGCTCATGACGACCGCGACCACCGACGAGCTCCTCCCGCTGCCGACCGGCCTCCCGCCGGTCGAGCGCCGGGCCGCCATCCCGGCTGGCTTCCGCGCAGGTGGGGCCGCAGCCGGCATCAAAGCATCCGGTCGGCCGGACCTCGCGATCATCGCGACGCTGCCTGACACGGACGGCCGGCCCCGACCCGCCGCTGCCGCCGCCGTCTTCACGCCGAACGCCTTCGCCGCCGCTCCGGTCCGGCTGTCGAGGGCACACCTCGCGGCAAGCGGCGGTTGGGCCGACGCCGTCGTCTCGACCAGCGGCTGCGCCAACGCTGCGACCGGCGCAGCCGGCGACGCCGACCAGGCCGAGGTCGCGGGCATGCTCGCGGCGGCCATCGGCGGCGATGTTGAGCGAATGCTGCTGCTGTCGACGGGGATCATCGGGACGCGCCTGCCGCTCCCGATTGTCGCGGACGGGATCGCGGGGCTGGCTCCAACCCTCACCTCGACCGATGACGGGCTGGAAGCCGCGGCGATCGCCCTCCGCACGACCGACTCGCGGACGAAGGCAGCAACGACGACGCTGACGCTCCCCGAGGTCGACGGGCTTGCGGTCCGCTCAGTCCGGGTCACGGGCATCGCAAAGGGCGTCGGCATGATCCATCCCCGGATGGCAACGATGCTCGCGGTCCTGCTCACCGATGCGAGCATCGAGCCAGCGCTCCTCCACTCGCTGCTTCGGCCTGCGGCCGCGCGGACGTGGGACCAGCTGAGCGTTGACGGCGACACGAGCACGAACGACACGGTCTTCGTGCTGGCTTCCGGCGCGGCCGGCGGAGCGATGGTCGAGGCGGGCACGATGGAGGCGGAGGAGCTTGGCCTCGCGATCGAGGCCGTCGCCCGGGATCTCGCCCGCCAACAGGCGGCCGACGGGGAGGGCGCGACGACGCTGATCACGTGCCAGGTCACGGGCGCGATCGACGACGCCGAGGCGCGCGGTGTCGGCCGGGCGGTCGTGTCGAGCAGCCTCGTCAAGGCGGCCGCTCACGGCCGCGATCCGAACTGGGGCCGCGTCGCGGGCGCCGCAGGCAACGCCCGGCTGGCGGACGCCGCGGTCCTCGAGGCGGCGGGGCTCGGACGCTCCGAAGCGGAGACGCGCGGCGGGCGCGCGGCCACTGTCGATCCTGATCGGCTCCGAATCGCGATCGCAGGCCACCTCGTCTTCGACGGCGCAAAGGGCGGACCACTGATCTTCGATCGCGAGGCTGCCCGGACGGCGATGAACGCGCCGGAGGTCCTCATCCGACTCGATCTCGGCCTCGCCGACGGGACCGGCGAGGCCTTCGGCTGTGATCTGACGGAGGCATACGTCATTGAAAACTCGGAATACACGACGTGAGTGAGATCGTCGTCGTCAAGCTTGGGGGATCGACGATCGCCGACCAGGCCCAGGTGCTCGCCGAAGTCGCGACGGTGGCCCGGCGTCGGCCGGTCGTCCTCGTCCACGGCGGCGGCAAGCGGATCACCGAATGGCTCGATCGTCTCGGGGTCAAGAGCAAGTTCGAAGGCGGCCTTCGGGTCACCGACCAGGCCGCGCTCGAGGTTGCCGCGGCGGTCCTTCGGGGCGTCGTCAACAGCGAGCTCGTCGCCGGGCTCCGCGATCTCGGCGTCGACGCGGTCGGCCTGTCGGGGGTGGACGGCGGCCTGCTCATTGCCGAGCGCGTGCCGGGCATGGGCCTCGTCGCCCATGTCGTCGGGCTCCGGCGCGACCTCCTCGACGCGGTTCTCGTCGGCGGTCAGGTTCCCGTCGTCGCTCCCCTCGCCCGCGACGAGGATGGCATCGTCTGCAACGTCAACGCCGACGACGTCGCGGCCGGGATCGCCGCCGGTCTCGGCGCCCGCCAGCTGGTCCTCCTGACCGACGTCGACGGGGTCCGCGACGCGGACGATCGCCGCCTCGACACGCTGACCGTCGCCGAGGCCGAAACGCTGATCGATGCCGGCGTGATCGGCGGCGGCATGGTCCCCAAGATTCGCGCCGCGCTCGCAGCGCTGACATGGGATGGCGCCGAGGCGATCATCGCCGACGCTTCGGCCGATGGAGCGCTCGAGCGGGCGCTCGCGGACCCGACGTTCGGGACGCGATTGACGGCGAGCCGACGCGCGGTGGGTGCAGCATGAACGCAGGACCAGCAGCAAAGCGTGACCGCCAACGTGCTGTCCGCGAGATCATCACGGCCGAACCGATCGGTAGCCAGGGCGAGCTCGCGGAGCGTCTGACGCGGCGCGGCTTCACCGTGACCCAGGCGACCGTCAGCCGCGACATCGCGGATCTCGGGCTCGTCAAGGTGGCCCGCGGCAAGGGCCACCGTTACGTCGCAACGGAGGACATGGCGGGCGCGCCGCCGCGCCGCATCTCGGACGAACGCCTGCGGCGGATCCTCGCCGACATCCCGGTCTCGGTCGGGCGGAGCGGGCTGACCCTGCTCATCATCGGGTCGCCCGGCACCGCGAGTGTCATCGCCCAGGCGATCGACGACTCGACGCTCCAGGAGCAGGAAGGGACCCTCGCGGGCGACAATACGCTCCTGGTCCTGTTCGCCGACGAAGCGCGCCTGGACCGGTGGCTCGAGCGTTTTGAGGAGATCCGCTCCGAATCGGAGCGCCGACCGCAACCCGTGGAGGCTCGTTCATGAAGAAGGTCGTCCTCGCCTACTCGGGCGGGCTCGATACGTCGGTCGCCGTCGCCTGGCTCCGCGAACAGTTCGGCTGCGAGGTCGTTACGCTGACCGTCGACGTCGGTGGCGGCTCGCTGCGCCAAGGGGTCGAGAAGCGGGCGATCTCGGCCGGCGCGTCGCGCTCGTATGTCGTCGATGCACGCGATCGGTTCGTCACGGACTTCGTCTGGCCGCACCTCCAGGCCAACGCGCTCTACCAGGGCGCCTATCCGCTCGCGACCGCGCTGGCCAGGCCGCTCATCGCCCAGCTCCTCGTCGAGGTGGCCCGCCGCGAGGGCGCCGACGCCGTCGCCCACGGCTGCACTGGTAAGGGCAATGACCAGGTCCGCTTCGACGTCGCAGTCCATGCGCTCGACCCGGGTCTCGAGGTCGTTGCGCCGATGCGCGTCGGGATGGGCCTGACCCGCGACCAGGAGATCGACTACGCGTTGGAGCGCGGGATCGAGATCCCGATCACGAAGGCCTCGCCCTATTCGATCGATGTCAACCTGTGGGGCCGATCCTGCGAGACCGGCGTCCTCGAGGATCCCTGGGTCACTCCGCCGCCCGATGCCTACGAGTGGACCGTGCCTGCCTCCGACGCACCGGCGCCGGTCGAGATCACGATCGAGTTCGAGGGCGGCATCCCGGTCGCCCTCGACAGCGAGCGCCTGGCCCCGGTCGAGCTCGTCGAACGGATCTCGGCCATGGCGGGGGCCCATGGCGTCGGGCGGATCGACCATGTCGAGGACCGGTTGGTCGGGATCAAGAGCCGCGAGGTCTACGAGACGCCGGCGGCGACCGTGCTTCATGCCGCCCATCGGGCGCTGGAGAGCCTGACCCTGTCGAAGGACACGCTGCGGTTCGATCGGCTGGTCGCCAACGAGCTGGCTCAGCTGACCTACGACGGGTTGTGGTTCGGCGCCCTCCATCGCGACCTGCGCGGCTACGTGGCGTCGTCGCAGCGGGTCGTGTCCGGCGAGGTTCGCGTCCGCCTCGATCACGGGTCCGCGGTCGTGACGGGCCGCCGCTCGCCGCTCTCACTGTATGACAAGAATCTCGCGACCTACGACGAGGGTGACGCGTTCGACCACGCGGCCGCCGTCGGGTTCATCGAGATCTTCGGTCTGCCGCTGCGGGTCGAGGCGGCCCGCCACGGAGCGGTCGGTTCGCGCTACGGCGCGGCCTGGACGTGGACCGATCCGCTGCTGGAAGGCCTGCCGAGCACGGTCACCGACCCGGAGGCGGTTCCGGCCGGCTGAGCTCGAGCCTGGACGGCCCGAGCCCGTTGTTTGGCCAGCCGTAACAAGTGACCGACAAGGGACGCGCGGCGGGTCCGAATTGGCCGTTCCTCCGCCTGTTGTTGCGCGAACCGGAACAAACGGCGAACGAACTGCTCGAATTTGCCATTCCTTTGCTCGTTGTTTCGCGAGCCGTAACAAGGAGGCGAACGAGTCATGCGACGCGGGCCCGGGGCAAACGCGGCGCCCGCGTCCTCACGCTGAACGCTCGGGCGTTCCTAACAGCGAACGAGGCTCGGCCCAAAACCCCGGTTCGAGGCGCTCCTCCGCTCGTTGGAACGCCGGGCGTTAAACGCGGCGAACGCGGCCCAGTCAACGCCTCGCATCGACGCCGTTCCTCCGCTCGTTCGAACGCCGGGCGTGCAAGTGGGTCGTGGTCCGGCAGGGGGACCAACGGGCCCACTGGTGCATCCGCTCACCACTTTTCTGGTGTCGGGCACGATGCGCGGCTGACTACGCGCCGTCGCGGCCGCTCCCCGTGCGTTGCAGATTCAACCGGTTATTGACACGGCTCTGGCCTGCGGGCGACGATGCCCCCTAACGGGAGACACGTGTTCTTTGTCGCGAACAGAGCGCCGTGAGTAGGAGGTCATCGGCGCGACGCGCGGGACCCGATCGTTGCTCAACCCGAGGCGCGCGCGCCCGGGTCGTGAGACGACGACGAGGTCGGACTGCATCTAGCGGTCGCACGGTGCGGGTCACCCACATCGGGAGTTGATAGCCCCAGGGCATCCAATGTGACGGGCGGGACGGCCGCAATCAGGTCGTCCCCACGTTACGAGTCCGCGATGTCAGGGGCCGTTTTGGGAGGGTGAACATGCACTCGCGACCACGCCGGCTGTCTCGCTTGGCTCTCGGCGCCGCGTTATTGCTGTCGTTTGCGACGATCGCGCCTGTCGGCGCGGCGCAACCACCGAAGAACCTGACCGCCAAGGACCTCGCTCCTGTCGGGCGGGTCGAAGGCTTCAAGAGCGCCTCGAGCAAGCTCGTCGAATCCGATCCTGCCCTTCTGGGGCGCAAGGACGGCGCGCTCATCAACGTGATGATCAAGCTCGACTACGACGCCGCCGCGTCGTACGCCGGTGGAATCGAAGGCTTTGCGGCTACGAGCCCGCAGGTTACGGGCAAGTCCCTTGACCGCCGGTCCTCGGCAGAAGTCAAGTACGCCTCCTACGTCGCCTCGCAGGAATCGGCCTTCGTGAAGGCCCTCAAGACAAAGGTTCCGAAGGCGGTCGTTGGACAGAGCTTCCGGACCGTCTATGGCGGCATCTCGGCCTTGATCCCTGCCAATGCCGTCAAGAACGTCCTCGCCATCAAGGGCGCGGTTGCGGTCCAGAGCGACAAGCTCCTCAAGCTCGATACGGACTCGAGCCCGAACTTCCTCGGGGCGAACGCCGTCTATCCGTCGCTCGGCGGGACCAAGAAGGCCGGCCAAGGCGTGATCTTCGGAGACCTCGATACGGGCCTCTGGCCCGAGCATCCCTCGTTCGCGGACCAGGGCGTCCTGGCAGCACCGCCGCAGCGGCCGGATCACACGGCCCGGACATGCAACTTCGGGGACAACCCTCTGACCCCGGCCAGTGACCCGTTTGTGTGCCAGAACAAGCTCATCGGCGGCGAGCCCTTCCTCGCGACGTACCTCTCGAATCCTGCTCGCGCCGCAGCCGAGCCGTACAAGACGGCCCGTGACTCCAACGGCCATGGCACCCATACCTCGAGCACCGCAGCCGGCGACGTCGTGACGACGGCGCCCGTCCTCGGTGTCGACCGTGGCCCGATCCACGGGATTGCCCCAGGCGCACACATCATCGAATACAAGGTCTGCGGCATCGAGGGCTGCTTCAGCTCCGACTCCGCGGCCGCCGTCCAGGAAGCCATCATGGACGGTGTCGACGTGATCAACTTCTCGATCTCGGGTGGGACCCAGCCGTTCTCCGACCCGGTCGAGCTCGCATTCCTCGACGCGTATGCAGCCGGCATCTTTGTCGCCACCTCGGCCGGCAACGAGGGCCCGGGCGCGGGAACCGCCAATCACCTCTCACCGTGGGTCGTCAGCACCGCAGCCTCGACCCAGCGACGTGAGTTCCGCTCCACGCTGACCGTCACGGGCTCGACCAGGAGCGCCGTCTTCACCGGTGCTTCGATCACGGCCGGCGCGGGCCCACTGCCCGTCGTCCTGTCGTCGGCGGCGCCATACAGTCACACGTCCTGCGACGTCCCCGCAGCGCCGGGCACGTTCACCGGCAAGATCGTCGCCTGCCAGCGAGGCGGGCCGGGCCTCGGTCGCGTCTCGAAGGGCTACAACGTCCTTCAGGGCGGTGCAGCAGGCATGATTCTCTACAACCCGACTCTCGCCGACGTCGAGACCGACAACCACTGGCTGCCGACCGTCCACCTCGCCGACGGAACGGCCTTCAAGGCATTCCTCGCGGCGAACCCCGGCGCGACAGCAACCTTCACTGCCGGCGTCTCGGCCAACGGCCAGGGCGACGTCATGGCCGCATTCTCGTCTCGCGGGCCGGCCGGGCTCTTCCTGAAGCCCGACGTGACCGCACCCGGCGTGCAGATCCTCGCCGGCCATTCACCCACGCCCGAGTCCATCGTCGAGGGCCCGCCCGGACAGTATTTCCAGGCGATCGCCGGTACGTCGATGTCCTCACCGCACGTCGCGGGCGCCGCGATCCTTGGCTTCGACTCGCATCCGTCGTGGACGCCGGGCCAGGTCAAGTCGGCGTTGATGATGTCGGCGACGACCAACGTCAAGAAGGAAGACACCACCACTCCGGCAGATCCGTTTGACCGGGGCGCGGGGCGAATCCGGATCAACTCGGCCGACGATTCCCCGCTCACAATGGACGCTACGGCGCACGACATGTTCGCAATGGCGAACGACCCGGTCAACGCCGTCAACATCAACATCCCATCGATCAACGCACCGGTCATGCCGGGTCGCCTGGTCACCTGGCGTGAGGTCAAGAACGTCAGCGGTGAGCGCCAGCGCTTCGATGTCAGCTCCCTCGGCGGGCCTGACACGAAGATCACGGTCAGCCCGGACAGGTTCACCATCAACAACAACCAGACACAGCGGCTCAAGATCACGATCGAGTCGGGCGCTCCGACAGGCGAGCAGCAGTTCGCTCAGATCAACATCGACGGCAACAAGCCGGGTCCGGTCCTTCACCTGCCCGTGGCGTTCGTCCACACCCAGGGCAACGTCAATCTGTCGCAGACGTGCTGGCAGACCTCGATCCCGAAGAACCGGGCCACGGTCTGTGATGTCACGGCTGTCAACCACACGTTCGACGACCAGACTGTCGACCTCGACAGCACAGTGTCGAGCAAGCTGCGGATCATCGGCGCCAACGGCGCAACCATCGTCACCGACCGCCATGCCCGGCTTCACAACGTTAGCCTGGCCGGAGCAGAGCCCGGCGTCCCGTCTGTGGCCGCCGGCGAGCTCTTCGGCTACCTCCCGCTGTCGTCCTTCGGCATCAAGGCGGAAGCGATCGGGGACGAGGAGATCATCAACTACGACGTCCCGCCGTTCCTCTACAACGGCGTCGAGTACACGACCGTCGGCGTCGACTCCAACGGCTACATCGTGGCCGGTGGCGGGGCGTCGGAGGACAACGAATGCTGCACCCTGCCGACCGGGCCCAATCCCGCGAAGCCGAACAACATGCTCGCCCTGTTGTGGACCGACCTCGACGGTAGTGCGGCACCAGGCATCTTTGCCGCCACCCTGACGGATGGCGTTGATGACTGGCTCGTCATCGAATACCAGGTCAAGGTCTTCGGGACCAGCGACCTGCGCACGTTCGAGACCTGGATCGGCCTCAACGGCACCCAGGACATTACCTACGCATACGCCGCGGCCCAGACTGATCCGAACGGCCAGGACTTCCTGGTCGGAGCGGAGAACCAGGAAGGCTCCGGCGACATGGAGGCCGTCCTCCCGACCGGCGACCTTCGGGTCACCTCGACCGATCCGACGCCGGGCGAATCGGCGGCCTATTCGCTGATCATCCTCGGCAAGGCGACGGGCGTCGGGACATTGACCACCGAGATGGGTGCAACCAGTGTTCCGGGCACCACCATCGTCAAGACGAATATCACGGTGACCGCGCACTAACACGCGGCCCGATCGACATAGCTGGAGCGGCCAGGTCACCGACCTGGCCGCTTCGTCCATCCTGCGCCGAGTGCCGGCCGGAGGCGAGCGGCCGGCGTCGTTTTGGTCACGATCGCGGGACGGTCCCGTCGCCGGGGGACTCGCCTGCCCGATAATCCGTCCATGCCGTCAGAGATCGTTCGGACCGAGCGCTCCCTCCGCGAGCTCGCCTTCCTCCATGAGATCGCCCAGCTCGCCACCCAGGCGCGCGATTGGGACGAGCTGATGCGCGCGATCGTCGACGGAACCACGACTGCCCTTGAAGTCGAGGTCTGCT